>JALFJR010000093.1 GCA_022775005.1 Parabacteroides sp.
ACGTAATCCACCGCTTCAAACCCGTATGAATCCAACACGTCTGAGACGAACATGTTATCCACCTTCTCGCCAACGCTCAATTTGAGTGTGTTCTCTTTCAGCACGTCTCGCTCCACTACACGTTCAGCCAAGGCATCCGGATAGGAGACGATCAAATTTACGTTATTGGAGTCTTGCAATCGGCTCAATACCTCCGTACGCAGAATCTCATTAGCTGGGTCGATGTGGCCATACTTAATGTCTCGGCGATAGGCGGAGGGGAAGAAAAATACCGCTTCATTGCCCAGAAGCTGCGTCAGATCATGGTAGAAATAACCCGCCTCTTCTTGGTCATTCAGTATGGCTAATAGCGGCATGGGATGCCGTTTAAAGAGAGAAGCGATCACTAAGGCGCCCGCTGATCCGTTCAATCCTTTCAGAACCAGATTCTTTGCGTCGCCATCTCGTAAAAGGCTTTCCAAGGCTGCCACGCCGGGATGGGCGGCATATAGTTCCAATAATGCTTGTATTTCCACTGCTCCTGTTTTGCTTTACTTCAAATGCTCTACCAAGAAGCTGACGGCTAAGTCTGTCACTTTCCGCAAGTCTTGCGTGAACCCATGGTCGTGCCCATCCATGCGGTGATATACGCTACCAGGCCATTGATGATGGAAACGTTCGCCATAAGTGAAAGGCACCACCCGGTCGCCCGTTCCATGGATGATGCATGCTGGACCTGTATATTTTTCGGCCGTTTCAAAGATCGGCAACCAAAAAGCGGTTTTAATGTATTCCCGACCTAACTTCAAACCGCCGAACATCTCTACATACTCCGGTGGGTTCAGAGGGTCATAGACCTTACCCATCGTATTACCTCGAATAGCGTCATCACGCAATACGGCTGCCGGAGCCAGTAGCACGATGCAGGCTACCTCAGCAGTGCCTAATTCTCCTGCTGTCATGGCTGTAACTACACCTCCTTGCGAGTGGCCAGACATAGCTATCTTTTCCACGAAAGGTAATGACTTGGCGAAGGCATAGATCTTTTTCGCATCCTCGATTTCGTTAGGTACGGTCATCTCTTGGAAATCGCCCTCACTTTCGCCGTGACCATTGAAGTCAAAACGGATTGAGGCAATGCCTTGCGCCTCCAGCTCATCCGCCATCTGTTGCTCCAACGCTCCATTCTTGTTGCCCATGAATCCATGCATCAACATCACCATCGGCACTTTCTCGCCTGCTTTTAGCTCCGGCACTTGAATCACAGCAGATAGCTTTCCTTTCGAGCCCTCCACCATCCGTTTCTCTGTCTTGGCGTGTGCACTTAAACAGAGTGCCATCGCCATCCATATGATTGCAATCTTTTTCATATTATGTCCTTCTGTTTTTATCTTGAAACAGTTATAAGCCCCAATCAAGAGAAATATCATTTCATAAGTCTATGAAATCGTACTGCAAATATCAAAAGAAAAAGTGAATTAGGCAAGCGGAATGATTACTATATAATCAGTTTACTCAGATCGATGATGTTGGATAAGCCTAATAATGGGAAAATAAAAAAGGCACTCAATTTGTTTGAGCACCTTCCTTGACCAAGTTGCGGAGGCAAGACTCGAACTTACGACCTTTGGGTTATGAGCCCAACGAGCTACCACTGCTCCACTCCGCGATATCATTGCAATCAGTTACCCGGTTGCGAGTGCAAAAGTAGGTGATAAGATTGAAACTTCCAAATTTTTGCGCAAGAATTTTTTCTTGATGCCATTTATATGATCTGGAACGCCAAGCTTAAATCGAGGGGTTTTTGTGGCGCAAAAGTGGGGATTTGGATGCGATTTTCAAATTATTTACATACCTTTGTCCGACAAACAGTAATTAATAGAGATGGAAAATATTGAAGTAAAGAAGGTTGTTGAAGGGTCGATCTTAAATGTCGGTCTTAAAGGTCGATTGGATACGGCAAATAGTGGAGAAGTATCCCAAGACTTATTGGGATCTCTGAGTGGTGTGAAGCAATTGGTGCTCGATTTTACGGATTTGGTGTATATTAGTTCGAGTGGCTTGCGCATCTTGTTGCAGTTGGTGAAACAGTTGAAGGCGCAACAGGGCGAGTTGATCGTTCGCCATGTATCCAAGGAGATTATGGAGGTCTTCAAGATGACAGGCTTTAGCAGTTTGCTTAAAATAGAGGATTAATTCGTTGTCTTTCTTCTCGCTACCTCCTGTGAGCGGTAGCGAGAGGGAGAGATACCCATCACATGCGTAAAGATGCGGCTGAAATAGGCGGCATCCTCAAAGCCTAACCGGGAGGCGATCTCGCTCAACTTGAGGTCGGACAACTCGATATACTCGCACGCCTTCTGTATTTTGAGCCGTATATAATAATGTATAGGGGAGACACCTGTCTCTTTTCGGAAAAGTGCGGAGAAATGGGAGGGTGAATATTTAAAGTAGGCAGCCAACTCCTCCAAGGTGAGGTTTTGGTGGATGTTTTCATGCATATAGTGGGTCACTTTAGCGATGAAGGGGTATTCCTTCTGCGTGGGGATCGCGGAGTGGCGGAACTGCTCAACATAGATGAACGATGCCAAGAACTGATGCAGGCACATCGAGGCGTAGATCATATATTCCTTAATATACCCCATTGCGAAACAATTCAGAATTTCTTCAAACAGCTTGATGCGATATTGCAGTCGGGAATGATCTCCCGGTAGGATCTCGACGGGACCTGGTCGTTTAGGCAGGAAGCATTTGGCCAATTCTCCCTCGAAATGGAGCCAATAGATTGTCCAAGGCTGAGCCTCATCGGCGCCGAAAGCATAGGGCACATGGGGTGGAATCAAGATATATTGGTTGCGCTGAACGGGAAAGGTCTGCCCTTGGAGGGTGTACCAACCTTCACCTTCTGTACAATAGATCAGCATGGCATAGTCTGTACCCTCGTTTTTCTGTACATAGTGGTATTTGACCCGGGGAAAATAGCCTATCTTGCGTACATAGAGTGGTGCGATAAGCGGCTCCTTGCGATAGTCTTCCAATAATTTCTCAGGCATGGAAACTAACCGCTCTCCCTTAAATCCTTCCTTGATCTTCGCCATGGTATGTAATCGTAAGATTGTACAAGTAAATCGGAACAAATGTAGCATTCTTTTTGGATATGAAGGGCTATTTTCGCGGGAAAATAGACTAATAACCATAAAATGAGAAAAAGCAATTACGATAAGTTTCCTGCCACACCTACGGAGGGTAGGTTGTGGAAAGGTTGGGAGGCCATCTTGGCTCAGCTGTCGGAGGAGAGAACGCTGCGAGGTGAGCGACAGGTTTGGGTAGTTGAATGTTATCAGGGCGTGCACATGGAGTTGCTCCGGGCAGCTTTGGAACAGCTGGCACCGGATCGCCTGATCGAGTCAGATACCCTATTTAAGTCTGCAGAGGAGATCGAGCAGATGACCTATCCCTATGTCACGGATGATCGACTCTTTGGATACAGGGCTCGCTTTACTTATGCGGATTTCTTCGACAAGGAGCGATTGGCGTCTTGCCGTGCAACATTGGAGGAGGAGACAGGTTGGACTATTCTCTTTGGCCATGGCGCAGCAGAGGTGGAGACAGCGCCGAGTTTGCTTGTCTATGTCGATATGGCTCGCTGGGAGATTCAGTTGCGGAGTCGTCGGCATGAGATTGAGGGCCTGGGTGTACATAATCGGCAGGAATCTCCTTCGGCACACTATAAGCGAGGCTATTTTGTGGATTGGCAAGTGTGTGACCACTTGAAGAAGCGATTGCTTCCCAAGGTGGACTATTGGTTGGACACGCATCAAGCAGAAGTACCCAAATTGATTGAAGGGGAAACCATGCTCCAAGGTTTGCGCAAGACAGCTCATCGACCTTTCCGTGTGGTGCCCTTCTTTGACCCGGCTCCTTGGGGCGGTCAATGGATGAAGCAGGTGTGTGGCTTGGATCCTGAGCCAGCAAATTACGGTTGGTGTTTCGACTGCGTGCCGGAGGAGAACAGCTTGTATCTTTCTGTGGAGGGTGAGCTTTTTGAGATTCCTTCCAATGATTTGGTCTTTGCGGAGACCCGTGCGCTGTTAGGAGGTCCGGTAGAGGCTCGTTTCGGACAGGATTTCCCGATTCGTTTTGATTTCTTGGACACGATGGGCGGTGGCAATCTGAGTTTGCAGGTGCATCCGACTACGCAATATATTCGCGACACCTTTGGTATCCCATATACTCAGGATGAGAGCTATTATTTATTGGATGCAGAGGAGGGAGCAACTGTTTATTTGGGCTTGCGTGACGGGGTCAATCCTGAAGAGATGATCGCTGCCTTGGAGAAGGCGCAGCGCACAGGCGAGGCTTTCGATGCGGAGCGCTATGTCAATCGCTGGCCAGCGAAGCGGCATGATCACTTCTTGATTCCAGCAGGTACGATCCACTGCTCTGGAGCAGGCGCGATGGTGCTGGAGATCAGTGCTACGCCGAGCATCTTCACATTTAAACTCTATGACTGGGGACGCTTGGGACTGGACGGCCAGCCTCGTCCGATTAACATTGGGCATGGATCAAAGGTGATCCAGTGGGAGCGTCAGACTGATTTCTGTCGTCAGCACCTGGTCAATCAAGTAGAGGTGATCGCCGAGGGTGAAGGCTGGCGTGAGGAGCGTACCGGCTTGCATGAGAATGAGTTTATCGAGACCCGTCGCCATTGGTTCACGGAAAAGGTGGAGCACGACACGGATGGTGGTGTGCAGGTGCTGAATGTGATCAAGGGTGATGAGTTGATCGTGGAGAGTCCGGCCGATGCCTTCGAACCGTTCGTGGTTCACTATGCGGAGACCTTCATTATTCCCGCTTCCGTGGGAGCCTATACGATCCGTCCTTATGGTACGTCGGTAGGTAAGTATTGCGGTACGATCAAGGCGTATGTCCGTTTTCGTTCCTAAACAAAAGAGGAGGAGTGCATGATGGATTATAGTGCCGATCAACGAGTGGTGATGACTTTGGATGCGGGTGGAACTAATTTCGTCTTTTCTGCGATGCAAGGGGGGAGGGAGATTGTCTCCCCCGTGTATCAAACTGCCTGTGTTAATTCGCAGTCACGCTGTTTAGCGCAGATCGCTGCGGGTTTCCGGGCGGTGCGTGAGCAGCTCTCAGAGAATCCGGTAGCGATCAGTTTCGCTTTTCCGGGACCTGCGGACTATCCGGCGGGTATCATTGGCGATCTGCCCAACTTCCCTGCTTTCCGTGGAGGTGTGGCGTTAGGTCCCTTCTTGGAGGAGCAGTTCGGGTTGCCCGTCTTTATTCAGAATGATGGTGCCCTGTTCGCCTATGGAGAGGCATTGGCGGGTGCGTTGCCGGAGGTGAATGACCGTTTGGCGGAGGCCGGTAGCACCAAACGTTATCGCAACCTATTGGGCGTAACGTTAGGCACCGGATTTGGTGGGGGTGTCGTGATCAATGGCGAGCTGTTGATAGGCGACAATGCGACAGGTGATTGTGTTTGGTGCTTCCGAAACAAGAAATATCCGAATTTGATCGCTGAGGAGAGCGTCAGCATCCGAGCGGTGAAGCGGGTCTATCGTGAGTTGTCGGGTGACACGGCGGAGTTGACGCCGAAAGAGATTTTCGAGATTGCCGAGGGCTTGCGTCCCAGTAATCAGTCAGCAGCCCGGAACGCTTTCGCCGAGTTGGGTGAGATGGCTGGCGATGCGATTGCTATGGCAATCACCTTGGTCGATGGTTTGGTGGTGATTGGCGGTGGCCTCTCCGGTGCGGCGAAATATATCTTGCCTGCGCTGTTGAAAGAGCTGAACGGCGAGACAGGCATGATGGATGGCAACCGTTTTCCACGTTTGCAGATGAGAGCTTATAACCTGGAGGAGCCAACCGAATTTGCGGCGTTTGCGGCAGGAGAGCCGGTCATGCTTTCGGTGGAGGGCTCCGCACGAAAGGTGAACTATGATGCCTGTAAGCGCATCGGTGTGGTGTGCAGTCGGCAGGGAGCGAGCCGTTCCATTGCGATGGGAGCTTATGTGTATGCGTTAAATCATTTATCAAAAAAACAATGAGAACATTGAAATATTTTCCTTTTTGTGGTTTACTTGGTATGTTACTGGGGCTATTTGCTTGTGATGGAGGCTCCCAACGAATGGAGTTGGAGCCGTTAGGGCAGTATGTCGAGCCTCGTATAGGCACGGCACATTGCCGCTGGTTCCATTTCACGCCGGGGGCCATGCCGTTTGGTATGGCCAAACCGGCTCCTTCCACCAATGGTCATGTTGGAAATAAGTGGGGATGGGAGGCAACCGGTTATGATTATCGAGATCAATCCATCGAGGGATTTCCCTGCTTGCATGAGTTTCAGGTGGGTGGTATCGTGCTGATGCCCACAGAGGGTGCATTGAAGACGATCCCTGGTGCGGTGGATGACACGACTGGCGTGGGCTATCGCTCCCGTTTTGATCATGCGGAGGAGGTGGCTATCCCCGGTTATTATGCGGTCAATCTGAAAGATTACGGTATTCATGCTGAATTGACCGCTACACCCCGTGTTGCCTTTCAACGTTACACCTTCCCGGCTTCTGAAGAGAGCCATTTGCTGTTCGACATCGGTAATCGTCAAGGCGAGAGCGGTGCGGTTGTGGATGCGGAGGTGCGTCTGACCGAAGAGGGATGGGTAGAAGGCTGGGTGATCACCGAACCGGAATATGTGAAGAAATATGAGCCGGGTAGCCAGGTACCGCTTTACTTCTCGGCGAAAGTAGATAAGCAGCCCACAGGCTACGGTGTATTCCATGGTGAGCAGGTGGAGGTGGGACAGTCAGTGGCGACCGGCGTAGGAGCGGGTCTTTATCTGACTTTCTCGACTGCTGAGCAAGAGCAGATCACGGCGAAGGTGGGACTTTCCTATACCTCCGTGGCGAATGCCCGCCTGAATCGAGAGACGGAGGCAGCTACTTGCTCCTTTGACGAGGCCAAGGCAGAGGCCGTACAGACTTGGGAAGACTATTTGGGCCGCATCCGGGTGGAGACCGCCAATCGTGCGGATAAATTGAAATTCTACACCGGCCTTTATCATGCGCTGTTAGGACGTGGCTTGGCGAGCGATGTGAACGGAGCCTATCCGAAACACAATGGCGCAATCGGCCAGATTCCGATGAAGGAGGGCAAGCCAGCCTTCTCCTTCTATAACTCTGATGCGGCTTGGGGAGCGCAGTGGAACCTCTCGCAATTGTGGGCGTTGGCCTATCCGGAGTATTTGAGCGACTATATCAGTACCCATCTGCAGGTCTATAAGGATGGGGGTTGGTTGGCCGATGGTATTGCCAACAGCCGTTATGTCTCTGGTGTGGGCACGAACTTGCTGAGCACGATCATCGTGGGTGCCTATCAGTGTGGCATCCGGGATTTCGATTTGGAGACCGCCTACGCTGCCTGCTTGAAGAACGAACTGGACGGTGAGGATCGTCCCTTGGGTGCCGGTAAGGTAGATACCCGTTATTTCGTGGAGAAGGGTTATGTGCCACATGTAGATAACGGTGAGGGCTATGATGAGGTGTTCCGCTTCTCTGCTTCTCATACGTTGGAGTATTCCTACAGTGCTTGGGCGGTAGCGCAATGGGCGAAGCTGCGAGGCGATGAGGCCAACTATGCGAAATTGATGGATCTCTCGAAAGGGTGGGAGCGGCTCTATGACCCCGCTTCCAATTTCATCTGTCCGAAGCAAGCGGATGGCACTTTTATTCCCAACTTCAATCCGATGGAGGTGTGGCGTGGTTTTCAGGAGGGAAATGCTTGGCAATATACCTTCTATGTGCCGCACGATCCACAAGGATTGATCGACAAGGTGGGTGTGGATGTGTTCAACACTCGTTTAGATAGTATCTTTACGGTGTCGAGAGAGTTAATTTTCAGTGGCGGTCAGCAGGTCGATGCCTTTGCGGGTTTGCAAACCCTCTATAACCACGGCAACCAGCCCTGCCTGCATATCTCTTGGCTTTTCAACGAGGCCGGTCGTCCTTCACTGACGCAACACTGGGTTCGTGCCATCCTTAATGAGTTCTACGGGACGGATGGTATCCATGGCTACGGCTACGGACAGGACGAGGACCAAGGTCAGTTGGGTGCTTGGTATGTGATGGCTTCCTTGGGATTGTTCGACATCAAGGGCTTGACGGCTGCCGATCCCACGATGGGCATCACCCGTCCGCTCTTCGATAAGGTGACGATCCAGTTGAGCGATCGTTATTATACAGGAAAGCAATTCGTGATCGAGACGCAGGGCAATATGCCGGAGAACAATTATATCGAGGCGATTCAATTGGATGGGCAACGATGGACAGACACGCACATCCCCTTCTCGAAAATCGTGAAAGGTGGACATTTAGAAATGAAGTTAGGCACGCAACCCAAGGATGACTATGCGCAGTAAGACAACAGGATCCGTATTGTTTCCTATCCTCTTTGGTTTCTTTGTGATGGGATTTGTGGATGTCGTGGGTATCGCCACCAACTACGTGAAGCAGGACTTTGCACTCTCCGACACGTTGGCGAACCTGCTGCCCATGATGGTATTCCTCTGGTTCGCTCTCTTCTCCATCCCCGCCGGTATTTGGATGGGACGCTGGGGACGGCGTAATACGGTGTTAGTGTCTTTAGGAATTACCTGGGTAGCTATGGACTTGCCTTTGTTGGCCTACCGCTTTGATTGCCTGTTGATTGCCTTTGCCCTGTTGGGCATTGGCAACACGATCCTGCAAGTCTCTTTGAATCCCATGGTAGCGGCGGTCGTGCGGCCGGACAGGGTCACCAGTGTGTTGACCGCCGGTCAGTTTCTTAAGGCGATAGCCTCTTTCTTGGGACCGATTTTGGCCGCTTTCACAGCTCTTTATATGGGGGACTGGCGTTGGATTTTCCCCGTCTATGCGCTGACAACCCTGTTGGCAATGGCATGGGTAACTTGGAGTATTCCCAATGACAAGCAGCCGGAGGGACAAAGCTCTAATTTTGCCTCTACCTGTTCGCTCTGTCGGAACAGGGTGGTGCTGATGCTGTTGATCGGTATCGTCTGCATCGTGGGCATCGACGTGGGATTGAATACCTCTATCCCGAAGTTGTTGATGGAGCGTTTGGCAATGCCTTTGGAGGAGGCGGGATTAGGTAGCAGCCTCTATTTTGCGGCGCGCACGGCTGGTTCCTTCTTGGGGGCGATCGTGCTGGCCCATTGCGCCTCTCGCCAGTTCTTGCGTGTCAGCATGGCGGTTGCGTTAGTGGCTTTTGCTGGTTTCCTGATGGCAGACAGCTTCATGGCACTCGCCGTGCTGATCGTCTGTATCGGGTTGGCCTGTTCGAATGTCTTCTCGATCCTTTTTGGCTTTGCCTTGGCGGAGGTGCCGACGAGACAGAACGAGGTATCTGCCCTGATGATCATGGGCGTATCGGGCGGTGCGCTGTTGACCCCTCTGATGGGCCTGATGGCCGATGCGTTCGGGCAGGAGGCGGCTTTCGGCTTGTTAGGGGTTTGTTTGGTATATATTGGATGGATAGCTATTAAAAATAAAAACAGGATAAAATGATGCGAAAAGGTAAGTTTTTAGTGGTGGGGTTGGCTCTTCTCATGGGGATAGGGTCAGCTTTTGGAGCAGGCCTCTCGGACGTGAAAAGTCGTGTGCTGCCTGCGGTGTATAAATCGAGTGGGGGATTGACTCAGAAGGTCGAGGTCTCGGTGAAGCACGAGGGGAATCCCGTGTCGCTGACGATTCAGTTGGGAGATCAACGTCAGAAAGAACGGTTGCAGCCGGGCGAAAACACCTTCTATGTGGAGGTGCCGGCGGTGGAGAGTGCGAAGGCATTACCCTTGACATTGACTGCCGGGAAGGAGCAGCAACAGGCGACTGTACAATTGACTCCCGTGCGACATTGGCAGGTGAATTTCGTGCAACATACGCATACCGACATCGGCTATACCCGCTCGCAGATGGAGATCTTGCAGGAGCAGTTGCGCTACATCGACTATGCGTTGGACTATTGCGACTTGACGGACGATTATCCTGAGGCGGCTCAATTTCGCTGGACCTGTGAGACGGCCTGGGCGGTCAGCGAGTATTTGAAATGCCGCCCTGCGGCACAGATCGAGCGCCTGAAGCAACGGGTGAAGGAGGGACGTATTGAATTGGCGACCATGTACCTCAACTTCGATGAGCTGCCCGACGAGCAGACCTTGGCTGTTTCGTTGGCTCCCTTGAAGCAGTTCCGCGACTTGGGTATGCGGGCGGAGTTGGCGATGCAAGACGACGTGAACGGTATTGGCTGGTGCTTCAGCGAGTTTTTTGCCGATGCGGGCGTGAAGTATGTCAATATGGGTACGCATGGCCATCGTGCCTTGATCTGTTTCGATCAGCCCACCCTCTTCTGGTGGCAATCACCCTCTGGAAAGAAGGTGTTGACCTATCGGGCGGAGCATTACCACTATGGTAATTTCTTGGGTATTGAGAAGGATGATTTTGAGAGCTTCGAGCAGAAGGTACTCAACTACCTCGGCGAACTGGAGGCGAGACGCTATCCGTATGACATCTGCGCTTTGCAACATTCGGGTTATCTAACGGATAATGCGCCCCCTTCGACCAAGAGTTGTGAGATGGTGCGCCGATGGAACGAGAAATATGCTTGGCCGCAGCTGCGCTCGGCGGTAGCGACCGAGTTCTTTAAGACCGTGGAGAAGGACTATGCCGACCAGATCCAGACTATCCGTGGCGCATGGCCCGATTGGTGGACCGATGGCTTCGGCTCTGGTGCCCGTGAGGCAGCGGTTTCCCGTGTGACCCACTCTGACATCATCGCTAACCAAGCGGGATTGGCCTTTGCGCAGATGTTAGGTGCCAAGTTGCCGGAGAAGACGCAAGAGCAGATTGATGCCGCTAACAAGGCATTGCTCTTCTATGACGAGCATACCTTTGGGTATAGCGAGAGCGTGCGTGATGCTTATGGTTTGGAGACTTGGGAGCAGCGTTCGTTGAAGCAATCCTACGCTTGGGAGGCTTATCGTCATGTCGGTCTATTAGGAGAGACTACGATGGGTCTATTGCAGACTTTCACGCCGAAGGCGGATTGTCCCTCGATCGTAGTCTATAACACGTTGAACTGGAGTTATAGCGGATTGGCGAAAGCCTACATCGACCATCAGATCCTGCCGAGAAACAAAGCCTTTGAGATCGTGGACGCACAGGGTAATCCTGTGCCGGCACAGCCGGGCGAGGTGCGCTCTGACGGTACCTACTGGAACATCTATGCCAAGGATGTGCCTGCTTTGGGCTTCACCCGCTATTATATAAAGGTAAAGGACGCACCACGTCCTGAGATCGTCAGTGCCGATAAGCTGGCCGACAAGCATGTGGAGAACAACTGGTATGCCATCGACTTCAACCCCTCGAAGGGTACAATCAAGCAGCTCTACGACAAAGAGCTGGGCAAGAACCTGCTGAGCGAGCAGCCGGAGTGGGAGATGGGCGAGTTCATCTATGAGATCATCGACAGCCGTCGCCCCATGGAGCTCTACAAGGCCCCCCAGTTCCTGCGTCGTCGCCCGGAGAAGATGCGTTTCGAGCGTTACGAGCAGGGAGCCATCTGGGACACCTACCGTTTCCGTGGCGAGACCGTGGCTGGCCGTGAGCCAGACAACCTGATGGTGGAGTTCCGGGTTTATAAGGTGGAGAAGAAGATCGAGGTGGTTTATCGCCTGCGCAAGAAGGCGGTGACCGATCCAGAGGCGGTCTATGTGGCTTTCCCCTATGAGGTGGCACAGGGAAAGATTCATTTGGATGTGCCGGGTGGTACGATCGAGGCTGGTGTGGATCAGATCAAGGGTTCGTCTAACGATTGGTACACCGTGCAGAACTTTGCGACAGCTTGCAATGGGGAGTCACAAATCGTGATGGGTAGCCAGGAGATTCCCTTGATGCAGTTTGGTGCGATCAATACCGGCCGTTATGAGGCAGGCGCTGTTCCTCAGAGCACGCACATGTATTCTTGGCCGATGAACAACTATTGGGTGACCAATTTCAATGCCGATCAGATGGGTGCGATCCAGTGGAGCTACTTCATCAACTCCTCGGCAGACAACTCCATCGCCTATGCGACCCGTTTCGCTTGGTCGAACCGTATTCCCTTCTTGACCCGTGTGTTGCCTGCCGGGCATGATGCGGAGAAGTTGACAGAGACCTCGGTTTCGCTGTTTCGCATCGTACCGGAGAATCTGTTGTTGGTCAACATGCGCCCCGTGGAGGGTGAGAACGCCGTGATGCTCCAACTGCGTGAGATCGGTGGTCAGGCCGCACGCTTCGCCGTGGAGCCGGGCAAGGTCGCTCCAAAGCAGCTGCAGGCTTGTGATGTGGTCGGTTCTCCGATTGGCGACGCCTCCGCCCTCGAATTCAAGCCGTGGGAGAACAAGTTTATCAAGGTGACCTATTAAGCGCACTATTCATATCTTTTTTGTCAGCACCGCAAAGCGAGAGGTAGGAACCTGCTATCGCTTTGCGGGTTTTTTGTATGCGGGCTGAAAGGCGAGCTGAACAACATCAATAACATCAGTATGCTCAAACCCTATGCCACTATCTGTGGCATCACCGAGGAGGAGATGCTGACGCAGATGTCCGGTCACATCGATCAGATGGCTCAGGCGTTAGGTTGCACACGAGAGGAGACAATTGCGAAATTAAAACAGAGGTATGACGGCTATCATTTCACTTGGCCTTCGCCTGATATTTATAATCCTTTCAGCCTGCTCAATGCGTTTGACAATGAAGAGATCAATGATTACTGGTTCGGCAGCGGCACGCCGACTTACCTAATCGAAATGATGCGGAAGTTTCATACTTTGCCCACGGAGATCGGTAGGCAAGATTGTCTTGCCTCTGAGTTTGATGCCCCAACGGAGCGCATGAATAGTATTGTGCCTTTGCTCTATCAGAGCGGTTATATTACGATCAAGGAGGGTGATCCGCTGTTCCAAACTTATTCGTTAGACATTCCAATCAAGAGGTTCGCATTGGATTGATGAAAAGTCTGTTGTCGAATTATGTAATGCCCGACACAGTGGCGCCTTTGCAGTTAATCGTGCGCTTTTCCAGAGCCTTGTTACAGGATAAGATGGACGATGCCCTGCGACTGCTGCAAACCTTCTTGAGTACTGTCCCCTATACTGATAATATAAAAGATTCGGAGGGGCATTACCTGCAGATGCTCTATGTGATCTTCTCGCTCTTCGGGATGTATGTGGATGTGGAGGTGCGCACACCGGTTGGCCGGCTGGATATGGTGATGCGAACGACCACGACCCTCTATGTCGTAGAACTGAAGTTGAACCAGAGCGCCGAGGCAGCGATGCACCAAATCGACTTGAAGCAATATCCGGAGCGTTTCCGACTCACGGGTCTTCCCATCGTGAAGGTAGGTATTAACTTCGACAGCGAGCGGCACACCCTGCGGGACTGGACGATCGAGGCGACTCAGTGATTCATTTTGCGTTGATCAAGTAGAGGTTACAAGTGCTCAATTTTGTTGTTGAACTAATCTTCACCGAATAGCTCCGCATAGACCTCGTGACCATTGCCGAGTATGTCGTGATTCCCAATCAGCCCAACATAGGGCACACGAAGTTGATTCAGTCGTTCGACGGCCCACTCAAACTCTTTGGTCATGCCGAACTCGGTGTAGTCTCCGCCATGAATCTTTTTAGGATTAGAATGAATGCGTTATCGTCATGCGAACACCACCCTTCTGGATATTCGAGTGCTCCAGATAGGTCAGTCGCCAGACGTAGTCGATGCGAAGGAATTTGAAAATGTTTTCGATACCGACGCTCGCCTCCTCCGGCCGTTGGCTTTCCCAGAAGGCTTCGCTTTGCTGGTGGGCGCCTTGCAGGGTGATCGTAGGGGCCTTCTCGGCGAAGGCTTTCTCTGCCTCCTCGCCGGGCGGGTTGAAGGAGTGGTTGCGATACATGTTAAAGCGGCGCAAAAATAGCACGCAGTGTCGGCTGGGCAGTGTCCCGAAAGTTTTCAGAAATGTCCGTTTTTCTTATGATTAGCCTAAACGGAAAACAAAGAAGATAGATAGGACAGTCTTAGTAGATTACGATCATAAAATAACCGCATAGCGAGATGGTGGTTCTGCATCGCTATGCGGTTGATAAAGGGTTGTCGAGATATCTTTTGTATTTAGTGCTCCGCTTCTTTCTCCTTAGGTAGCACAAGGTTGAGGATCACAGCGAGGAGGAAGACAACCGCTACGCAATTCTCAGCGAAGACCGTCTGTACGATTTGCGGGAAGATGGAGAACAACTGTGTGACAGAGGTGAATCCCAGCCCTACGCTCAGCGAGAGGCTTACGATGATCATGTTGCGCTGAGAGAAACCACAACGAGCCATCATCTGGAAACCGGCGAATAGGATGCTGCCGAACATCATGATCGTACAACCGCCCAATACCGCCTGCGGAATGGTAGCCAAGAGGTTACCCACAAAGGGAAACAAACCGCCCAAGATCAAGATGCAAGCTCCCGTAGCGATGGCGAAACGATTCACCACCTTCGTCATGGCCGACAAACCGACATTCTGCGAGAAGGAGGTAATCGGCGTGCACCCGAACAGCCCAGCGATCACACTCACGAAACCATCACAGGCCACAGAGGCACCCATCTCTTTTTTATGCACGCCTCTTCCTAACGCTCCTGAGCAAATGGCAGAGGTATCACCAATGGTCTCTGTCGCCGAAACCAAATAGACACAGACAATAGCTAAGATCGTATCTAAATGAAACTCGGGCGTGAAGGGCAGCAGGGTCGGAAGGGCCGCAATTGATACGCCGCTCAATCCTGAGAAATCGACCATGCCCATACACAAGGCTAAGAGATACCCCACTATCAATCCGATCAATACGGATAGGGAGCGAACCATCGGATGGTTGACTAACTGGGCGACCAAGCAGGTCAGCAACGTGACGGTTCCGACCACCCAATTCTGCCAGCTGCCGAAATCAGCCGCACCCTGTCCACCGGCGAAGCTGTTCGCTCCGATCGGCAGCAGCGAGAAGCCGATGGCGGTCACCACCGTGGCGGCTACGATGTGCGGAATCAATTTCGTCCATTTATCCGGGAAAAGCCCTAAGCAACCCTCCACGACACCACCTACGATAACGGCTCCCATCAAGGTACCCATCCCTTTGGTGGTAGCGATGCCAATGGCCAACGAGAGGAAGGTAAACGAGATACCCATCACGATCGGTAGGCGGGAGCCGATGCGCCAGATCGGATAAAGTTGGACCAAGGTGCCGATACCGGCGATGATCATGCAGTTTTGGATCAAGGCCGCGCTGATACTCTTGTCTAACCCGACTACCCCCGCAAGGATCATGATCGGGGTGATGTTGGCCACGAACATCGCCAATACATGCTGCAAGCCGAAGGGCACAGCCTTCGCGAGAGGCACTCGGCCGTCTAATTCATATACGCTACTCATGGTATTTCCCTCCTCCTTTAGGCTTTCTGTTTCAATGTTTGAGCGGGTTGCCCACGGAACACGATCGTCTGTGTAGCATAATCCATCGACTCCAAGATGGCGATCGACTCTAACTGATAGCCCGCCTCACGGAGCAATCGACCTCCCTGCTGTTGGCCCTTCTCGATGGCGATGCCGATACCCACCACCTCGCCGCCTGCCTGATGCACGATGTCGATCAATGCTTTGGAAGCCTGACCGTCGGCCAAGAAGTCATCCACGATCAACACCTTGTCTTCAGCGGTCAGATAAGGACGCGACACGAAGACATTGTTCATCTTCTTGTGGGTGAACGAATAGGCCTGCGCCACATACTTGTCGTCAGTGCTGTTGGCTGTCTGTCCCTTCTTGGCGAAGACCACGGGCACGTCATACAGGTCGCCCAGCAACGCGGCGATAGCGATACCGCTGGCCTCGATGGTCAAGATCTTGTTCACCGTCTTGCCTCGGAAACGACGTTTAAACTCGAATGCGATCTGTCGGATGATGTCCACATCAATTTGGTGATTGAGGAAGTTATCCACTTTCAGGATATTGCCCTCTTTGATCACGCCATCTTCAATAATTTTCTGCTCTAAGAAGTTCATATAAGTATCTACCTTTTAATCAAAAATAATTTTAGAACACAAAGATAAACAAATTTGTTGTTTGTGGAAGTATCCAGCTGTTCTAATTCGTGAGTATCTGTGATTTCATTTGTTGGCGACAGCTTTTCCACTGCAAGTTTTTTCTTGTTGTCAGCTTGCGACGGCTTTACTACATGGTGTAGTTGAGTGCGCAATTCGCAACAAGATTTTTCATGGGCTTAGTATCTCGATCATTGAAATAATCCTTATTTTTGCACACAAGTCATTTGAGTTAAAAATATTCGAATATGACGAAACGATTGTATTGCATCTGTTGCAGCGTTCTCTGTCTGTTGCTGTTTCTATCCTGTCATCACGACGGGGAACAAATCAAGTTGGAGGAAGCTGTGAATTACTGTTGGGAATATGCGCAGCATCACCCAAATGGTTTTACGCTTGACATTAGCGATTATAGTGTGCCCAAAGAGGGTATAGTGGTTGCTTATATGGAGACGCAGGATAGCTTCGGAAAGGAAGGATTGAGAGTGGCCGTACATCATTCGTTGGCGCACAATCAGATTGTGGGCGGTTGGTATAACGATGATAACGGCAAGTATTATTTTGACAGCGATACCATATTCCAAGAGGATATGTTGCAAGAAGCCATTGAATGGGCAAAACGGAATAAGCAATATGGAATATTTATTCTTTCGAAGAATGAATCGATCAGCATTAGGTAGTGATTCTATATATTGAAAGCGGTGGAAATGAGACGCATAGAGGAGGAGAAGAGTGTAGTGGAGCAGATGATACGTTTGTATTGTCGGAGGAAAGAGGGCAATCGTTCGCTTTGCCCGAGTTGCCAGGAGCTGTTGGAGTACGCCCAAGGCCGGCTTGACAGTTGCCGTTATGGGGATGCGAAGCCGACTTGTAAGGTGTGTCCTATTCATTGCTACCGACTGGAGATGAAGGAGTGCATCCGTACGGTTATGCGCTGGGCGGGGCCGAGAATGATCCTGTATCATCCTGTCGCAGCCATTAAGCATTTGATGCGTGAAATGCATGGAAAGAGCATGAGATAATGGAAAGATAAACAGCTAAAAATATGATACAAAGTAGATGGATTTGGATAGGGCTGATTGCTATGGGGTTGGCTCTATGTATGTGCGACGGACGGCCGCAGGTGGATCGTGCCGTGGAGCAGGAACGTTGCGAGGAGCTGCTGCGGACGGAGTTTCTCTCCCGTGGACAGTTGTTGTTTCGAGGCGACTTCTCGGAGAGTGGCTTGCTGAGCGAGAAGGGCATTTGCTGCAAGGGAATCGTGCTTTTCCCGGATAGGTTAGCGCTTTGCGAGATTAAGGGTGAGCGACAAGGGAAAGGCTGGAGCTATCAGGTGCTTTCTCCCCGGCCTTTTTTCGACCATGAGGTTGTGCTTCCCCTGGCGCGTTTCGACAGGGAGGAGGCGGTGGTTGCGCTGCGTGCTTACCTTGAGGAGCCATCTGCCCGGGTGAAAGTGATGGATGATTTAACGGTGGGGGATTTCCGGGTTTGCATGTTACATAAGTTTGGTTATGAGGATGCGGCGGATGCTTATTTGGTTTCCTTGCCTGATGGGACAGCTGCGCTCTGCGTCACGCATGATGCCAAAGGCCCGCTGTTCATGGATCGGTTTTATGACTTTGCCCGACAGGAACTGAGCGGTGGGGAGGCAATCGGTAAATCCAAAGTCTCTCTGTTAGAAATTAGGGAGGGTAATGATGTGCTACGTCCCACGTGCCAGCCTACTCCTTGATAATGTACAATAAATGAATTGCGTATGGAAAGAATAACTTTGGAGCGATTGATCGCCATCGTGCAGGAGGCAGCCGGACGGATGCGGACGGAGCATTTCGAGGTGTTCGAGAAGGAGGGGGTCGCCAATATCGTGACTTCTTCGGATGTGGCCGTGCAGGAGTTTCTATGTGAGCGGCTGAGTGAGGCGATGCCGGGCAGTGGCTTCCTCTGTGAGGAGTCTGACCGATGGGTGATGGCGGATTACACTTGGATTATCGACCCGATAGATGGTACCTGCAATTATAGTCGAGGCATCCCGCAATGCGCGATCTGTGTGGGTTTAAAGCATGGAGAGACGATGGAGTTAGCGGTGGTGTATCTGCCGATGACGGGTGAGCTGTTCTCCGCCGAACGGGGGAAGGGGGCTTACCTGAACGGCAAGCGCATCCAAGTGTCGGATAGGCCGTTTGAGAATGCGGTGATGTGCACGGCCTTGGCGGTTTACCACAAGGAGCATGCCCGGCTCTGCTCGGAGATTATCTTGGATACCTTCATGCAGTGCAACGATATTCGTCGGTTTGGAGCGGCGGC
This sequence comes from Parabacteroides sp., assembly GCA_022775005.1. Taxonomy (GTDB): domain Bacteria; phylum Bacteroidota; class Bacteroidia; order Bacteroidales; family Tannerellaceae; genus Parabacteroides. Next base: position 18,461 of record JALFJR010000093.1, read on the forward strand.
TCCTGAGTTGTGCTACTTGGCGATGGGACGTTGCGAGCTCTATTTTGAGTATCAGTTGAGTCCTTGGGATTATGCGGCGGCCTCGTTGATCGTGGAGGAGGCGGGTGGTATGCTCTCGGCGTTGGATGGCTCACCGCTCCCCTTGACGCATCCTTCGGGTGTCTTGGCAGCGAACAGCGAGCAGAACCTTCAGCGGTTGCAGGGGATCGTCAAGCGGCATCTTAACGCAGAGAGATAGCTATCGACCGCAGGATCGTCGATGCGATTCCAAATGTCACCGAGGAAGGCGGCTCCACCGAAATGCCATTGATGGAGTAGGGAGATATGCGTAGCTGTGATGCCTCCTAAAGCGATCACTTGCTGGTCGATGATGCCTTGCAGAGCGGCCTCTAGCAGGGTCTCTTCGGGAAAAGCAGCGGTATAGCCTGCCTTGGAGATGCTGTTGAAGATGGGGCTGAGAAAGAGGTAATCCCGATACGGCTTCTGTGCGGTCACCTCCGATAAGCTGTGGCAGGAGGCCGAGCAGGAACCTTGCCATAAGGCAGGAGGGAGCGGATTACGTCGGTTGAGATGCACCCCATGCAGAGCGAAACGCTCCGTCAGCTGAAAATGATCATGCAGGACGATGCGGTTGTGCCATGGCTCCGGGATGGCTTCGAGCAGGTGGGCGTATGTCGTCTCATCCGCCTCGGGTTTCCGGAGATGGAGCAGATCCATACCGTGATCGAACAGCCGTTCGATAAAAGAAACCTCCCCCGGCACAGCGTCGGGAGAGGTGATGACTATCCATTTCATAGACATGTTGCTTCTTTATTTGGGTTGCTCCGTTGACAGCTCGTCGTGGCAATCCTTCAAGGAGTGGCTGATGCGAGCAGCGCAGAAGTTCGGACCACACATCGTACAATAGTTCGCATCGATGTTGTTGCTGGTCTTGTAGTATTCCAACGCACGCTCCGGATCGAGCGAGAGGTTGAACTGGTCTTTCCAGCGGAAGTCATAACGAGCCTTGCTGAGGGCATTATCCCGCACGGTCGCTCCCGGATGTCCCTTCGCTAAATCAGCCGCATGGGCAGCGATCTTATAACTGATCACACCCGTACGAACATCCTCCTTGTTCGGCAACGCCAAGTGCTCTTTCGGGGTGACATAGCAAAGCATCGCCGTGCCATACCAACCGATCATGGCCGCACCAATGGCCGAGGTGATGTGGTCGTAAGCCGGAGCGATGTCGGTCACGAGCGGGCCTAACGTATAGAAGGGAGCCCCGTGGCATTTCTCGATCTGACGCTCCATGTTCTCCTTGATCTTGTGCATCGGCACATGACCCGGTCCCTCGATGAAGGCCTGCACGTTCTTTGCCCAGGCACGCTCTACCAGTTCGCCCATCGTGTCTAACTCCGCGAATTGTGCGGCATCGTTGGCATCATGCGTACTGCCGGGACGAAGCCCGTCGCCCAAGGAGAGCGCTACATCGTAGCGGGCACAGATGTCGCAAATATCATCGAAGTGTTCATAAAGGAAACTCTCCTCCTGATGCACCTTGCACCATTTAGAGATGATGCTACCGCCGCGGCTCACGATGCCCGTCAAGCGGCTATCGGCCAGATGGATATTCTTCAGACGGATGCCACAGTGGATCGTGAAATAGTCCACGCCCTGCTCGCATTGCTCAATCAACGTGTCCCGGAAGACCTCCCAGTTGAGGGCCTCGGCTTTGCCACCCACCTTCTCGAAGGCTTGGTAGAGGGGCACGGTACCGACGGGAACGGGACAGTTGCGCAAGATCCACTCACGCGTCTCATGAATGTCGTTACCCGTAGAGAGATCCATCAGCGTGTCGCCACCCCATTTGCAGCTCCATACGGCTTTCTCTACCTCTTCCTCAATGCCGGAAGTAGTCGCGGAGTTACCGATGTTAGTATTGATCTTCACAAGGAAGTTGGTACCGATGATCATCGGCTCGCTCTCGGGATGCTTCTTGTTGGCGGGGATGACCGCACGTCCGGCAGCCACCTCTTGGCGTACGAACTCCGGCGTAATGTGTGTCTCGATACCCAACTCAGCCGCATTCATATTCTCACGGATTGCCACATACTCCATCTCTTGGGTGATCACTCCCTTCTTGGCGAAGTAGAGCTGTGTCTCCCCCGTCTGACGAGCGTCGATCCAAGGCTGACGCAACTTGGGCAAACCCTGTTTCAAGTCGATCTCGACGTTCGGATCGCTATACGCACCGCTGGTGTCATACAGATAGACGGGCGCATTGGGCTCTTCGTGCCGTACGCCTTTCACGAAACTCACCGTGGGAGCGAGATGTACACGCCGCATACCCACCTTCAAATCGGGGTAGATCGTACCGTTGAGGTACACCTTCTCAGAGGAAGGATAGCTGAACTTTATGTTGTTGTTCATACCTTTTTTGTATTGGATTTATCTTTCAGTTTTCTTGCTTTATTCTCTACGCGAATGAACTTGCGCATCATGACATCCGGCTTCTTGGCCTCCAAGATAGCTCCGCTGATGGCGATACCACTCACGCCCAGATCGACCAGATCGGGCACATCCTCTACGGTGATGCCTCCGATAGCGATCAAGGGCAGGTCGATCTGCTGCTGTCGCATCTGTTCCAGGATAGCGGCGTAACCCTCCAAACCTAAGAGCGGGGAGAGGTTCTTCTTGGTGGTCGTGAAGCGGAAGGGACCACAGCCGATGTAGTTCGCTCCCTGTCGAGCCAGTCGCTCTACATCCTCGAAGGTGTTGGCCGTGCCGCCGATGATCTTGTCGGGACCTAAGAGCTTGCGGGCCTCATCGACGGGCATGTCTTGCTTGCCCAGATGCACACCGTCCGCTCCGATGACAGGCACCATGCGCACTGCGTCGTCGAGGATCAACGTAGCCTCATATTGGTCGCACAAAGCACGTAACGCTTTACCGACCATGTAGATCTCGGCATCGTCTGCTCCTTTGAGGCGCAATTGTACCCAGCGGCAGCCGGCCTCCAAGACATACTCGGTTTGCTCCGTGAGGGAGATATTGTCGTGATAATTGGTGATGAATTGAATCATGGTTGTATCTGAAGAGATTGAGGTTGATAAAAATGGTTCACAGGCCCATGGCCGTGGCCGATGGTGACCGCTGCTCCTTGCCGGAGGGCTTCGGTCAGGTATTCCTTGGCGTGCTTGATCGCCTCAATGAGCGAATCACCCAACGCTAAGCGAGCCGTAATCGCTGAGGAGAGGGTGCATCCTGTGCCGTGCGTGTTGCGGGTATCGACACTGGCCGCTTGATAGTTGGCAATGTTTCCCGCTGCCGTGAAGAGTCGATCCGCTTTGGTTGCTCCCGCTAAATGTCCACCTTTGATCAACACCGCCTGGCAGCCTTTGGCCAAGATTACTTGTGCGGCCGCTTCCATCGCCTCTGGTGAATCAATCGGTTTGCCAGAGAGCAGCTCCGCCTCTGGTACGTTGGGTGTCAACAGCGTTGCCATAGGCAGCAATTCCTGCTCGAAACAGGCCAAGGCATCCGGTTGCATCAGTCGTGAGCCGCTCGTAGCCACCATCACGGGATCGATAATGAGTTGAGCCGGACAATAGTAATGTAGGGCCTTGGAGATTGCTAATATCGTAGCCTTGTCATTGACCATCCCTATTTTCACCGCTTTCGGCTCGATGTCGTCCATCACGGCACGGATCTGTCCCTCCACGATCTCAGGTGCTACCGCTTGTACTGCCGTGACCCCGCAAGTGTTTTGCACGGTGATGGCCGTGATCGCCGTGGCGGCATAGACCCCCAGGGCAGACATGGTTTTCAAGTCCGCTTGGATACCGGCTCCTCCGCTGCAATCAGATCCGGCGATGCTCAATGCGCAAACATAGTTCATCTGTTCTACTTTTTACAATTGATCAATAAAGATAGGATAGGGGGAGAAGTCGTTCTGTTCACGTCGCTGTTCCCTTCGTCGGCATAATCCGCATCAGGTTCAATGGGTATGATCTCAGCAGCTGTCAGTCGGGCTGCACCCCTCGCATCGTCTTTCTCAATGATGGAGCAAAGATAGGAATATTTCTTATTTCCGCCTCTTGCCGGTCGAAAATAGTGGGTTTATTTCACTTCATCGCCGTAAAACATTATCTTTGTCGGTGTCTCAAAACAGATACGCAGCATGAAGAAATGGACGAAAAATGATTGGATTTTGTTGGTCAGCCAAGTGGTCGGATGGATGTCGCTCTGGTTGATCCCGGCGGCTATTGCCTTCTCTACGGAGTTGAGTAGCGAGGCGGCATGGGGAATCTTACGCAAGAACGGGGAGTTCGTTTTGTGGTATTCCGGGTTTTACTTCTTGAACTTCTATGGTTTAGTCCCTTATTTGCTGTTCAAGAAGCGGGTCCGTTGGTTCCTTCTCGGCAACGCAGGGGTGATACTTTTCCATTTAATCGGTTCGTTGAGCGAGATGGTCACATTGGAACCGTTACAGGAGTGGCGTCCGGTACTCTATCTGATCGGTTTCGGCATCCTTTTCTCGGACTCCTTGGTGGTGGCCGCTCCAGTGGCGATTCGGTATGCCTTGCGCTGGAACGAGACTCGCTTGGCTCTGCAAGAGGAGAAGCGGAAACATGCCGATGCGGAGTTAGCTTGGTTGAAGAATCAATTGAATCCCCATTTCCTGTTTAATACATTGAATAATATCTCGTCGTTAGTGCAAATTGATGCCGACTCGGCGCAAGAGAGTATTGGCCAGTTGAGCGACCTGTTGCGTTACGCCCTCTACGAGTCGAACCATGAGAGCGTGCCGTTGGAGAATGAGGTGGAGTTTATGACCAACTATATCGACCTGATGAAGCTGCGCTGCAATGAATTGACGCAGGTGGATACCTATTTCGCTCCGCCTCCCCATCCTGTGCGGGTGGCTCCGTTGCTGTTTATCTCGGTGATCGAGAATGCTTTCAAGCATGGAGTGAACAGTCGGAAGCACTCTTTCGTGCGCATCTCCTTGACTTGGCAGGGGAATGACTTGATTTTCACGGCTGAGAATAGCAACGACCCGAAGCGAGATGCCGACCGTAGCGGTTCGGGCATTGGTGTGGAGAACCTGCGTCGTCGATTGGAGCTGCTCTACCCGAATCGCTACCGCTATGAGCAGGAGCTGAAGGGAGATACCTATTTTGTTAAAATCGTATTGAATGGACTTTAAGTGATGGTTGAACTGACTTGTATGATTGTCGATGATGAGCCTTTGGCGGTGAAGATGCTGGAGAGCTTCGTGGAGCGGACACCCTACTTGCGGTTGGCAGGCTCCTATACAGATCCGGTGCTGGCACTCTCGCAGTTGCGTAGCCACCCGGTGGATTTGCTGTTTTTGGATATTCAGATGCCCGACTTAGACGGGATGAACCTTTCCCGCATGGTGCCTGCGGAGACCCGTGTGATCTTCGCCACCGCCTTCAAGGAGTATGCCTTCGACAGCTATGAGGTGAATGCGTTAGACTTCCTGCTGAAGCCGATCCGTTACCATAAATTCTTGCAGGCGGCGGAGAAGGCCAGACAGTGGTTTGAGCTGCAAGAGCAGGCCAAGGAGGGACAAGCCAAGGAGCCGGAGCGGGAGAATCTCTTTATCCGAGTGGATGGCGAGTTGAAACAGATCGACGTGAGCCGCATCCTTTATGTAGCTGGTTTGAAGGATTATGTAACCATCTATTTGGAGAATGAGCCCAGAGGGTTAATTACCCATGTGACGATGAAGGCGATGGAGGAGATGCTGCCTGCCGGACGTTTTATGCGGGTGCATCGTTCTTATATCGTGGCCTTGGACAAGATCCGCTCGGTGGATCGTAACAACTGTATTTACATCGGCAAGGAGGTAATCCATGTGACGGATGCCTACCGGGATGCGTTTACTACCTATTTAAAGGCTAATCTTCCTACCTTATGAGACGGATAAAGTGGCTTTTCTCGGGCGATAAAACGGCCTTTGTATGGATGCTACTCCTCCTTTGTCTGGCACTTAGCTTGGGAAGCTGTGGGTCTCGTAAGGCAGGAACCGTAGCGTTGCCAGCCGATTTCAAGGGACCGAAGGAGTTGGCTCGGCTCTATGGGGTACGCATCACGGAGAACGACAACATCTTCCTCTACAACGAAGGGGCTCGCTGGCTCGGTGTACCGCATAAATTGGGTGGTAGCACAAAGCGGGGTGTGGATTGCTCGGGATTCGTGGCGATTGTCTATCGGGAGGTCTATGGCAAGTCGCTCTCACGTTCTTCCGCTGATATGCTGAAACATGACTGTCGCAAGGTGTCTCGTGACAAGCTGAAAGAGGGCGACTTGGTCTTTTTCAAGACTACCCGAGGCGGCAAACGAAGTGTGCCAAACCATGTAGGTATCTATCTGAAAAATGGCCGTTTCATTCATACAAGCACCTCCAGTGGGGTGATGGTGAGCAGCCTGAGTGAGCCGTATTACACAAGAACATGGCTATCGGGTGGTCGCGTAAAATAAAAATCACTACCTTTGCGCCTCAGAAGGCAAAAATAGAAAACATAAGAATTATATGTTGACAATCAAATTAATCACAGAGAACACCGACGCGGTGATCCGCGGATTGGAGAAGAAGCACTTCAAGGGAGCCCAAGAGACTATCGCAAAGGTGCTGGAATTGAATGATAAAAGACGTAGCACACAGAATGAATTAGATAAGAACCTGGCGGAGATCAACGCCACTTCCAAGTCGATCGGTCAGCTGATGAAGGCCGGCCAGAAGGAGGAGGCCGAGGCCGCTAAGAAGCGTGTAGCCGAGATCAAGGAGACCAGCAAGACGCTCCAAGCCGATATGGATCAAGCAGCCGCAGATTTGCAGGCATTGCTCTACACGATCCCCAATATTCCCTACGAGGAGGTGCCGGAAGGTGTTTCCGCTGAGGATAATGTGGTGGAGAAGATGGGTGGCATGGAGACTGAGCTGCCGAAGGATGCGCTGCCTCACTGGGAGTTAGCGAAGAAGTATGACTTGATTGATTTTGACTTGGGTGTGAAGATCACGGGTGCGGGATTCCCGGTTTATAAGGGACAAGGCGCTCGTTTGCAGCGTGCGTTGATCAATTTCTTCCTCGATGAGGCACGCAACGCCGGTTATACCGAGATCATGCCGCCGACGGTAGTGAACGCCGCTTCCGGCTATGGCACAGGCCAGTTGCCCGATAAGGAGGGCCAGATGTATCACTGCGAGTTGGATGATCTCTACCTGATCCCGACCGCTGAGGTACCCGTGACTAATATCTATCGTGACGTGATTCTGGATGAGAAGCAGTTGCCGATTAAGAACTGCGCTTATACGCAATGTTTCCGTCGGGAGGCCGGTTCCTACGGTAAGGACGTGCGTGGCTTGAACCGTCTGCATGAGTTTTCAAAAGTGGAGATCGTGCGCATTGATAAGCCGGAGCACTCCAAGCAGTCTCACCAAGAGATGTTGGATCATGTGGAGGGCTTGCTGAAGAAGTTAGAGTTGCCCTATCGCATTCTCCGTCTGTGTGGCGGTGACATGAGCTTCACCTCTTCCATCTGTTTCGACTTCGAGGTTTATTCTGAGGCACAGAAGCGTTGGTTGGAGGTTAGCTCTGTCTCTAATTTCGACACTTATCAAGCGAACCGCTTGAAATGCCGCTATCGGGACGAGAACAAGAAGATCCAGCTCTGCCACACCTTGAATGGTAGTGCCTTGGCTCTCCCCCGTATCGTCGCTGCCCTGTTGGAGAACAACCAGACCCCGGAGGGTATCCGTATTCCGAAGGCTCTCGTTCCCTACACCGGGTTTGAGATGATCAAGTAAAAAGAAAAGATCTATTTTTAGATAGGGGGCTGTGTCAAAAGATGCAGCCCCTTTTTATGGATAGATATGCTGTTACATTACTTCGCAAGTATACATATTACCTGCGATTTACCAACGAAAACCAAACAAATGTTGTCGCTTTTCAATAAGCAATCCGGAAATAATCGAGGATGCATTTGAAGGTGTCCTGAGCTGTGAGGCAGGTATCTCGAAGGTAGCCGGGAATGCGAGGCCATTCATGCAGTCCTCGGTAATAGAAGAAACGCAGTTCCTCAGTGATAATGAAAGGCACGATCCCATTCGCCAAGCACTCCTTGAATAGGATCAAACGACCGACTCGGCCATTGCCATCTTGGAAAGGATGGATCGCCTCGAAACGCTGGTGAAAATCCAGCAGATCATCCAGAGTACGTGTCTCCAAACTGTTGTAGTGCGCCAAAAGAGCCTCCATGTCGGTATGCACTTGCTCCGGAGCCGATGTCTCCATACCGCCTACCTCGTTGGGTAATTGCTTGTATTCTCCCACGTTGAACCAAGACTTGCGACTGTCCGAGGTGCCTGATTTCAGCAACCGATGTAACTCTTTGATCATCTTTTCGGTCAAGGGTTGCTCCGCCTGTTCGATGATAAAGTCGTTGCACCGGAAATGATTGGTGGTCTCGATGATGTCATCCACGTTGATCGTCTCCTTGCTCGTCACCCCAATGGTATTTGTCTCGAAGATATAGCGTGTTTGGTCGTGTGTCAGCCGACTTCCCTCGATATGATTGCTGTTGAAGGTCAGGTCAATCTGCACCTTGTGATAGATGCCGCCTTTCAGCTGCATCCGCTTCTGCTCCCGCAACGTTTCCAGAAGATAGTTCTTTGCCATCACTTTAATAGATTTGTGGGCAAAGATACGATTCCCCTTGAATCTCCCAAAGCGGAGAGGGACGGATTTTTCGTTGCCCATCGAAAAGAAAAACGTTGCCCATGGTCTTGAAAAACGACGGGCAACGTCTCAAAAAACGATGGGCAATGTTTTCGAAAACGACGGGCAACGTTTTGTGAAATGACGGGCAATACTTTTTACAGCTATGAGCTATGCTATTTCACTGCTTCAGCGCAGCTAACAATTGATCCACCGCACCGGCAATGGTCGGCTCACTCTTCAGCAGTTGCACGAACTTGCTGCCGATGATGGCACCGGAGGAGTTGGCCGCAGCGGCCTCGAAGGTGGCTTTGTTGCTGATGCCGAAACCGACCAAACGAGGGTTGCGCAGGTTCATGGAGTTGATGCGACGGAAATAGGCCTGCTTCTGCTCGTTGAAACTCTGCTGGGCACCTGTCGTGGCCGCACTTGACACCATGTAGATAAATCCGCTGGTGTGTGCGTCAATCAGGCGGATGCGCTCCTCAGAGGTCTCTGGGGTAATCAACATGATCATCTTCAAGTCATACCGATCGGCGATCGCCTTGTAGTCGGCTATATAGTCTGCATAGGGCAGGTCGGGAATGATCATGCCATCCACACCCACCTCGGCACAGCTTTGGCAGAAGGCCTCGAAGCCATATTGCATGATGGGGTTCAGATAGCCCATCAAGATGATCGGGATCTGCACCGTTTGCCGGATCTCTTTCAGCTGCTGGAAGAGCAGACGCAGGGACATGCCGTTGCGCAGGGCCACGGTACTGGCCTCTTGGATCACGGGGCCATCGGCCATCGGATCGGAGAAGGGTATGCCTACCTCCACCATGTTCACACCTTTCGCCTCCAGTTCCCGCAGGATGGTGGTCGTATCGTTCAGTTGGGGATAGCCTGCCGTGAAATAGACGGAGAGTATGCCCGCTTTCTTTGTCTCAAATAAGTTGGTTATGCGATTCATCTTTTTCGATTTTGAGTTTTGAATAATAAATTATGAGTTATGAATTATGGATTATGAATTGTTTTTGAGTGAATCGAAAAGGTCATTCATAATTCAAAATTCATAATTTAAAATTATTTTGAAAGCTGCGCAGGGTTTCTGCTTGCTTCACCCCGGGAGCCGACTCGAAGCCGCTGTTGAGGTCGATGCCTGCCCAACGGGGATGGTGAAAGCGTTGCAGATCGGCGGCCATCTCGGGGCGAACACCTCCGCTCAACAGGAAGGGAGTCTCCCCTTGATAGTCTTGCAGCAGGCTCCAGTCAAACCGTTGGCCGGAGCCGCCATAGCCTGCACACTTGGTGTCGAAGAGGAAATAGTCCACCCGACCGGCATAGTCCGCCGTGTGCGCCAGATCCTCCGCCGTAGCGATGGAGAAGGCCTTGATCAATGCATAGCCTCGCTTCTGCAGGGCATAGCAAAAGTCGGGTGACTCGTGGCCATGCAGCTGTAAATAGTCCAGTCGATACTGTTGCGCTACCTCCATGATCTCCTCTTGCGATGCGTTGACGAAGACACCCACCCGCTTCGGACGGAAAGCGTCAGCCGTGATCAGCTGTCGCACTCGCTCCGCCTCGGCCGGATCCCGCAACAGGCAGCGAGGAGAGGGGGTATAGAAGATGAAGCCCGTCCACTGGATGCCTGTCTTGGCTACGGCTTGGATATTTTCGGCCTGGCATAGGCCACAAACTTTCGTAATCATTGCAGTGCTTCGATAAAGTGACGCAATGTTTCACCCGGCTGAGCGGTCTTCATGAAGGTCTCACCGATCAAGAAGCCCCGGAAACCGGCGGCTCTAAGCAGCTTGACGGTCTCCGTTTGCGAGATACCGCTCTCGGAAACCAACAGGGGATCGTAGCCTTTGAGTTGCTCGATCAGCTTGAAGGAATGCTTCACGTCCGTGTCGAAAGTACCTAAATGCCGGTTGTTTACACCCAGCATATCAATGTCGGCATTCACGTGATCCAGTTCTTCGGCACGATGCACTTCTAACAGCACCTCCAACTGCAAGCTGTGCGCCGTGGCTGCCAACTGGGCACACTCCTCGGTCGTGAGGCAGGCGGCGATCAGCAACACCGCATCGGCACCCATCACCCGGGCTTGGTAAAGCTGGTAGGGATCGATGATGAAATCCTTCCGCAGCAACGGGATTTCCACCAACCGACGAGCCTGTTGCAGGTCAGTCAGCGAGCCACCGAAGAAGTTTCCGTCGGTCAGAATCGAGCAGGCCGAAGCACCGCCCTCGGCATAGAAGGGGAGCACCTCCTGCACCTGCGCACCGGGATGCAACCACCCTTTTGAGGGGCTCTTCCGCTTGAACTCGGCGATGATGCCCGTTTCAGAGGTGGCCAAAGCCTGTCGCATGGAGCGGGTGGGACGTTCCAACCGGTCACCTCCCAAAGCCACCAACGTCTGGAGGCTGACGGCCTGTTTCTGCCGCTCCACCTCCTTCCGTTTGTTCGCTACGATTGTCTCTAAGATGTCTGCCATAGGATCAGCTATTCATAGATACATATTGCTTGAATGTCGCTAACGCACGGCCGCTCTCCAACGATTCCTTCGCCTCGGCGATACAGATCTCGATCGGTTTCTCCGAGCAGATCACTTGGATAGCGAAGGCGGAGTTGATCACCACGCAGTTGCGCTGTGCCTCCGTAGCCCGGTTCTCCAAGACGGCGTCGAAGATGCGTGCGGCCTCTTCCGGGGTGCTCCCTCCGTCGAGATCCGCCTCCGTGCAACGCTTGAAGCCCAACATCTCGGGTGAGTAGATCTTCTCCTTCTCCGGCATAGCCACCTTGAAATCGGCGGTCAAGGAGATCTCGTCATAGCCGTCCAAACTGTGTACCACAGCGAAGCGGGTACCGCTCTCTTGGTAGGTGTAGTTGTAGAGACGCAACAGCGGCAGGTTATAGACACCCAACAGCTGATAGGCCGGCATGGCCGGATTGACCAACGGACCCAGCATGTTGAAGAAGCTACGCACACCGAGGTTCTTGCGCACCGGAGCGACCGCCTTCAAGGCCGGGTTGAAGAGCGGCGCATGCAGGTAGGTGATGTGGCAAGTCTCCATGTTGCGACGCAGTTGGTCGTTGTTGTTCGTGAACTTCAGGCCATGTTGCTCCATCACGTTGCTGGCACCGCTGACCGAAGTGGCACCATAGTTTCCATGCTTCACCACGTTGTAGCCCGCACCGGCCACCACGAAGCAGGAGCAGGTGCTGATGTTGAAGGTGTTCTTGCCGTCACCGCCTGTTCCGACGATGTCGATCGGCTTGAAATCTTGCAGATCCACGGGGACACGCATCTCAAGCAAGGCCTCCCGGAAACCGGTCAACTCCTCCACGGAGATACTGCGCATCAAGAAGACCGTGATCAGGCTGGCGATCTGCGCATCGTTGTAGCGCCCTTCGGCGATATGCTGGAGGATGGCCCGTGCCTCCTCCCGTCCTAAGTATTGATGTTCGAATAGACGATATAAGAGTTGTTTCATAATACAAAGTTCTTGCGAATTAAATGGATAACCAGTTTTTAATGATCTCTTTGCCTTGCGGGGTCAGCACCGATTCGGGATGGAACTGGATGCCACGCACGTTGTATTCCTTGTGGCGCAGTCCCATGATCTGTCCCTCTTCCGTGTCCTCTGCTGTAATCTCCAAGCAATCGGGGAGATCCTCTTTTGACACGACCCAAGAGTGGTAGCGACCGACACGAAGTGTACGATCTAAGCCATTGAACAGGGGATCATTCGCTACGACACGTACATCGGAGCAAACGCCGTGATGCACCTCCGTCAGGTTGATCAGCTTGGCACCGAATGCCTCGCCGATGGCTTGCTCGCCTAAACAGACTCCCAGAATGCTCTTGGTCGGTGCATAGCGACGGATCAAGGGAAGCAGAATACCTGCCTCCTCGGGAATACCCGGACCGGGAGAGAGCACGATTTTGTCGAACCGATCCACCTCGTCGAGCGTGATCTTGTCGTTGCGGAACACCTCCACATCCGCACCTAATTCCTTCAGGATGTGCAGCAGGTTGTAGGTGAAGGAATCGTAGTTGTCAAATAGTAATATCTTCATGGTTTTCAGCTTTTATCAGTTGATTAATTTCTCGGCCAGGTCGATCGCCTTCTTCAAGGCACCCAGCTTGTTGTTCACCTCTTGCAACTCTCTTGCGTCGTTGCTCTTCGCCACGATACCGGCTCCGGCCTGGTAGTAGAGCACATTGCCACGGCTCACGAAGCTACGGATCGTGATGGCTTGGTTCAGGTCGCCATCCAGTCCGATGAAACCGATGCAACCGCCATAGGCGCCTCGGTTGTGCTTCTCCAAGTCGGTGATCAACTGCATTGCCCGTACCTTCGGCGCACCACTCAGCGTACCGGCCGGGAAGGTGTCAATATAGGTCTTCACGGGATTGCTCTCCGGGTTGATCTCACCGCTGACCCGAGAGACGAGGTGGATCACATGGCTATAGAACTGCACTTCCTTGTAGAAATCCACCTGCACGTGGTTAGCATTGCGGCTCAGGTCGTTGCGGGCCAGATCAACCAACATCACATGCTCGGCATTCTCTTTCGGATCGTTTACCAATGCCTCGGTACGCTGTTTATCCACCTCCATATTACCCGTACGGAAGGCGGTTCCGGCGATCGGGTCGATGCTGGCATGACCAGCGGCTACCTTGCAGTGTGTTTCCGGGGAAGAGCCGAAGATGCGGAAGCCCCCAAAGTCGAAATAGAAGAGGTAGGGAGAGGGGTTGATGCTGCGCAAAGCCCGATAGACCTTGAAATCATCTCCCTTGAAAGCCTGTTCGAAACGGCGGCTCAACACGATCTGGAACACATCACCCCGGAGGCAATGCTTGATGCCTTGGCGCACCATCGCCCGATACTCGTCGTCGGTGATGGGAGAGCTCTCCGGTCCCACGGCCTGGAAGTTGTAGGAGGCGAAGTTGCGGTTCTCCAAGAGTGTCTGGATCTCGTCCAACTGGCTTGCCTCTCCCTCGCCTTGCAGCTGCACCAAGGTCAGCTCATTCTTGAAATGGTCGAAGACAAGGATATACTTATATAATAGGTAGAGCATATCGGGAGCGTCGTTCTCGGCATGGTGAGCCTCCATGACCGGGATCTGCTCGAAGTAGCGCACCGCATCGAAAGCGGTATAGCCGAAGAGACCGCAGATCTTGCGATCCGCTCCCGTCACTTGGAACTGACTGAGGAACGCATTCATCGCATCTGCCACGTTATAGCTTTCCGTGAGCGGTTTCACCTCCCGATGGCCATCGGGGAACTCGCTGGTGCATTCGCCATTGTTGATGCCTATGCTGGCGATGGGGCAGAGGGCGATGTAGGAAAGGCTGTTTTCGTTGCCGTGGAAGTCGGAACTCTCCAACAATGCGGATTCGGGATAGATGTCCCTCACCTTCAGATAGATGCTGACGGGCGTATGCAGGTCGCCCATGATCTTTTTACTGATCGTATGAAACTGATACATGATGGTTTACTTTTTATTCATTTTGTAATGGATGTAGGTCGGCATGTCCTTGTCGCCACGACCGGAGACAGTCAGCACGACTACGTCGGTGGGTTGGAAATTCATTTTCGGCAGGGCACCCAGTGCGTGGGCACTCTCCAAGGCCGGAATGATACCCTCCAAGCGGGTCAGATCGAAGGCAGCATCTAAGGCTTCATCGTCGTTCACGGCGATCACCTTTGCCCGGTGTGTCTCGGAGAGGTTGGCGTGCATCGGGCCAATACCCGGATAGTCCAAGCCGGCGGAAACGGAATAGGGCTCCTCGATCTGGCCATCCTCGTTTTGCATCACGAGTGTACGTGCGCCGTGGATGATTCCTTTCTTGCCCAACTGGATCGTGGCTGCGCTCTTACCGGAGAAGATGCCTAAACCACCGGCCTCAGCCAGGACGATCTTGACCCGCTCATCGTCGAGGAAGTGATAGATGGTGCCCGCCGCGTTACTACCACCGCCCACGCAAGCCATCAGGTAGTCGGGATAGTCCCGTCCCTCTTGCTCCAAGAGTTGCTTCTTGATCTCGGCACTGATCACCGATTGCAGACGAGCCACCATGTCGGGATAGGGGTGAGGCCCTACCGTAGAGCCAATGATATAATAGGTATCGGAGGGGTGGCAGCACCAGTCACGGATCGCCTCGTTGGTGGCATCTTTCAGGGTCATGTTGCCCGAAGTCACCGGTACGACGGTCGCACCCAACATCTCCATCTTTTGTACATTGGCATGTTGCCGTTCTACGTCGGTCTTACCCATATAGACCACGCACTCCATGTTCATCAAGGCACAAACGGTAGCGGTCGCCACGCCATGCTGTCCGGCACCCGTCTCGGCGATAATCCGCTTCTTGCCCATGCGTCGGGCGATCAGGATCTGGCCGATCGTGTTGTTGATCTTGTGTGCGCCTGTGTGGTTGAGGTCTTCTCGCTTCAGATAGATCTTGCAGCCGTAGCGCTCACTGAGTCGTTTGGCGAAGTAGAGTGGAGAGGGGCGACCCACATAGTCCTTCAACAGCTGGATGAACTCTGCTTTGAAGCTATCGCTCTCCATCACCTTAAGGTAGTTCTTGCGTAGGTTCTCCACGCATTGATGCAGGATCTCGGGAATATAGGCCCCGCCAAATTCTCCGTAGTAACCATTCTGATCTACTTGATACGTTTCCATCTTTGTCTATTATTTGTTTGTTGTTTCATTCCTGATCAATTCGATAACCCTTCTAAAAACAGAAGAGGCCCGCCGCAAGTGCGACAGACCTCTTTGTTCTTATCTTGGTATATACATACGGCCTTCGTCCCTTACGACTTTGTGAGTTGTAAAGAGCGCCACCACCAATATGTATTTACGAATGTTCTCATCTGTTTGTTTTATTATTTCGGCAGCAAAAGTAGCTGTTTTTTGATAATCCGCAAATAAAAA
>JALFJR010000097.1 GCA_022775005.1 Parabacteroides sp.
AAAGAGGCGGCAATGGTCTGGTTCACCTGGTTCGTCTCCCGATCGAATCCTTCCTGAGCGGGTATTACGTACGCGAAAGAGGAGTTTGTCCAATGCTCCAGCGCATCATGATAACCATAATAGTTAAACGCCGAATAACCGTAGTTTAACTTTAGGTTAAGTATCGCTTTGTCGAACGTATGTCCATAAGTAATTCCACCTAAGTTGTCGTTGATCTTGGCCTTCACCTTCGCATCCTCCAGCTGGATGTATTTCACGTTGCCATTGGCCGAACGATGCGAGAAGGAGATACTGAGCTGATCCCGATCCGTGCTGAGCGCATGATAACCAAAGTCGCCATTCAGGTTCATGAACGTACCCGCCCCGAGGCGCAAATAACCCCGTCGCTTGTTATAATCCATTTGGGTTAGGATGTTGCCGGAAGGCAGCACGGAGATTTGTTGCTCCGGATCCATCGCCAATGTATAATCGGAATAATCAATGGGAATCTTCCGCACCTCCGGCTCCTTCACCACCGGGAGCGTGCTCACCTTATTGGCATCCTGCACCGAAGGATCATACTCGCGCTCCAGCGTCAGCTGGCGGTTCAGATCCTGTTCCTTCTTCTTGTCCTCCTGTGCGTTGGCAAAGAGGGAAACCCCCACTGCCGCCAACAGGCATACGATTCTCACACTATATCTTGTCTTCTTCATCGTCTTACTACTTTAATTTTCCCAATCTATCCTCAATCATCGCATCAATCTCCGCATTGCCCTTGTAGTTGTTCTGCAAGCTATTTAGGTAAACACGTGCCTGCACCTCATCGCCTTGGCGAATGTAAATATCTGCCCAAAGGATGAATCCACGTGCCAACCAATATTGATGCGGTGTACCGTTCTTTGCGAAGTCTTCCAACACCTTTATCGCCTCGCTATCCTTCTGCTGATCGTAATAGAGTTGTGCCAATCGATATTTCGCCTCAGCGCCTTGTGCCGTTCGAGTGTCTTTACTCAATTCCTTCCAATCAGCCAACGCCTTCGCCTCTTGGTTCAAGCCCACATAGGCCTTTGCCCGAACATAACGAGCCTCCGACATGACCTCGGGTGAGAGCTTCGTCTCTTTCAGCAAGGCCGTAGCAGCCTCCACAGCCTCAGCTAACTGACCTGTCTGCTCTGCGCAACGCATCGCACCTAACTTGGCAGCCTCCTTGTTCTCAGGAGTCTCTGCTACCTGCAACAGCTGATCGAAGCGTTTCATGGCTGCCTCATATTCCTTTTGCAGGTAGAGAATCTCTGCCGCACGAGCCACCGATTCCTCCAAGAACTTCGGATCACCCGCTGCGATAGCGGTCTCATAATGCGGTAAGGCGGTCTCATACTGCTGCTCGGCAAAGGCAATCGCTCCTAAATAGTAATGGGCATTTGTGCTGAAAGCACCCATTGGATATTGCTGCAAGTAGCTCTCCAAACTACGTTGTGCGCCCGCATTGTCGCCCCGCATAAAGAGCTTCTCAGCAGCAATATAGGTCAAGGAATCCTGCTCGCTCACCTCTAAATGGATATTGCCACCCAAGGAGTTCACATAAGCTGCATAGGCACTCACGTTATTCTGCTCCACATAAACAGCCTTCAAGTCTTGCAAAGCCACCTTTGCCTCATCGCTTCCCGGATAGGCCCCAATAACCGCTTTATAAGCCTCAGCAGCCCGATCCATCTCACCCTCGTTGAAATAGATCAAACCTAACTGAATACCGGCTTTTGACGAAAGCGAACTTTGCGGATATTGCTTCACTAACTGCTCGAACGTGCGGGCAGCGGACGTATTATTATCCAACAAGACGTAGGCACGACCCTTCTCAAACAGGGCATCATCCACATAGGATGAGTTGGGGAACTCACGGATCAGTTGATCCATCAGGTTAATCTTCCCTTTGTAATCCTTTTGCAAGCCCATTACGAAGCCCTTCTGATAGAGCGCATAATCTCCTGCGCCGGGTTGCAACTGAGCGGCACGGCTATATTGCTCCTCTGCCAAAGCAAATTGCCGATTGTGGAAGAGACAGTCACCAATACGGTTATAGGCATCGGCATAGGCAGCCAGTTGCTGGTTACTCTCCAAGTTGATATACTGGCGGAAGCGATTTAATGCCTCATCATAGTCTTTCTCCTTGAAGTAGCTGTAACCCAGGTTATAATGTGCCAAGGCATACATATCGGTATTGCGTTGGCGGGTATTGTTCAGATAGATGCGATAGTCGGAAATGGCTTGTCGGTAATCGCCCAATCGGTAATAAGACTCACCTCTCCAGAAGTAGGCCTCATTGCGAGATTCCTCTTTGTATGCCCCCAACTCGATCGCTTGGTTGAAGCGATTGATTGCCTCCTCTAACTGTTGATTCGCAAAGGCTTGCGTACCCAACTGGAATAGGATGTCTTGCTTTGCCTCCAAGATCTTGCGACTGGGTTGCTTGATCTTCTCAATCGAAGTCAGTGCAGCTTGATAGTTCTTAGTGGTCATATAGGTCTCCACCAAATAGTCGTTCACCTTGTCGGCATATTGCGAGTTGGGAAAATCATTCAAGAAATCCTCAAAAATCGTGACGGACTCACCAAAGCCCGTGAAGTTCGTCTCGTGAATCAACAAGGCGTAATTATACATCGCCGCCTCCTTCACCTGTTTATCGAATGAGGCCGTGGCAGCCGACTCAAACGCCATGCGGGCATTGTTCTTATATTTTAACTTCAAGTAACTCTGTCCCAAATACATGTAAGCATTTTGCGTCAAGGCATCATCGCCACTGACCGTCTTACCCAATTGGTTCACGGCCTTGGCATACTCCCCCTTGTTATAATAGCAAACACCCAATAGGTAGAGATCGCCACGCAAAGGACTATCCGTGGTCGCCACATACTGGCTTAGCCATTCAATCGCTTGCGCCTCATTGCCTACATGATAGGCTGAGTTACCCATCATACGATAGACCTCACTGTTATTCTGACTGTTCGGATAGGCCGTCAACAGCTGCTTACCCTCACTGATCACCTTGCTATATTTGTTTTGGATAAAATAGATCTGCGTGATGTAGTAGAGCGATTGCTCCTTAAACTCCGGATGAGCCTTCAAGCGGCTGAAGGCCGTCAAAGCCTCCGGATAACGTCCCTTCGCATAGTCGATATAAGCCATGTAGTAGGTTGAAGCCTCCTTGTAGCGCTTGCCAATCTGTGCAATACGTGCGAAATAGCCTCTCGCTTTCTCTAAATCATCCTGTTGCAACAAGGCGTATGCCAAGCGGAAACTATACGCCTCCTGCTGTTCCGCACTAAGCACATCGATATTCGACCGATTAAACCATTGGATCGCCTCCGCATACCAACCTTCGCCAAAGTAAGTCGAACCAATCAAGAAAGCTACCTCATCCGCATGTCGAGAGGCTGGATAAGCCTCCAAGTAGCTCTCTAACAACTCCGCAGCATTCGGCCGTCCCTGCTCATAGGCAGCAGCAACCAACATATAATCTGCCTCCTGAATCAAGTCTGCATCCGTCGCCTGCAGCTTATAAGCCGAAAGCTTGTCGATACACCCCGAGTAATTCTTCAGGCTAAACAGTTCCTTACCCTCCACGAACAAGCGGTCCGGCCCCTCCGTCTGATAAGCCCGCTGCCCACTCGCCACATGGCTACCTATCATTAGGCACAATGGAATCAATATTCTTCTCATCACTCCTTTTTCTTTTAACGGGACACCTAAATCCATGCCCCACAGTTTGAATCGCAAATATAGCTATTAATCCGTTATTCACCAAGCAGTGTCCGGCAATCTGACTTATTGGCGCTTAGTTCTTTGGATAAAGACTGAAAATAGTAGTTATACGAATGCTGCATCCTGTTGGATTTACAGCTCACACCCTGCAAAGGCTCCGTCTTGGCAAGAGCGATTCGCAATTTCTCTACTAAATCTTCCAAGCTGTGCGGATCGAACAACTCCCCGTTTTCACCCGCTTGAATCAAACAAGCCGCACCCGCTGCGGATGAGCAGAGAGTGTAGCAACCCGCCAATAACGCTTCGTTGACCACAGCCCCAAAAGGTTCAAAATAGCTGGGAAGGATAAAAACTTGTCCCAGATTATAGTAAGCCAATAGGTCCACCCCTTCATGTTTACCTGCAAAATGTACACAAGGAGTCAATTCCCAGGCCTCAGCTTCCGCTTGTAAGGTTTCCCTTTCAGCCCCTTCTCCCACAAACAGCAAGACAGCATCCGGGAAAGAGGAGCGTAGCTGACAAAAGGCCTTCAGCAAGAAATGCAAATTCTTGACATCGGCTAAGCGCCCCACAAACAGAAGCACCCGTTTCCCTTGCAATTGCAATCGGCGATAAAGTGTCTGAGAGATCGGCAAAGAGGAGGCCAACAAAGCACGAAACTGCGTATCATCTTGGATGATGGGGAAATATAGCAATCGAGCGCCTCCTTTTAAATGAGCCCAATACCAATCTCTTACTGCCAAGTTGGCCAAGATAATGCCATCCAACAGCCGCACACTCAACTTGCGAGAGTTTCTTTTGACAAATCCAGAGTGACTAACCATCCCAAGGCTATCGTCACAGATAGAATACACACGCAAAGAGGGTTGAAAAAGGTATTTATAAAGTAAAATCAGTAGGGTAGAAAGATTATATTCACTGCAAATAACCACATCCGGACGGCTCTTCAACAGAATAGAGATGATCTGTAACCGCAAATTCTTAATACCGAATGCCCCTTTCTTCAGATAACGGGGCACAAAATGCAGACGCTCCGTCAACACCTGCTGCTGGAAGGATTGTTCCAACGCATTCTCAAACTCAAAATAGAACTCAGCCTCATAAAGCTCGTTCAACGAGTTAAAAAAATCAATTCGATACGGAGCAATGGCAGGATGAAATATAATGGCTTTCTGTTTCATGATCGCAATGATTTCATGCTTTTTCTCCTGATTTCAAATCTTTAATCTGTTCCATCGAAAGGCCCGTGCAACGAGCGATCATTTCCAAGGGAAGTCCCTCTGCCTTCATCTGGCGTGCAATCTCCAGGCCCTTGTTCATCTCTCCTTCCGCACGGCCTTCCGCTAAACCTTCTTCACGACCTCTGAGCAAGCCTTCTTCACGGCCTTTTGCCAAACCCTCCTCACGGCCTTTAGCCAGACCTTCTTTATGCCCTTCTTTATGTCCTTCCATAAGCCCCTCCAGTTTAGCGGCATCTACGATACCTAACTCGATGGCAATATTGTTCAGATGCTCATCGTAGGCCATCCGCTCCTGTTTGGTCATCGAATAGTAGGAGAGTTTCTTTCGGGCCTCACCTAATCCAGGAGCTTGTGTATCAGGACTAATGACTCCCTCTTTCAAATACTGCACCCATTCCTCGATGGGAGTGACGGCTACCTTGTTAAATTCATTCACTCGGATGAGGATATACTCAGGAAAAATCTCCTCTGGAGCGCGCGAGACTAATGCATTCTTTTCTTTCTCCTTGATCTGAAGGCAATCATGCGTATGGACACCTATGAAGCGATTCTGTCCATGATACAGGAAATCCGTACCCTTACCTAAATCGAAATAAAGAATGCTGATCGAATATACCTTCTTCACCTTCTCATATCGGTCCCCTAATTGGATATGCTCGGTGATAGCCTTTGCCACGCCATACAAAATACGCTCCAAGAAATACAGCTCTCGCGTATTCTGCACCTCAATGATAATGATCTCTCCCTTATCGTTTTTCGCCTTGATATCAACACGGTTGAACTTATCATCGCTCCTTGATTGATTCCCCTCGCTTTCGAGTATCTCCACGATGGTGATTTTCTCGCCGATAAATACCGTCAAGAATCCCTCCAGCACATCAAAATTAGCTTTCTGACGAAGCAATCGCTTGATTGCCCAGTCAAAACGAATGCATTTATCTCTTACTTCGTCTATCTTCATTCGTTTTAAGGTTTTCTGCAAAGATAAATATTCCCAACCAGATGATCAGCCGTTTCCCGCTTATTTATTGCAATAATCACGAAGCTTAACTCTCTTCCTGTGTAGGGGCTAATTCATTCGTATGAATTGTTCTATCCGATTATGAATCACAAATCCGTTATCCGCATACAGCTCATACAGCCGCTGGATATTCTTCCGACATTGCTCAGCCGTAAACGCGTTGTTCCAGATGCGCATGCCTCCTGCGCTCAACGAGGAAAACTCTGTCTTATACCAACCCACTTGATACCCCTCTAACCAAGCTCGTAAGCAAAGCTCAATGTCATCGAACTGGAAAGGAGCGAAACTGAAATCTATGTGCTTTAATTTCTCCATATAAAGCACCTTGTTGATCCACATCGGGGCTCTATCCACATGGGCAACGAAACGAAAATCCGCCGAAGCACCATCTGTATAGGGAACGATCTCAAACTTCTGTTGTTGCTTATCGATAGCGAAATCCATGCCATCTTTTCCGCCCAAAATCGCCATCTGAGGATATTGCTCAAACAGATGGATCGCCCGATCCACCCAGGTCAAGTCCTTGAAATCATCATCATCCTGCATCAAGGCGGTATATCGCCCATTTGCCATCCGAATAGTCTTGTCATACATCACATTCTCATAGAGGTCATTGGCACGAACCAAAAACTCATTCGCCCGCACCAGATAGCGACT
>JALFJR010000011.1 GCA_022775005.1 Parabacteroides sp.
AACCCCGACGATTACCAGGTGTGGAAAGACTCCGTGAAGCAGAGCATCCGCGATATGGGAACCCCGTTGAAGTATGACCAGACCTTCAACGTCACCTGGAACATGCCGCTGCAATACATCCCCGTGCTCGACTGGGCGAACAGCTCGTTGACCTATAACGCCACCTACAACTGGGATAAGGGTGCCGACGTGGCCAGCCCCGAGTTGGAGACCGGCAACATCATCAAGAACCAGCGGCAGATCAACTGGCAAGGCAGCTTCAACCTGCTCTCGCTCTACAACAAGAACAAGTACCTGAAGAAGATCAACCAGAAGTTCCAAGCCAACAGCCGGACGAACCAGCGCAACCAGCCGCAGAAGAAAGAGAAAAAAGAGGTGAAGGTGGAGAAGGAGATCCAGCTGAGCCCCGACAGCGCCATCACCGTGCAGCATGGCATGTTCACCAAGAAGCTGCACATCGTGGCCTATGGAGCCGACGGCAAGCGCTACGCCGTCAAGTTCAAGCCCCTCAACTACGCCCAGGTGCAGATCCTCAACCGAGACACCGCCCACCTGAAGCTGACCATCTATCCCGGTCCGGCGAGTGTAGAGAACGCCTTTGTCAACCTCGCTGAGTATGGCAGCCGCTTCCTCATGATGCTGCGCCGTGTGAACGTGCAATACTCCGTGGTGGATGGCATGATGCTCTCCGGCTATTCACCTGGCGTAGGCGATATGTTCGGTCAGAAACAGTTGGGCTCTTTGGCGCCCGGCTTGGGCTTCGCCTTTGGCGCGGTGCGTCGCTCCTTCATCGACGAGGCCGACGAGCGGGGCTGGCTGATCCATAGCGACAACATGACCACGCCCGCCATGATCAGCAGCTCCAAGAACCTCAACATCCGCGCCTCCTTGGAGCCGATCGCCGGGTTGAAGATCGAGCTGAACGCCGATCGGGTCGATACCCGCAGCACCGACATCTACTACATGCAGGAGGGGATGCCGCAGCAAATCGGCGGTAGCTTCACCATGACCACCGTCGCCCTTGGCAGCGCCTTCAAGAGTAGCGGCAACGCCAAGAATGGCTACGCCTCCAAGACCTTCGATAAGTTCCTCGAATACCGTGCCACCATCGCCAACCGGCTGGAGAAGGCCTATATCGGAATGCCCTATCCCGCCACCGGCTTCCTTGCGGGGCATGTGCTGGCCGGCGAGAGCTATCAGGGCGGAGAGGTCAGCCCCAATTCAACCGATGTGTTGATCCCCGCCTTCCTGGCCGCCTACACCGGCAAGAACCCCAATAAGGTCAGCCTCACCGCCTTCCCCTCCGTGCGTAGCCTGTTGCCCAACTGGCGTGTCACCTACGACGGACTGATCAAGATACCGGCCATCAAGAAGCATTTCAAGAGCATGACGCTCAGCCACCAATACCGCTGCTCCTACAGCGTGGGCGCCTTCTCCTCCTTCCTCGACTGGGTCGATGCGGGGCAGGACGGCTTGGGCTATATCCGCGACGTGCTGACCGGCAACCCAACCCCCTCTTCGCCTTACGACATCTCAGCCGTCAGCATCACCGAGGGATTCAGTCCCCTCTTGGGCGTAGATGCCACCATGCTCAACAACGTCACCGGCAAGGTGGAGCTGCGCAAGACCCGCAACCTCAATCTCAACATCTCCTCCTATCAGCTTGTAGAGTCCAACTCCAACGAGTTCGTGATCGGCTTGGGCTATAAGATGACAGAGTTCAATAAAGTCTTGAAGATGAAAAAGACCCGCGATTTCAGCAACGATCTCACCGTGCGTCTCGACTTCTCCTATCGCAAGATGATGTCGCTCATCCGCAAGATCGAGGATCAGCTGACGCAGGCCACCAGCGGCAACATCGCCAAGACCATCCAGTTCTCGGCCGATTATGGCATCAGCCGCTCGCTCACCTTCCGGGCCTTCTACGACCTGCAGATCAGCGAGCCGATCGTCTCCACCTCTGCCTATCCTACCTCCAACTCCAGCTATGGCATCAGCCTACGCTTCTCGTTGGCGCAGTAAAACGGCCATAGGATTGTTAGTCGTTTCTAACATGCCGACAGCCGTAGCGGAGTCAGAAAAGGACATTTCTAACATGAATCCGTTCGGGAACAGCCAGGAAAGGCTATTTCTAACGTGTTCCCGCACGGGAACAGGCAAGAAAAGGACATTTCTAACGTGTTCCCGTTCGGGAACAACCCAAGAAAGGCTATATCCTAACGTGCCGACATCCACCGCCATGTAGCAAAAAGCAATCAATACATAATCGAGGCTCTCAAAGGATATTGAACAGCAACGTGTTGGCTAAGGCCAATGGCTTATTGTGGGCAAAGAAGATGATGCCATCGGTGGGCGAGATGATTTCCGCTCGGACGCTGCCCTCGTAGGGATCGATGATGCGAGCCAGCGGCTCCCCCTCTTGCACCTTGGCTCCCGCCCCCTTCAGGCGATAGAAGATGCCGGCTTGCGGCGTGCGGACGGAGCAGAAGCTGGACTCGTCGATGACTTGGGGGTTGAAATCGGGGATGCCGACAACGGGCTTGCGGGTGAGACCGATGCGCTGGGCGAAGCGGAGGATCGTGCCGATCATCTCCGCCGTGACGGGGCTTTCCACCCCGTCATTCATGCCGCCATAGAGGGAGTAGGCCTTGGTCTCCCAGATCTGCCAGTTGTAGTTGAGCAGGGTGGTGTCGAAGGGGAGGGGCTGGCGCAGGGTGATGTAGGGCATGCCAAACAGCTTGGCTCCCTCGGTGTCTTCATAGCCGGTGCGCATGAGGCGGACGTGGGGCACGAAGTCGCCGGAGATGTAGAAGCTGGCCAGCTGGATGCCGTAGGTATAGCCCTTGATCTGCTCGGGCATGGCGCCTTGCGGGTCGCCGGGGAAGATGCGGTTCATGTCGAGGTCGAAGGTGGGGATGCCCCGGGTGATGGAGTCGATGCCTAAGGGGTTGAGCGCCGGATAGATCTCGACGGTTCCGTTGAGCCGTTCGAGCTGTGCGCGGATGATTTGGTTCAGCCGGAAGCAGACATACTGGCCCTCCAGCTCGTCGCCATGCGTGCCGGTGACGATACATACCCTCTTGGGGCTATCTCCGTGTTGGAGTCTGTTTTTTTTGGATGAGCAGTCGCTCATCGATTGGCAGTGCGTTGGATACGATAGTTTGGATCATAGCTCTTCTACGATTACGCGGATTTCCGCTGTTTGTGTGGCAGCTCCGGTGAAGACACCTCGATTGACGGGGCAATCCTCCGCGTCTCTGCCGTGCGACAGCTTGATATAGCCCCATTCGATGGGGCGGTTGTGGGTAGGGTCGATGCCCCACCAGGTCCCCTCGTCGTACACCTCTACCCAGGCGTGCGTGGCTCCCTCGCCCTCCATGAAGCCATTGACATAGCGTGCGGGGATGTGGGCGGCTCGGCAGAGGGCCAAGAGAATGTGGGCATAGTCTTGACAGACGCCTTGCCCCAGGGCGAGGGCCTCTTGCGCCGTGGTGGCGGCGTGGGTGAGACCGGGCTGGTAGCGCATGTGTTGATAGACCCAGGCGGAGAGGGCGGAGGCTTGGTCGAGCGCGGACTGCCGGGGAAAGGCTTGCGCGATCTGCGCCATGCTGCTGGTGGCCGCGGTCAGCTTGGAGGGGAGCCGGAAGAGGGGCGAGGGGTCCTCGTCGGGCAGTCGATAGGGGCTTAGCTCCGCCTCGCCGAGGCTGACGAATACGAAGCTGTCGTGCGGCTCCATCCGATGGCCATACTGGATCGGGTTGCCCCATGTGTCCGTATCGTGCGTCACGCCATCCGAGGGGTGCAGGAAGAGCGATTGCTTATGCAGCCGCTGGCTGCTGTTCGCGCAGGGCACGCAGCGCAATCGGAAGCCGTGCCGGCTGACCGGCGCGCTGAAGCGGAGCAGCCTCCCTTTGTAGGCGAGGTCTCGCTGGTTGTAGGCCTCCTCGTCGAGGCAGGTGTCGATCTGCTCGATCAGCGAGAGGTCGTACATGCTCTCCTCGTTCTCCAGCTGCTTCTTCAGCTCCTCGTAGGCCTCTTTGACCCGGTGGAAGGGGTAGTCGAAGCGGATATGCAGGTCGATGTTCTCCACTAACTTGCCCATCTTCAGGAGGCGCCGGATGCGATCGTCGAACACACGCTCGTCGATGGAGCCCCAAAAGGCCAGCAGGTAGTCGGTGATGGGCTGCAGGTTGGTGATGTTGGTCTCCTTGCGCTCCGCGGCTTTCTGGATCAGGCAGAGCGACAGTTGCACGTAGGAGAGGGTCTCGCTCTTGATCTCCTCCCGCAAGACGATGGCGTTGTCGTTGGCCGCTACCAGTTCGGCCAGGAGGGAGGCGGGGTTGTTGCCGTCGTACATGTAGCCCAAGCGGAGGCTCTCCGCGTCGGGGTAGGGGTTGCCGAAGTCGAGCCGCTGATGGAACTCCTCGTAATCCTTGGGTTGCCCGTCGATCATCCGATCGTAGTAGCGACGTAATAAATGCAGACTGATGTACACCCGCTCGGTGTAGCGCCCCAGCCAATAGAGGCGATTGGCTTTGTTGGCCGGGATTGTATAACACATGACCATACCTATATAATATAATTTTGAGTTTTGAGTTTTGCTTGCTTTTTACTTTTCCATGACCCAGGTGTCTTTGAAGCCTCCGCCTTGCGAGGAGTTGACCACGAAGGAGTTGGGGTTGCGCGAGAAGCGGGTCAGGCCGCTTTTCCACACCTTGGTCTCCCGGCCTGAGATGACGAAGGCACGCAGGTCGGCCTTGCGCTCCACCCGCTCGTTGCCCTCCACGATCTCCAAGTCCTTGAAGTCGATCACCTCCTGCGCGATCCAGCGGCGGGGCTGCTCGATGATGAGCTGCTTCAGCTCGGCCAATTTCTCGGCGGTGAGGTCTCGCCCAAAGACGACGCCATAGCCGCCCGCCTCGCTCACGTCTTTGATGACTAACTGCGAGAGATGGTCGAGTATATAGCGGTAATCTTCCTCGAAATAGGGCAGGTAGGTGGGCGCGTTGTGGAGGATCGGCTCCTCGTTGAGGTAATATTTAATCATCTTCGGCACGAAATAGTAGATGCCTTTATCGTCGGCCACGCCATTGCCCAAGGCGTTCACCACGGCCACGTTGCCCTTCTTGTAGGCTTGCATCAGGTTGGGCACGCCCAGCAGGGAGGAGGGCTCGAACACCAACGGGTCCATATACTCGTCGCTCACCCGGCGATAGAAGCAGCCGACCCGCTGCTTCTCCTTCCAGAGTCCGGTGTAATAGACGATGTCGTTCTCGACCATCAGGTCTCCCGGAAAGGCCAAGGTGGCTCCGGTCTTCTCGGCCAGATAGGAGTGCTCGAAGAAGGCGGAGTTGTAGCGGCCGGGCGTGAGGATGACGGAGAGCCCCCGGTCGTTGTTCATGAACTCCATCATCTCGCGCAGCAGGTCGTTGTAGTTGCGATTGTCGGCCACGGCGTTGTTTTGGAACGTCTCGGGCGAGACCTTGCGGGTGATGGTGCGGGCGATCATGGGATAGGAGGCACCGGAGGGGATGCGCAGGTTATCCTCGAGGATGAACCAACGGCCGTCTTTGGCCTGCACCAGGTCGATGCCCGAGATGTGCGCATAGACGTGGTGGATTGGGGTGATTCCCTCGCACTCGGGCAGGTAGCCTTTCGAGGCATAGACAAACTCGGCGGGCACGATGCCGTCGTTCATGATCTTCTTCCCGTGATCAATGTCGAAGAGGAACTCGTTGAGCGCGTCCACCCGTTGAATGAGTCCCTTCTCTAAATAGTCCCAGTCCTCCTTGGAGATGACGCGCGGAATAGCGTCAAAAGGAAAGAGCTGCTCATTGAATATACCATTCTTATACACGCCAAATCGCACACCAAATCGCTCCATCCAGTTGTTTACAGTGTCTCTGCTAACAATCAATGTGTCCATATCCTTATCGTTTTGAGCAAATCGTTAGGCGGCTTTGCCTGTCTGCTGCAGATTTGTATTGTATTTGTGCGCAAAGTAAGCCAAAAAGAAAGCGTAACTGTAAATATATAGACAAAATATTATTTTAAAAACCTATATTCTTACAGATTAAAACCGGATTCGAAATATTTACTTGCGGATTGAAATGCGAGGATAAGCGTGATTTAACACATTGTAAGGTGTTCTTTGTTGTTTTTTAGCGAATCTCGATGCAACTTTTTGGCGGTAAACGCGTCTTAGCTTACAAAAGAACGTATATTTGTGCGTATTTTAGGTTGAATAGATGGTTGAATTTTATTTAGTAGAGGAGAAACAGATATGAAACCCGTGAAATTGACATCTTTGATGATGATGCTCCTGCTGGCGGCGAACGTGGCTGCCCAAGAGGAGTTTTTTGATGATGTGTATTTCTCTTCCAAAAGCAAGAAAAACAAGGTTCAGCAGGTAGAAGAGAAGAAGGTGGAGCAGCCTAAGCTGCAGTCCTCTTACCAGGTGTTGCCGGCTGAGCCAGCGGCGAGCACGCAGGCGTCCGCCTCCGTCAATGGTCGTGACGTGGATGAGTATAACCGCCGTTACTCCGGGGTGGAGGTGGAGGAGCCTTACCGGGAGGATGAGACGGCAGCGGCCGCTCCGGCGCGCCGGTCGGACAAGGAATATACGCAGCGCATCGTGCGCTATCATTCGCCCAGCAAGGTGACGATCGCCGGTGCCGACCAGGTGGATCTCTATTTGAGCGATGGCTATTATGGCTACGACTATGATACGGATTACAGCGATGGCCGGGCGAACGTGAGCTTCAATATCAACGTGGGGCCGGGATGGGGCTCCTCCTGGTATGCGGGCTGGTATGATCCTTGGTATTATGGCTACAACCCTTGGTGGAGCTATTCCTATTATAGACCCTATTGGGGCTGGGGATGGGGTGGCTATTACGCCGGCTTCCACTCGCCTTGGTATGATCCTTGGTATTATGGTGGCTTCTACGGTGGCTACTGGGGTGGCTATTGGGGCGGCTACTGGGGTGGTTACTGGGGTGGTTATTGGGGCCATCATCACTATTACCCCGCCTATTACGCGAAGCCGATGCGCCACTATGCCAACGGGCGTTCGGGCTTCAACAATACGTATGCGGGTGGCCGAAGCAGCGGCTTGAATGGCCGGAGCAGTGGCTATGCACGTAGCAGTGCCAGTGGAATGACGAATCTGCGTAGCTCGTCTGACCGTTCTTCTGTGACCTCGTTGAGCAATGGCCGGAGCGCGGGCAGCGATCGCCGGGCGGCGGCTTACGAATCGGGCGCAGGCCGTAGGGCAGCCAATAGCGCGGCGGTCAGCGGGTCGGGCAGCGGTTCGACGCTGAGGGGCTCTGGCGTGAATAGCGGTAGCTCACGCACACGGGTTTCCCGTGAGAGCGGCTCGAGCGTTCGTTCCTCCTCGTCGGTGGATCGTTCGTCTTATAACACGAGTGTCAACCGCTCATCGCAGCTGCGCAGCTCGTCCACATCGAGAAGCAGCTCGTTTGGCTCCTCCTCGATGGGTAGCTTCGGTGGTGGCCGTTCCAGTGGTGGCGGCGCTGTGAGTGGTGGCGCAAGCCGTGCGGGAGCGGGTCGTAGATAATAAACAAGCATTTTAAAAAGTTGAAAGTAATGAGCAATAAAATAGGGATTATGATGGCGGTGCTCGCCTGCTGTGGGGGCACCGCGTTCGCCCAGTCGGAGATGGATGCGTTTCGCTATGCGCAAACGGAGTTAAACGGTACGGCTCGCCACATGGCGATGGGTGGCGCCTTTGGCGCGTTGGGCGGAGACATCTCCGTGATGAACGCCAACCCCGCCGGCTTGGCTGTCTATCGCAGCTCGGAGGTGGTGACCACGCTGAGCCTCTCCAGCACGAACGCGAAAACCAATTGGTTAGGCACGTCGATGGATCAGACCAAGACGAAGGTGAACTTTGATAACATCGCCTATGTAGGCTATTTCCCGACGGCCAATGACGAGGGGATCGTGAGCTGGAATGTAGGCTTCTCCTACAACCGGCTGAAGAACTACCAGCGCAATTACCGAATGTCTGCCCAGTCGGGTGTGCACACCTCGCTTTCCGACTACGTGGCTATGCGTGCCTATGGCACCTCCGCAAGTAAGCTGGCGGATAATCCTTACAGCAATCCGGATGTGGGCGACTGGCTCTCGGCGCTGGGCTATAACGCCGGCTATATCGATGCCTATAACGAGGACAACCAACGGTATTATAGCGCTTTCGGCGATTATAACCAGCAAGGAAAATGGCAGCCTTACACGCTCTCCAACGCCGGGCTTCAGGTGTCTGAGCGAGGGGCGATTGACCAGTATGACATCTCGTTTGGCATGAATATCTCCGATCTCGTGCTGCTGGGAGCGACTGTGGCGGTTACCGACTTGAACTACCGGATGACCTCGCTGTATGACGAGGCGTTCACGAATGCCAATAACCTCTATTTAGATAACTATTTCGCTACGGACGGAACGGGCTATTCGTTCAACGTGGGCGCGATTGTGCGGCCGGCAGACTTCTTGCGTTTGGGTGTAGCCTATAACTCCCCGATCTGGTATAAGATGTCTGATGCCTATTATGCGGAGGGAGGCTCCTATCTGACCTTCCAGCAGGATGGTAAGCTGATGGAGCGCTCGTTGGATGCGAAGACCCCCTCGGATGCCTATACCGATTATCAGTTCCGTTCGCCGGACAAGTGGATCTTCAGTGCGGCCGCTATCTTAGGACAGGTAGGTTTGATCAGCGTGGACTATGAGATGACCAACTACAAGCAGATGCGTATGCGCGATGATTATGGCTATGAGAATGCGTTTACGAATGGTTGCATCCAGGAGGATTTCAAGATGGGCAACACGCTGCGTGTAGGTGCGGAGGTGAAGGTGACCCCGCAGTTCGCCGTAAGAGCCGGTGTGGCTTATAGTGATAGCCCGATGAAGGATCATTTGAAGGACGGACAGGTGGAGGTGCGTACGGTAGGGACGATTCCCTTCTATACGGTTGACCAAGGTGTGACCCATTACTCCGTAGGTTTGGGCTACCGCTTCACACCGAACCTCTATCTGGATCTGGCTTGCGTCTATCGCACCCATAAGGAGGATGTGTATAGCTTCTCCAACATGTTTGATGAGAATCATGATCAGCTCATCGAGGCGCAGTCAGCCGGCATGAAGACGAATACGACCAAGGTGGCACTGACACTGGGCTATAAGTTTTAAGCGTTTTGTTGACTATACACCCCTTTTCGTACTTAAAAAGGATGGAAAGGGGTCTTTTTATGCAAGATTGCTTGCTTTTTCTTTGGTCGTTCGAGAAAATATTTGTTTATTTGCTCCCGAGAATAACAAAAATCGTATAACTTTTAAAAATAGACCGCCTATAGCATAAACATTACTCAGCGAAATTATAAATATAAGAAGTAATGAAGACGTTAAAAACGATGACCGACGAAGAGTTGGTTGTTCTTTATGCCGAGGGTAATAATGCCGCTTTCGATCATTTATTGAATCGTTACAAGAGCAGCATTCATTCTTATATATATTTTGTGGTGCGCAACAAAGAGTTGACGGAAGACATCTTCCAGGAGACCTTTGTCAAGGTCATCATGACGATTAAGCAGGGTAGATACACGGAGAACGGCAAGTTCAAGGCTTGGATCACCCGCATTGCGCATAATCTGATCATTGACTATTTCCGTCAGGAGCGGAATGAGAACGTGGTCTCCAATGATGAGGTGGAGGTAGATCTGTTCAATAATAGCAAGCTTTGTGAGGGGACGGTCGAGGATCGGCTGGTGCGCCGTCAGGTGTTGGCGGATGTGCGGAATTTGGTGAAGCATCTGCCGGATAACCAGCGTGAGGTGTTGGAGATGCGCTACTACCAGGATCTGAGCTTCAAGGAAATCGCCGAGAAGACAGGTGTCAGCATCAACACGGCATTGGGGCGCATGCGCTATGCGATCCTGAATATGCGTCGGATGGCGGAGGAGAATCGCATCGAGCTCTCTTTAGCTTAAAAATTTTGTAGGCCATGCAATAAGTGTGGAAGGCGCTCGTTTTATTGATGAAAACATTAAACAGAGGAGCCTATGAGGAAATTTTCTACACATTGTATGGATAAATTGGATAAACAAGTCAATCATACCTTAACGGCAGAGAGCCAGCCTAAGCAGACGACGTTGGATTTCTTGCGTCAGTTCGCACGGGTTTATCAAGCGGAGCCTATGTTGGAGCCGGGATTGTGTGGTTTTGTGTTGAATTAAACAGACGGAAAAAAGAGCGTTATGGGACATTTGATCGCACCTTCACTCTTGGCGGCCGATTTCTTGAAGTTGGGTCAAGAGGTGGAGATGTTCAATGAGAGCGAAGCCGATTGGTTGCATTTAGATGTGATGGACGGCGTATTCGTGCCGAATATCTCGTTCGGTTTTCCGGTGATCAATGCGCTGAAGCGGGTTTGCAAGAAACCGATGGATGTGCATTTGATGATTGTGGAGCCCCACAAGTATATTCCAGAGGTGGCGGCATCCGGTGCCTATTTGATGAACGTGCATTATGAGGCTTGCACGCATCTGCACCGAACGGTGGCTGCTATCAAGGATGCGGGTATGAAGGCGGGCGTGACATTGAATCCGCATACGCCGGTCAGCCTGCTGGAGGACATTCTGCAAGACGTGGATTTAGTGATGTTGATGTCGGTTAATCCGGGATATGGCGGGCAGCATTTCATTCCCCACTCCGTGGAGAAGGTGGCTCGCTTGCGAGAGATGATCGACCGGAAAGGGCTGCAAACCTTGATCGAGGTGGACGGCGGGGTTAACTTAGAGACCGGTAAACAGCTGTTGGCGGTAGGAGCCGATGTGCTGGTGGCGGGTAACTTCGTCTTTAAATCGCCTGATCCCAAGCGGGTCATTCAGGAGCTAAAGGCCTTGTAAGTGCCGCTATTTTCTAAGAAACCTAACTATGAGAGACATCACGGAAATGATAGCAAGGCGGCCTTTAGCGAGGCCGCTTTTTTTATGGATCATGGGCATCCTGCTCTATGTCTATGTACCCGATGCCTGGCTATTTCCTCTTTTGGGGATTAGCTGGCTTCTGCTCTTGCTTGAGCTTGGCGTGAACGCTGTGCATAAGCGACAGGTGTTAGGATATACGAGCCGATGGTTGAGCGGTGTACCTTTGATGTTGCTCTTTCTGACGCTATCGGTTGAGACCTGTTATTTGCGGGAGCGTTATCCGGAACCGGCCTTTCCGGCTTGCCAGGCAAAGGCTGCTGAGGCACAGGCCTTTTTTGTGAATCGCTTGGATCTATTAGTGCTTTCAGACGCGGAGAAATCGGTGTTGGCTACCCTGGCGTTGGGGTATAGGCAAACTATGCGCCAAGAGGTGAGGCAACAATTTGCGGCAGCGGGCGTGGCACACGTATTGGCGGTGAGTGGCTTTCATGTAGCGATCGTATGTGGATTACTTTCAGGCCTGACTGCCTTTTTGCGGCGTTGGACTTGGGGACGTTGGCTGCGTTATTTGCTGTTATTGGGTGGCTTGTGGGGCTTTGCGTTCTTGACGGGGTTATCGCCGTCCGCGGTAAGGGCCTCCTTGATGTTGACCTGCTATCTGACGGGAAAGCACTTTGTGCGACAGATTGATTCCTATAACACATTGGCTGCGGCTGCTTTTTGTATGTTAGCTTATCGTCCCTCTCTCTTGTTTGATATAGGGTTTCAGTTGAGTTTCTTGGCGGTGTGGTTCATTCTCGCATGGGGACCGCTTCTTCGCCGGGCGATAAATGTTCGCAATCCTCTTGTGGCTTATCCCTGGAATAGCTTGGTAGTGGCTTTGGCGGCTCAAATGGGAACCGTGGGGCTCACCTTGTTCTATTTCAAGCAGGGGTCTTTGCTTTTCTTGCTGACCTGTTTGCCGATTTCTGTTCTTGCTACCTGTTTGCTTCCAACTACTTGGTTTTGGGTTTGTTTACCTCAAGGAAGCTGGGTGGCTTCTCTCGGGCAGAGCTTGATTGAGTGGCTGATAAAAGCTATGATGTGCTTGGTGGAGAGGTGTGCCGCTCTTCCTTTTGCCTCCGTACAGTGGGCGTGTGAGGGAGTGGAAATGATGGCAATCTATGGTCTGTTGCTATTGGGATGGATGTTATTGGATAAAAAATCGTAACTTTGTCCACGCTGAACCGGTAGGAGACTGTACTTGAGGTGTGGTCGGAAGGTTCTAATCAGTTATTTAGATAGATAAAATATGATAACAAAAATCATTCAAGAGGAGCTGATACAAAAAGCAAAGAAATATGTGGAGCGTGGTGAGCGTTTTGTCATAGTGACGCATGTATCACCCGATGGCGATGCGTTAGGATCTACGCTCGGTTTATGTCAGTTCCTGAACGCTTATGGAAAAGATAAGGTTTCCGTAGTGGTACCGAACGATTTCCCTGCTTTCTATAAATGGATGCCGGGAGCCAAGGATGTGGTGATCCATGAGCGTTGTCCCGATCTTGCGGCCGAGTTGATTCGGGAGGCGGATGTGATCTTCTGCTTAGATTTCAATGAGCCCAAGCGTATAGAGAAGTTAGGGCCGTTGGTGCTGGAAGCGGAGGGGCGCAAGGTGATGATTGATCATCATCTTTATCCTGCTGATTTTTGTCGGGTGGTTATCTCCTATCCGCAGATGTCCTCTACCAGTGAGTTGGTGTTCCGCTTTATCTGCCGTATGGGATTGTTTGACTTGATCGATAAGACGGGGGCTACCTGTCTTTATACGGGTATGATGACAGATACTGGAGCTTTTACCTATAACTCCAATCAGCCGGAGATTTATGCGATCATCAGCGAGCTTATCAAGAAAGGTATTGATAAGGATTGGATCTATCGTCAGGTGTTCCAGGTTTCTTCCGAAAACCGTTTGCGTTTGCAGGGGTATGTGCTGTATGAGAAGTTGAAGCTCTATCCGAAGTGTCAGACCGCCCTAGTCACCCTCTCCCAGGAGGAATTGAAGCGTTTCCATCATCAGCAGGGCGATACGGAGGGGTTTGTTAACATGCCTTTGAGTATCAGGAATATTTGTTTCAGTGTATTTTTCCGAGAAGACAAGGACTATATCAAGGTTTCCCTGCGTTCGGTTGGCGATTTCCCTTGTAACCATTTTGCCTCTACCTATTTCAAGGGGGGCGGGCATAAGAATGCTTCGGGAGGTGAGTTTTACGGTACGTTAGAGGAGGCTATCGCTCATTTTGAGGAATCATTGGCTGCATTTAATCCTAATAATTACGAAGAATCGCTCAAGAATGCATGACTTTAAGCAATATTCTTTACTTTTGCGACTCATATACAAGCTAAAAAACAAATGAGGAAAGGTTTTACAGTTTTATGGATATTGTGTGCGGCGATTATGGCTGTGTCATGTGGCAAGACAAAGTCGTACACGGATATGTTGAATGACGAGAAGAAAGCGATCAATCGCTTAATTGATGAGCGAGGTTTGGAAATCTTGAGCGAATTTCCGAAAGACTCCATTTTTAAAGAGAATCAGTATGTGAAATTGAAGAGCGGTTTATACCTGAACATCATCGATAAAGGCACAGACCAGCGGGCGGTGCTGTATAGCACGAAGGTTTATTACCGTTGTAACATGCATTTCTTCTTAGATACGGATACGGTGATGGGCAATTACGGGCCTCATAGCAATGGCACGAATATGTTCCCGATCGGTTATCCTTCCGGTTTTGCGGAATCAGTACCTTTCACTTATGGCGAGGGGTCGAGTGCTAACTCAAGTGAACCCTCCTATATGTATGTGAGTGATGGGTTGAATGAGGCATTGCAATATGTGGGTGACCGGGGCAAGGTGAGCTTGATCGTGCCTTTCTCGATCGGTTCTTATTATGACCAAAGTCAGGGCAACCCTATTCATTATGAAATTCTTGAATATATATTTGAAGAGAACCTATGACACTGATTAAATCTATTTCCGGTATTCGCGGTACGATAGGCGGCAATCCGGAGGACGGCTTGAACCCGTTGGCGATTGTGAAGTTTGTGGCTGCTTATGCGACGTTCATCCGTCAGCATACGCAAGTGAAGACCAATAAGATTGTGGTTGGACGTGATGCGCGTATTTCTGGTCCGATGGTGAAGCAG
Organism: Parabacteroides sp.; assembly: GCA_022775005.1. Lineage (GTDB taxonomy): Bacteria > Bacteroidota > Bacteroidia > Bacteroidales > Tannerellaceae > Parabacteroides. The sequence continues at coordinate 14,130 of JALFJR010000011.1, forward strand.
GTTGTTTTAGGTACTTTAATTGGCATGGGGTTTGATGTGGTGGATATTGATATGGCCTCTACACCGACTACCGAGTTAGCCGTTACTATGGAGAATGCTTGTGGTGGAATCATTTTGACTGCCAGCCATAACCCCATGCAATGGAATGCGTTGAAGTTGCTGAATGAGCGAGGCGAATTCTTGAGTGCGGCTGATGGCAACGAGGTGCTGCGTATAGCGGAGGCTGAGGATTTTGTTTTTGCTGATGTGGATCATCTGGGGCAGGTAATACCAGATAACACTTATATGCAGAAGCACATTGAGCGTGTGCTGGCGTTAGGTTTGGTAGATGTGGAGGCGATTAAGGCTGCTCATTTCCGTGTAGCAATAGACTGTGTGAACTCTGTAGGTGGCCGTATTATTCCAGAGTTGCTTCATGCGTTGGGTGTGGAGGAGATATTCAAGCTGCATTGTGCGCCGCATGGTCGATTTGCGCATAATCCGGAGCCTATACCGGAGAATTTGACGGAGATTTCCGACCTGATGAAGCATGCCAAGGCAGACGTGGGCTTTGTAGTGGATCCGGATGTGGATCGGTTGGCCATTATCTGCGAGAACGGAGAGATGTTCAATGAGGAATATACCTTGGTGGCAGTGGCCGACTATGTATTGAGCCATACGCCGGGTAGTACGGTGAGCAACTTGAGCTCCAGTCGTGCCTTGCGTGACGTGACTGAGGCGCATGGTTGTAGTTATCAAGCTGCGGCTGTGGGTGAGGTAAATGTTGTCACGAAGATGAAGGAGACCCATGCCGTGATTGGTGGGGAGGGCAATGGTGGTGTGATCTATCCGGCTTGCCATTATGGCCGGGATGCCTTGGTGGGTATTGCGCTCTTCTTGACGCATTTGGCGAAGAAGCAGATGACGGTGAGTGCCTTGAAAGCCTCTTATCCTCCCTATTTCATCTCGAAACAAAAGGTGCAGTTGACGCCTGAGATTGATGTCGATGCGATTTTAGCGCAGGTGAAGGCACGCTTTGCCCAGTATGACATTACCGATATTGACGGTGTGAAGATTGACTTCCCTGATAAGTGGGTACATCTGCGTAAGAGCAATACAGAGCCCATTATTCGTATCTATTCCGAGGCGCATACGATGGCCGAGGCGGAGCAGTTGGGTGATGAGTTGATTACGATCATCCGTGAGATGTGTTGATAGAAAGAAAGGAGAGCAGATTTGATACGATTTGTCTCTTTGGGGCCGGGTGATCCGGAGTTGATTACTTTGAAAGGTCTTCGTGCGTTGCAGCAAGCGGATGTGATCTTTTGTCCGGCTACGGCAATCAAGTCGTTGGTAGGGGGGAAGGACTCCTTTTCCTCCCGTGCGGCAGAGATCGTGCGAGCGTTGGGCATCAAGGAAGAATGCATCTCGTTGTTTCATGTGCCGATGAGTCGGGATAGAGAGAAGGCTCGTCGTGCTTATGATCAGTTAGCTGTTGAGGTTAACCGTGCAAGACGGAAGCGGTTGGAAGCAGTTGTTGTAGCAGAGGGAGATGCTGGATTCTATTCTTCTATTCATTATCTGTTTGATAAGCTGCGGGCGGATCGAATAGAGGTGGAGCAGATAGCAGGTGTGCCAGCCTTTATTGCGGCAGGAGCAACTGCGGGTCTTCATATCGTGAAGCAAACGGAACGATTGTTGGTCATTCCAGGAACGGCTACGGCCTATGAGCTGATCAGTCAAGTGAAGGAGGGGCAGGTCGTGGTGATCATGAAACTGAGTGCCTGCCAAGCAGCGGTGCGTACCTGTTTGGCAACTCACCCCGAGTTCCTCTACTATTATTTTGAGCAGGTAGGAACGAAAGACGAGCGGCGTGTCACCGATCCCACTCAATTGATGTCGATGACATTCCCCTATTTTTCCCTGTTGATCATTCGGAAACCGGAGGAGTAGAAGTGAGCCGATTGCCGAATAGTTATATTGAGGTGCTGCGTGTTCCATCCGCCGGTTTTGCGAAGATGGTGGACGCCTTGTTGATGCAAATCCCAGGGGATGCTACCCCTTTACGATTGACCTTCTTTGGCCGTCTGGCTTCCAATGCAATGTACACTGAGCGATGGCAACTGCTGAGACAGAAGGTGGCAGCTCGTTTTGGGGAGGCCATGCCTGCATTGAGCTATGTGGCTCAGCCTCCTTTGGATGCTCCCCTGCTTTTGGAGCTTTATGGATGTCGATTGCAAGAGGGTGAACGATTGACCTATGGGGCAACCGCTGACATATCTTATGTCGTATGGACGAATGATGCGGGTCGTTTCCTTTTTACTGGAGGCTTTAGAGGAGAGGATTTGACACAGACCACAGAGCAACAGGCGGAACAGGCATTTCAATGTTTGGAGGAAACACTGCGAGAAACCGGATTTACCCTCGACTCGATCTTACGGCAATGGAACTATATTGAGGGAATTACTGCCTTTGCGGGCACAGATCAACATTATCAGGCGTTTAATAACGTTCGTTCAATGCATTATGGGCAAACGCAGTGGCCGACAGGCTATCCCGCCGCTACGGGAATTGGTACCCATTTCGGTGGGGTCTCTATCGCTGTAGATGCTGCATTGTTGACTGCATCGGATGCCTTTGCTATGCCAATCGACAATCGGTTGCAGGTGGCAGCTCATGCTTATTCGGGAGAGGTGTTGGAGGAGGCAAACCAACGTAAGGCTACACCAAAGTTTGAGCGAGCTAAGTGCTTAACTTGTGGAAAGGAGCGACTGGTTTATGTCTCCGGCACAGCGGCGATTCGTGGAGAGGAAAGCCTGAAGCAGGCGGGCTTAGCCCGGCAGTTGGAGGTGACGATGGAGAATATCAAGGAATTGATCGGTTCTGCTCCGTTAGTCTATCTGCGTGTCTATTTAAAAAATCCCGCTGATTATGTGAATACAACTCGTCTGCTGGAGGATTATGCGTTGGCGATCCCGATTACCTTCATGTGGGCGGATGTTTGCCGTGAGGAGCTACTGATCGAAATTGAGGGATTGGCAAAAGCGATTGAATCAGCTATATAATGGTGTAAAGAAGTTATGAAGCGATGGGATAGTTGGATCGCCTCGATGCGGACAGCGATCATTCTTATGGGAATTTATGCGTTGGGCTTGGCTAGTGCTACCTTCTTAGAAAAATATTATGGCACGGCGGCGGCGAAAGCTATGATCTATTATTCTCCGCTCTTTTTCCTGCTACAGGGATTGATGGCACTCAATTTCTTGGCCATCCTGTTTCAGCGTAAAGGATTGAACCGAGGTCGCTGGGGCTTCTTGTTGACCCATATTGCTTTGTTGGTGATTCTTGCGGGTGCTATGGTCTCGCATGTGATAGGCGAGGAGGGTATTTTGCATCTGAGAGAGGGTGAATGCAGCGATCAATTACAGATAGAGACCGATCGAGGCACGTTGCGCTATGCCTTGCCTTTCGAGGTAGAGTTAGTGCGTTTCACGTTGACTCGCTATCCTGGATCAGCCAGTCCCTCTGCCTATGAGAGCGAGTTACTAGTGCATGTGGATGGGCAGACGATACCTGTACGAGTCTCTATGAACAATGTACTCGACGTGAAAGGCTACCGTTTCTTCCAAGCCTCTTACGATCCTGACGAGAAGGGTACGGTGCTCTCCGTTAATCGGGATGTAGAGGGACGTAATATCACCTATACGGGATATCTGTTGCTTTTGGCGGGTTTGTTGTATAGCCTGTTTGGTTCGCATACTCGTTTTCGTCAATTGGCTCGACAGCTGAACAAATTGGACGGCAAAGTCTTGATTGGAATAGTGGGATGCTGTTGTTGCCTCTCAGCTTGGGCTCAGACCGCAGTTTCTGCAGCGCCGGCTGAGGAGATTGTGCTCCGCCAAGTGGTGGATCCCAGTCATGCGGCTCGCTTTGGGCGATTGCCGATGCAATCCCCTGCTGGTCGTATGATGCCGATTAATACCTTCTCTTCCGAGCTGTTGCGCAAGTTGCATAAGGCTGATCGGTTTGGACAACTGAATGGCGACCAGTTTTTGTTGAGTCTTTTGGTGATGCCGGAGAAATGGGTGCATATTCCTTTGATTGCCTTCTCTAATCAGGCGTTAGCCAATTACTATGAGCTTTCTACCCCCGCTTGCGCCTATGTGGAGCTTTTTGACACCAATGGACACTACAAATTACAGGAACGTTTGGAGGCGGCCTATGCGAAGATGCCGGCTCAGCGGAATGCCTTTGATAAAGATCTGATTAAGCTCGATGAGCAAATCAATATTTTCCATCAGCTGATTCGTTATCAGTGGCTCCCTATTTTCCCTTTGCGGGGCGACCCTGCTCATAAATGGTACGCTCCTGGCGAAGACTTGTCTGCTTTCAGCGGAAAAGATTCACTCTTTGTCTCCCAGATTATGGGTTGGTATTTGCAAGAAGTACGAGAGGGTTTAAAGACCGACGATTGGAAAAAAGCCGACGAAGTATTGGCTATGATCGATACCTATCAGCAAGCGCAGGAGGAAATTTTGGATATTCGTCCAGCAAAGATGGAGGCAGAGATCCGATATAACCAGTTGGATCTGTTCCGCCAATGCAAGAAGGGTTATCTTATCTTGGGCGGTCTGCTGTTGGTTTGTGCGTTCGCCGCACTGTTCAATCCGAGGAGATCGTTGCGCTATGTGATGCGAGGGTTAATCGGATTGATTATAGGAGTCTTTTTGCTCCATATTTACGGTATGGGGATGCGTTGGTATATTGGGGGCTATGCTCCTTGGAGCAATTCGTATGAGACGATGGTCTATGTGGCTTGGGCGACGGTTTGTGCAGGCCTGTTCTTTTTGCGTAAGAGTACGCTGACCTTTGCGCTTGCCACCCTGTTCGGAGGAGTGATTCTCTTTGTGTCTGGTCTAAATTGGATGGATCCGCAAATCGGCACATTGGTCCCAGTTTTGAAGTCTCCTTGGCTGATGTTTCATGTGGCGGTGATTGTTGGTGCTTACGGTTTCTTTGGCATCAGCTGCCTGATCGGTCTGACTAATTTGGTGATGATGAGTCTGTCCAGGCAACGTACATCGCAACTGGTGGAAATGCGTATAAGGGAGTTGAGCCTTGTGAGCGAGATGTCGCTATGGGTCGGTCTGGCGTTGATGACTGTTGGCACCTTTTTGGGAGCGATCTGGGCGAACGAGTCGTGGGGACGTTATTGGGGATGGGATCCGAAAGAGACCTGGGCACTCATCACGATGATTGTCTATGCGATTGTTACTCATCTACGTATGGCGAAGGATGGATGTAGCCTATGGCTGTTCAACCTTCTTTCTGTTATTGCTTTCTATTCCGTCTTGATGACATTCCTCGGAGTCAACTACTTGCTGAGTGGCATGCACTCCTATGGGCAGAACGACCATGTCGATCAGCTTTTCTTCTACTTCTATCTTTCGTTATTCTTGGTTGCGCTGCTTGCCTTTTTTGCCCATAAGCGACAGAAAAGGTGAACATGAGGCATGTTTTGCCATGCCATCAGCATGCCACAGGTGTGTAGTATGGTGGCACAGCCTTGCTTGTGGCAATCGTCTTCTTATCCTTTGAATAGCTGGAAACGTCTGATACCCCAGATCCTGAAACAGAAGAGAAGCGCTTCTGAGCATACAACCATCATAGCTACGCTAACGGGTGTAAGTATGTGGAGCAGAAAAAGCAGGAACAAACCGGTGATATGTAGCACTGAGGTACAGATAACAGTCCAGTTCGTGAAAAGAGGATGCCCCATAGCGGCCAGGAAGGGATAGCCCATGAGCATGGAAGGCATGGTGACAAAACAAGCGCAGATGAGCGTGCGGAATATATGCAATATATTGGAATCTGCTGTGTCATAAACGATTTGTAACACATAAGAAGCTATTAATAGCACAAGGCTGACGCTGAAAATATTAATGGTTGCGATACGATAAAATACCTTTTTGAAGAAAGCTACGTCTCTGCTCTTTGCGATATGTGGGAAAAGCACTCCGGTGAAGGGTGAAAGCAATTGATTATAGGCTTGATATAATTTCTCGGCGGCAGAGTAGTAGCCAACGGCTGTATTTCCGCACACCAGCCCTAATATAAATGAGTTACTGGTGGTGAATAAAGAGGTGGAGGCTCTTGACAGGAAATAGGTCGAACTGTCTTTCAATGCGTTTTTGATATGCAGGATGGAGGGGATGTACCACCGCATTCCCATTTTATAATACACGATGAATATGCTGACTAAACCGGCCAAAATGAATCCAACGCTATAGCAGATCGGTACGAACAGATAATCTTCCGGTCCTCTGATGAATATAAAAAACGGAATGAAACTCAGCGATTTTGCTACGATGTTGAATATGGTGATATATTTCATGTTCTCCATGCCTTGGAAGAACCACATGGGAAACATGACGTTGCCGATGATAATGCCAAAATAGAGCATGTATAGCATGGATTCTGATCGGAATTTCTCAAAGGTAGAGATAAGCAACACCAGAATCGTGAAGCTAATGACACATAAAATAAAGCGTCCTATCATTGCGCTGTTTAAGAATGTATTGATCGCTTGTGCATCCTGGCGATGTTGAGAGATATACTTTGTAGCGGATAGATTGAACCCGAAATCGGTAAACATGACGAAATATTGCATGAGCGCATATCCAAAGGTCACTAAACCATACCTTTCAACACCTAATATGCGGAATAGGAAGGGAAACGAGATCAAGGGTAATAGATAATTTACCCCTTGGAGTAATACCAAGGAGATGAAGTTGGTTACCATAGGATTATCTAATTTTCCCTTGATGTTCATCCTGTTTATCTATAAATTCAGTAAATGGGTTATGGAATGGATTTGATAGTTGGATAAGACTCCCGATTCCTTGATGTCTGTCCCTGTCAACTGGCCATTGATGAGATAACTTTTGTTCATCTTCATCTGCGTCCAATAGATAACCTTATCGATCATAGGAGTAGGGAGCTCAAGTAGTATGCCTAACGACTTGATGATCAGCAAACCGTATGGGATGTCCTCCGTAAAGTAGCGATTGCTATAATCAACGGCAAATTGTCCATCGTTTTGAGGAATCATGTTCATTTTAATTCCTTTAAACGCCTGAATAGAACGTATTTTTTGCGTAAGAGAAGGTGCGTCCGCCGATTCGTAGTAATCTAATAGACAGGGAATTTCGTCTTGATGGATAGGGAGTTTACTTAGGATCTGTTGAAATTCATTGTCGCACTGTATCAATATGTCTGAACTCTTTTCATCCCACTCTTCATAAAACAGATACTCTCTGTCGTATAAATCGCCCGTGCGGTCAGACAACATGCCGTAGATACGAGCGGGATGTAGTATCGGATTGCTATTTGTTAATGTCGCTTCTAAATAGTGACTTAACGCAACCGTAGGCGTGTTAAGCGCCTGTGTGAAAAAGGCAGATAGTGATTGTAGGTCACTGTTTCTCGATCCTCCGATTTTTAAAAGAGATTTATAGCCTTTCAATGCGGCTTTTGCTCCATATTGGGTCACTCGGCTAATGAATGGTACACGCTGAAAGCCAAAAAGCTTCTTGCCGTTGCCTAATTCATGTTGCGCCATCCAGAAAAAGCCGCTACTGCATACGACGGATCCAACCTCTGTGTCTGGACGAAGAAAAGCGGCTATGGTTCGTAGCGTGCTTTGGATCAGGTATCCCGGTAAACAGAATAGTACAATATCCGCCGATGGAATAACCTCTTCGGGATTATTGGAGATCAGGCTGATTTCTCCTTTGATAAGTTGGCCATTACAGTCCGTGACCTCGATATGGTGAGACCATCGAGAGGGGTGTCCGGTCAATAAATTGACATGGTAGCCGTTATGGCTGATGCTTGCAGCAACGGTGTGTCCTAAGCTCCCTCCTCCACAAATACAGATTGTCTGATAGGTTTGCATACTACTAATCATTTAATGAAGCTAATGCGGCGATTAGTTTGTCATTCTCTTTTTGGTTCCGAATGGCCATACGGATATATTGAGCTTGATTGAATCCTGCCTTTGTGCTGCAATTCTTTAGTAGGATATTGTGATTTGCTAACAGGATACTACAGATATCTTCGGTGGTATATTTCCCAACCACTTCACAGAGGAAATAGTTGGCAGCTGAGGGTATGACACGCAGGTAGTTAATATGCTGCAAACATTGGAAAAAGCGTTTCCTTTCTTCAATGAATTTAATGCGCGCCTTTTTATAGTCCTCTCTATATTTGATAAAGATCTGCATATAGAACTCAGCGAATGAGTTGATATTCCAAATGGAGATCTCTTTCCTGAGTCGTTGGATAAGTTGCAGATCCCCCGTAGCCAAGAATCCTAAACGCAATCCGGGGACTCCGAATGATTTAGAGATGCTTTTGATAACGACCAGATGAGGGTTCTGACTTAATAACTCTTTGTTGAAAAGCGAGTAAGTATCATCTTCTCGGGCGAAATCAAGGAATGACTCATCGATGAGTAGTTGTATGCCTTTCCGCTTGCTCCATTCGAGCAATGTTAATAACTCTGTTTTGGAAAGCAGGTTGCCCGAAGGGTTATCGGGGTTGATGATAATGAGTTGCTCAATGGGTGTGTGCTCGAAGTAGGCGATGAGATCTGAACTGGTGTATGAGAAGTCTTTGTTCTTTGGCTTAAAGCATACCAATTTGTCTTTTGGCAAGCGATTGGGATATTCCTCAAAGGTAGGAAGGCAAACACCTGTCATTCGTTCTGCCGATAAATGCATATACGCATTGATTAACTCAGCGGCTCCATTGCCCACAATGATTTGTTCGGGGGAGATATCGGTGTAGCGAGCGGCCAATTGCGTGTTGACTTGCATACCGGAGGGATATTCGGTCAATAATATGTCAAAGTTGGAACGCATCTCATCTTTCATGCGCATGGTCGGGAAATAGGGATTGACAAGGTAGCAGAAATCTAACATCATCGGGAAGCGCCAATAGCCTCCATAGCGTTTCCCATACAGCGAAAGCGCTTCCTTACCCTCTGCGAAGAGCGCTTCGGCATTGTTTAAATCTTGCTGGTCATCAATCTCGTACCACTTCTCATCATTTATGACTAATGCTTTCAGATCAGGCTTATCCAATAACGAGATCACCTTTAGCACCTGTTCATAGTATTCGTTGTTGCCTAATGCCTTGCAATAGGCTTCCAGGAACGGTACATATTTGCCCATGGAGAACTCCCTGCTGAATTTGTATATATTGACCGTTTTGAAATAGGAGTCCTTTTGGTTGAACTGGAATGCCTTTTTTGAGATAAAGTTCAAGATGTTGTTCTCCTCATCCAAACGTACGACCGTACCATCCATCCAACTTTGATATTTTGCCACAACCGCTAAATTGGGATAGGGGTTATTGATCAATTTAGAGAGGATCGTGTCAGAAAAGATCAGGTCTGACTCCAATAACAACGTATCATCTTCAATGAGATAATTCTTCGCCAAATAAAGCGAATAGATATTGTTGGTCTTATCATATACAGGATTCTCTATATATAAGATGGGGGTACCGCCAATTTTGTTTCCAACCAACTCTTTTACCTTCTCGCCTTTATAGCCTATTACGAGGATAATTCTCTTTAAATTTAATAGGCTTAATTGGGCAAGCATTCGTTCGATCAAGGTTTGCTTATGTACCTTGACCATACATTTCGTGTTGTTTTGGGTCAACTCGCCCAGTCGCTTGCCCATGCCCGCCGCTAATATAATTGCCTGCATACTGTTATCCTTTTATTAAGACACCTAACATAGTGCTACGTCCTCATGAATGATGAACTTGTAATGAAAAACGCTGCATTTGTTGTTTTTATTGTGTTCAACAGGGTGGCAAAGGTACGATATTTTTGGTTGTCTGCTGATGGCAATTCTGCCCGTTCATCTGTTATCCTTTAAAAATAGATGAATCTAATAAGTAAGTTCTTGAATATCAGGATAGTTTGTCGCTCCTTCAGGGCGGAATGCTCCAAAAAAAGTGATGTAAATCTTATGCTCTTGTGTATCAATCGCATGTATGCAAAAACTATTGCTGGATAAACTATCCTCTTCTCGTTTGACACGATTGTAAACAGTTCCTGCTTCACTGGGGGCTTGATTGGTGCAAATGATCATTTTTTGTTTAGGGAGGTTCATTTGCTCATTGCTAAGCCCTTTGATTTCAAAATAGGCATTGGCATGGATGTGCCCACCTAAATAGCAAATAAATGTTGCGGTATTATTTGTGAAATCGGCATCAACATGGATGTCTTCTCCACCAAATTGATTGGGATAAGTTTTGGTCAGTGTGGTATGTCCTCTAAAGGCTTCTACGATTTCAGGGATCATGTACCAGGGATGTACATACTCCCCATCGCATAGATAGGTGCTGGCTCCAGAATCATGGTGCTGGAAAGGATAATGATTCAGGATGATTACGCTGTGTGAAGAGGTCATACCCTCTCTTAAAGCGACATTGCTGAGCCAGTTAATTTGCTCTTGGCTATAATGCGCATAATTGAGCGTATTATATACATCGCTTGGCTGATCAATCATATCCAATGCAATCATTCGGATTGTACCTCCTTGTGGATTTGAGAAATCTTTGTAGTAATAGTTCTCATTGGGTATGCGTTTATATGAGTTTTGATTATTGGTAAATAGTAAGTTTGTGATCTCTGGCTTATAAAACAATGTGGACATAATTGGACTTCTATCCTCTTGAGCTCCTATATTACTGTCATGGTTACCTGTGCAGATGACGTATGGAATAAAGTTATCTTGTTGTAGTGATGACGCAAAAGATTTCATATATGCCTTGGCTTCGCTTTTCTTCCCGTACGAAATAAAATCGCCAGTAACGGCCATCGCATTGATGCGTAATTCAGGTTGGTTGGCAAATTGAACAGATTGCCGTAGGTTAATGGGAAGTACGTAATGGTTGCTGGGAGACCAAGAAGAGATATGAACGTCAGAGATGTGGACTATCTTAAACCGTTCGGAGCGTGATCCGTTTGATTCATTATACATGATTTTTGCAACACGTTCAGAGGCTGCCGCATTATTTCCCCAGTAAAAACGTTCGTTTTGGTCGCTTCGCAATGAGAGTCCATCTAACGTGTTTTCGCATCCACAACAAATCCAAAGCAAGGATAGGAATAAGTAATTTTGAAAAGTGTGTTTATTCATGATCTTTTTGCTATACTTTCTTGCTGGCAAAGCTACGCTTTTTTTTGATAAAAGAGCTGTAAGTTTGAAAAAAAGCATATAACTTTGCGGCAATTTATGGCTCACGATGCCTCCCGCAAGGGCGGTGTGATGAAAAGGGAATCAGGTGAAAATCCTGGACAGACCCGCTGCTGTAAGTTCCGTGGAAATTTTCGATCATCTCTGCCACTGAGGGGTGTGGCCCTTGGGAAGGCGATCGGGAATGGGACAAGTCAGAAGACCTACCATAAATAATGAATAGTTTTACTTGCTTTCGGGATATAGAGCAACGAAACTTTGGACTTCATAATTTAGGAATGGGGCATTAGGAATGAGGACTTATTCAATTCCTAAGTCCTAACTTCTCAATAGGTGAAGCTCGAAGAGCGAAGCGATTAAGTCTTTTGTTCGTCTCATTCTCCCAGAAAATAAGCAGTGATAATGGCGAACAAAAGAGATAAGATGAGAATTTTCTTACGTATCGTATGGGTCATGTGTTGTTTGAGCTGCCTCTCTATGGTAGCGCAGACAAAGTACACCCTTTCCGGGAGGGTAATGGATGAGGGGAAAGCGCCTCTCCCTATGGCGACTATCGCCGTTGAGCATACGACATTTGGAACCTACTCGGATGAGCAGGGGCATTACCAATTGACATTGAAAGAGGGTACCTATACGGTGGTGGTCTCCACGGTTGGTTATGAGTCGGTGAAGATGAGGGTAACGCTCCATGGCAATAAACGAAAGGATTTCCAATTGAAGGAGAGTAGCGTCTCGCTGAATGTGGTGGAGGTGTTGGGTAAATCGAAGAGCCAACAGATTCGTGAGGGTGCCTTTGCTGTGAATGCCTTGGATGTCAAGCCGCTGATCAATTCCGTAGGTAATTTGAATGAGATGGTGAACCGTACGACGGGTATTCGTGTGCGAGAAGAGGGTGGAGTGGGTTCTGATTTCGACCTCTCTATCAATGGTATGTCTGGCAATTCTGTGCGTTACTTTATTGATGGTGTTCCGCTTTCGACGAAAGGTACGGGTGTTTCTTTGGCAAATTTGCCCGTGAATTTGATTGAGCGCATCGAGATTTACAAAGGGGTGGTTCCTGCCAGTTTGGGCGATGATGCCTTAGGCGGGGCAATCAATATCATCACTAATCAGAGCAAACGGAATTACTTGGATGTCTCTTATGGCATCGGCTCTTTCCATACGCATCGGGCCGATTTGAATGCGCAGTTTGTGGAGCCAAAGAGCGGATTGATCGTGAAGCCCACCATTGGCGTGAACTATTCGAAGAATGACTATCTGATGAAAGGGGTAGAGGTGCGCAATGCCGATAAGACTGGTTTTATCACGACCGATTGCCGCCGTTTCCATGACGATTACCTCTCGCTCTTAGGACAGTTAGAGGTGGGTGTGACCGATAAACCGTGGGCGGATGCCTTCTTTGTTTCGGGTTCTTACTCATTGGTCAATAAGGAGTTGCAGACGGGATCGGTGCAGACTTGGGTGTATGGTATGGCGGAACGCAATAGCCATGCCGCCTCCATCTCAGCTCGCTACCAAAAGCAAGATCTGTTTGTGGAGCGCCTCTCATTGCAGGCGTTGCTCTCGCAGACGTGGGATCATTCGGAGACGATCGACACAACCTATCGCAAATATTATTGGGATGGCACCTATATTAACGGTTCGTTCAGTGAGATACGTGGACGAGGTCGCTCATGGCGTCATTATGAGCGCCCGCTGACGATGTCGAGGGTGAATCTGACGTATGCCCTGAATGATAAACATGCCTTTAGCCTCAACTATCTGTTGAATCGGACAGGCAATAAGCAATCGGATGAGGTGGATGAGACCTATGTGCCGACGAACGATGCGTTGGTGAAGCATGTGATCGGACTCTCCTATACGCAGTCGTTCCTGTCGGATCGGCTGAATAATGTCTTTTTCCTCAAAGACTATGTCAATCACTTAAAGGTAGAGCAGACGGAGCTTTCCTCCATCACGGGATCTGCTACGGTCAAACCGAGCGATACACATCTCTATTGGGGAGGTGGCTTAGGCTCACGGTTTACGTGGAAACCTTGGTCGTCATGGAAGCTCTCGTATGAGCATAGTGTACGTCTGCCACTCTCCCAAGAGCTGTTGGGTAACGGTGCGACCATCTATCCCAACGTGGCGTTGCAACCCGAGCGCAGTGATAATTTCAATTTGGGCTTGTATGGCACGATCCGCATGGCTCCTGGTCATGTGCTCTACTACGAGGGGAGTGGCTTCCTACGCTTGGTGGATGATTACATCCAGGCGACGGTCTCCCAGCAGGAGGGTATGATGCAATACGAGAATGTGGATGCGGTGCATATCAAAGGCGTGGAAGGCGAGGTGCGTTACGATTGGTCGGACAAGCTGCATCTGATGGTCAATGCCAGCTATCAAGACGCTCGGGATCAACGACGCTACAAACAGGATGGCAAGCCCTCCGTGACTTATCACAACCGTACGCCCAATAAACCGTGGTCGTTCATCAATGCGGAAGCCTCCTATACCTTCAAGAATATGTGGTTGCCTTCTGATCGCCTTCGGTTAAGCTATGAGTATCAGTGGGTGCATTGGTTCTACCTGACGTGGGAGGCATACGGCTCCTCCAAGACGAAGGCTCGTGTACCGACCCAGAATCTTTCCAACGTCGGGTTGCTCTATTCTTGGAAGGATGGGCGTTACAACTTCTCGTTGCAATGCACCAACCTGTTTGACAAGATGGCCTACGACAATTATATGCTGCAAAAGCCGGGTCGTGCCTTTTTTGCGAAGTTCAGACTATTCATTCAATAAATCAAAAAATATGAAAGTATTAAAGTTAATGATGAGTGCCTTTATGGCCTCTTGTATGGCCGTTGCGTTTACGGCCTGTTCAGACGATGATCCTGTGGTGACTCCACCTGTGACTCCCGAAGAGCCTGAGCAACCAGTGACTCCTGAGGAACCGGAACCAACCCCCACAGCTACTTACCATTTTGATCTCTTTGTTTGTGCGGTAAAACATGGTGGTATGTCGCAGAATAAGAATGGTACGTTCGTGCGCAGTGTGAGTGCATTGACCTCCGATCAACCGATGGTGGATTTTACTGGTAAAGGTCTGGATATTACGCAGGATTATACGATGGAGAGCATCGTGAAGGGCAAGTATTATTATCAAGTACCGCAGTCTCCGGCTGATCGGTTCGTGAAATTCCAGATTGTGAAGGATGCAGATGGTGATGAGATCGCACAGAAGATTGCAGAGGTTCCTTTCTTGGGCAATACCTATTTTGCTCGTAAATACACCCACGCATGGTTGGATGACGCTACGCTGGTGGTGGTCGGTACCGACTCTGATCACAAGATTGTTTATTGGTCCAAGCTGAACGATGGTGGTGAGTCGTTGAGTATCGCAGCTGAGGGAACGTTGGATATCCCAATGCCAGAAGGAGCCTCTGCGCTTTCTACCTCAGGTATCTTGACCTATCGGCAGACAGATGGCAAACTGTTCTATTTCTACAATGGCAAGATTGCCGCAGGTTTGACGGAGTCTGCTACTTCTACGTTCCATGTGGCCGTGATTGATCCGGTTACGATGCAGGTGCAGGAGATTCACGATGTGGATCCCGCTTTAGCTGAGGAATGTGCCGCCAGTGCCTATGGCGAGTTGATGCAGAACACGGTGATGTATGATGAGAGTGGCAACCTCTATATGGCTTGCTTAAAGACCATCAATGGCGATGAGACGGGTGTGCTGCTGCGTATGGATGCGGACAAGACCACTTTTGATACCGCCTACAATGGTTTCCCAAATCCAGAGGGTAAATTGCTGACCATTCAGTATTTGGCGAATGGCAAGGCATTGGCTTATTCTCGTGACAACAGCAAAGGTGTGAAGATTGATAGTGTTAGCCACTTCTATACAATCATCGACTTGGCTACCGGCGAACGGAAGCGGGTGAGCTGTTCAGGCGTTGATCTGCCCTATTGTGGAGGTCGCTTCTCGCAACGTAGTGTGGTTGTAGGTGATAAGGCCTATATCGGTTGTACGGAAGGTGAAGGTGAGACGGATAATCCTCGCATCTATATCTACGATATTCCGACGGGTGAAGTGACTATGGGTCTTCAGCTCTCGAAAGGTTTCTGTTTCGATATCCTTCGGGTGATTGAAGATTAAATAAAAAGTAGAGACGTAGCATCATGCTACGTCTCTACTACAATGATTTCAGAATACTATTCCTCGTTTTGTTCTGCTGCGGGAGCCTCCTCAGTCGGTGTGAACTCCGTGATACCAGCCTTGACCAAAATATTATACCAAGAGATTAATTTGCGAATATCGCTCGGATAGACACGGTCGCGATCGTAGTTGGGCAATACTTCAGCTAAATAGTTTCGTAACTCCTCCGTAGAAGCCTTGGAGGGAGAGAGGGCTGTCGGATTGCCATTTTCCTTATTCTTCATGTTGGTGAGTACTTCATGCAAAGGCACTTCTGTGTCGGTGGTATACATGGCGATATCTCCTAATGAGATTACCTTATCCTTAGCGTAAGCCGGTACTCTCCGCTTGTCTGCAAGTGATTCCACGATCAGTATATTCTTCGCATGGGATACCAGCTTATATAATCCTGGTTTTCCTGTAATAGACAAAATCGTCTTCAACATAGCTTTCTTTTTCTTTCTTTGATGTTTAGTAAAATATGTTTATGTGATATCTGAGGTGCAAATGTAACACAAACTGTTTGAAAAAGCAGACAGAGAAACTTAAAAAGTCTTGCTGTTATCCTGTAGTTGGGCTATAAATCTCGTGACTTGTGGAATAAGCGGTTGTAGATTATCGTTGTAGATCAGGTGATTGGCCAACTTTCGCTTTTCCTCATCCGCCATTTGACTCTCGATGCGTTGTATGATCGTCTCTTTGGAGGCAGCGTCACGTGCTGTAGCTCGTTCGATACGCAATGTTTTAGGGGCATAGACCATGAGGTGGGTATCTACCTCCTTGTCGAAGCCAGACTCAAAGAGAATGGCACTCTCGATGGCGCAAAGAGGGGTAGTTTGTTGTGCGGTCCATGCCCTAAAATGATGTTTAACCTCTGGATGAATGATGCCATTCACGATGCGTAGTTGCGCTGGATCTTGAAAGATCTTCGCCGCCAAGAGCGGTTTGTTCAGGCCTTCTGGGGTGTAGATGGCCTCTCCATAATGGGCAATGAGTTGTTTGCGAATCGTCTCTGACTGGTTAGTGAGTAGCTTACTCTCCTCGTCAGCGATATAGACGGGAACCCCAAAAAGACGAAACAGGGTGGCTACAACAGACTTTCCACTACCAATTCCTCCCGTGATGCCTATTTTAATCATAATGTTCATTGTGCTCTAATAAAAACTCCACTTGGGTGGGAAGGAGGGTAGGGGTATGTACCCATTCTGGCTTACGGGTCAGGTGTACGTAACAGGAGCCAGAGGCATTCTGTTCCAACTCGTTGTAGTCGATCGTGATCTCAAATTGTGATTCTGACAAAGCCTTGAATCGAGAGAGAGGAACGCTACAGGTCACGGTGACCTCTGAAGGGAATAGGCGCACTTTGTAATGGTGAGGCACTCCCTTGCAGATAATGGGGATGTTCAAACTCTTCTCTGTGTATTCCTCAATGGGCAGGGTGACTGTCACCGTAGTAGGAACCAGGTTGACACCGGCAATGGGGCGTAACGCCACGGTACGTTGCACGGTTTTGTTGCCCTTCTTTACCTCCGTGAATTGGGTCAATGCCTCCTGCAAGGTGTCAAGTGCGGCAGCGGAGGCGTAGGCATCCACTACGCTGGGTTCAATCTGAATCTCTCCAGCCAATTGAAAGCCTGTGATAAATTGAATGTCACCATCAAACTTGACAGGTAACGGTTTATGCTTTCGTTGACTAAAGGAGGCCTCTATATGTTGCGGTTCAAATTCGATCAGGGAGGTTGTTGCAAGTAGCTGTTTTTGGATGTCATTCTCAATTTGCTTCTTGCTGAAATGGAGAACACCCTGCTTCTCTTTGTTATCCAACTTAACCTCTATGGGAAGTAAAGTACGTCCAAGTGTATAGTTAAGTAAGACGCTACCTTTGTCTTTTACTTTGGCCATAATCTGTTGAGGTATTTCTTCGTCAAAAGCAATGTCCGCAGGTAACTCTTTATATTTTACGGGAAATGTCAACGAAATCTCATATTCCTGTTGCAGACTTTGGAGTAACCAGAAGCCAAATGCGAGGAGTACGAAAAAGAAAAAGACCAAGGCCTCTTTCCATTGATCTCCATGGAAATAAGCCTTAGTCTGTTTATTCAACGACTTGACGGATTGAGATAAATGCTCTATATGGGACATACGTCAAAGTCTTTTTTCTCGTTTATTTCTGCTGTTGGGCAGCATCTTCAGCCGAAGCAAAAATAGAGGTTTTATCCACACGAATGATCACTCCATTTGCTACTTCAATCATCATATAGATGTCTCCAATTTCACGGATTCTGCCATAGATACCACCAGCGGTGATTACCTTGTCTCCAGTTTTCAGAGCTTCGCGCGCTTTCTGAATTTCTTTTTGCTTTTTCTGTTGCGGACGGATCATGAAAAAATAGAAGATCGCTACGATAACGACCATCATCACGATGCCTGACCATTGGCTACCATCGGCTGCGGTTTG
The DNA here is from genome assembly GCA_022775005.1 of Parabacteroides sp. GTDB lineage: Bacteria > Bacteroidota > Bacteroidia > Bacteroidales > Tannerellaceae > Parabacteroides. Next base: position 32,032 of record JALFJR010000011.1, read on the forward strand.
CAGTAAAATGCTAAGTAAGTTCATGTCTTAAAAATCTCGTTTTTATATTGTTGATGTTACTGGTTCTCGTTGATTATTCTTTTAGCAGTTTGTGATCTCTTTTGGCATCACGAATGATAGCTTCAAGAATTGCGTTGATAAATGGTACCTTTTTGGGAGAGCTATAATATTTGGCGATTTCAATGTATTCATTCATGCTGATGCTGGTATGAATTGTAGGGAAGGCAAAAATCTCCGCCAAGGCAATTTGCAGGATTACCATGTCAATGTGAGCAATACGATCTGCTTCCCAATTGGTCAAATATCGTCCAATTAGCTCTCGATACTCTTCTTTTTTTAGGAAGGTCTGACGCAAAAGCTTGATGGCAAAGGTGCGGTCCTCTTCCCCTTTGAACATCGGCTGTAATGCAGAAGTGGCAGGCTGTGTCTCCTTGAAACGTTTGATGGTTTTGAGTACGAATGACTCAATGATCTCTACATCATCATTCCAGAAGATACTTTTGTCTTCCAAGTGCTCTTCAATCATTTCATTGTCGCAAATTAGCTGCTTGAAAGCTTTAGCCCAAAATTGAAGATCATGTTCGTAACTATCTTCCTCGGCTTCCAGGTATTCAGCATACAAGTCAGAGCTTAAGATCAGCTCTAACACCCGTTTCACGAAATCCTCGTCGTTGTCCCAGGATATACCGTTCTCTTTGATCAATTGCCAAAAGCCTTTATCGGCAGCTAACTGAGCTATTACCCGGTTGTTGACAAAACGCATATTAGGATTCAACTCCTCTTGGGTAGGGATATATTTCTCTTTCTTTGTCTCTATGATCTGACTCTGCAGATGAGTTACCTCTATGAGTAATAGTAAGAAGGAAAGATACAATTCGTACGATTTTTTCAGGCTGAATTGCAAGTCGTTTTCTGCAGACTGTAAGTTGCCATTCCCATTTTGATAATAGGCGTAAACTATCTGTAAGACTTTAATGCGGATTAAAATTCGATTGACCATTGTTTTGAAGATCGTTTGTTTCTGTGAGTGTCAAAATGAAAACAACGGGCCACGCTCCGACGAGGGAGGTGGCTCGTTATGCCTCAGGGTCTCACTTTTGAGTGATTATCCTTAGGTTTGTGCGGATTACTCAGCAGGGTGGATAGCGCCTGTCGGACATGCGTCAGCGCAAGTTCCACAATCAGCACACATCTCAGGGTCGATATGATACTTGTCACCCTCAGAAATTGCTCCTACCGGACACTCGTCGATACAAGTACCGCAAGCAATACAATCATCACTAATTACGTAAGCCATTTTTTTACAGTTTAAAAATTGATAACTCTATTAGTTAGTTGGTGCAAATGTAGAGTTTTCTTTCTATTTAAAAAATATCTGCCAGCTATTTTTATGCAAAAAACCACTTTTTGGCAATAACTTCGCTCCACTTACGTTATTATCCAAAATATAGACTGACTTGAGACAATTTGTACTGATATTAGGTTGTATCTTTTGCCTTACGAGCTGGAACGTGATGGCGCAGCGTGAGCGTGTGAAAAACCAGCCGTATGCCGACATGAAGTGGTTTCATTTAGGATTCCATGTGGGTCTTCATACCCAAGATCTTATCTTGACTCATTCTGGTATGACTACCGATGGCGAGACTTGGTTCGCAGAGATCCCTTCTTATTCCCCGGGTTTTAGTGTGGGTGTGATAGGTGATCTTTACCTGAATACCTTTTTGAATCTGCGTTTTACTCCTACCATCCATTTTGGCGATAAAAAGTTCCTTTTCCGGGAGCAATCTACAGGGGAGGAGTTTACTACTAACGTGCGTTCTAGTTACTTGAATTTCCCAATCGATTTAAAATACACAGCCTTGAGACTTAATAATTACCGTCCCTATATTCTTGCTGGTGCCTATGGTTCACTGGACATTGGCCGTAAGAAAGGAAATCCTTTGTTGTTGAAAAGCACGGATTTTGGTTTGGAGTTTGGTATTGGATGCGATCTCTATCTGCCTTTCTTTAAGCTCTGCCCCGAGTTGAAGTTCTGTTTCGGTTTGGTGGATTTAATAGAAAAAGATCGTCCGGACCTTGTGGACCAGACGACCCTAAAATATACGCAAGCGCTTTCTAAAGCGACTTCGCGTATGATTGTGCTTACGTTTAATTTCGAATAAACAGTTCGATATAGATGTAGGCGGCCGGTATAGCTAACAATACGCTGTCAAACCGGTCGAGCATGCCGCCATGTCCAGGAAGCACATGACCTGAGTCTTTGATACCTAATTGCCGTTTCAGTAAGGACTCAATCAGGTCTCCCCACGTGCCAAATACTACTACAACTACCGCTAATCCTAACCATTGTGCAGCACTATATGTGGGTAGCAAATAGGCAAATGCCTGTGAGGCAAGCAGGGCGAAGAGTAAACCGCCTACAAATCCCTCCCATGATTTCTTCGGAGAGATGCGTTCAAATAGCCGATGCTTTCCAAATAGTGAGCCAATACAATAGGCACCCGTGTCATTCAACCAAATAAGTACGAAGAGCGCCAGGGCGAAGTAGGGTATATGGACAATCTCTCCCGGATAACCAGTCACAGAGGTCAATAAGTTCAGCAACGAGAAGGAGCCTGCGCAATAGAACTGTCCGAAGAGGGTAACTGTCCACCGCTTTAGGGGATTATCTTCCTTCTCATAGAGTGGAGCGATCAGCGTGATTAGTAAGAAAAAGAGATAGGGGAGGAATATCCAGCGTTCCGTCAAGTCATGTGTGTAGCTAAAAGTGGCAGCAAATAAATAAGCGCCTCCTAAAGCGCAAAACAGGCGATTGAGATGACTTTGTGTTTGGGATAATGTCAACCCGTAAAATTCCCACAAAGTTAATCCGGTAATCAGCCCAAATACCACTAAGAAATAATAAGAATGAATATAGATGGCACTGACCAATATCGCCACGAAGACGATACCTGTCAGTGCTCTTGTGATGAAATTTTTCAAAGCGTTGTGTTTTTATGGATGGATAAATCAGGCTTCCGTTGTGGCTGCCGTAGGTTGTTTATCGTTATTGTCACTGGCCTTAGCCTGCTCCTCAGCCGCTTTCTCGTTGGCTTTCTCTTGCAGCTGTAAGATCTCTTGTGAGCGAGAAATCCATTGACGTTTGCCGAAGATATGCTCTACGTCTTCCGAATAAATCACCTCTCGTTCCAGTAGGACCTGTGCCAGTTGGTGATGCCCGTCCGAATGTTTAGAAAGAATCTCTTTAGCTCGTTCGTATTGCTCATCGATAATCTGTTGTACCTCGCTGTCAATCAACTTGGCAGTATCTTCGCTATAAGGCTTGGTGAAGCCCCAGTCTTGTCCTGTTGAGTCGTAATAGTTGAGGTTGGGCAGGCGTTTGCTCATGCCGAAATAAACCACCATAGCGTAGGCTTGTTTCGTGACACGCTCTAAGTCATTGGCTGCGCCGGTCGAGATCTTACCAAGAAACAATTCTTCAGCAGCACGTCCACCTAAAGTGGCGCACATCTCATCCTGTAACTGTTCTTTGGTAGTAATCTGTCGCTCCTCCGGTAGGTACCAAGCGGCACCTAACGCCTTTCCACGGGGCACGATGGTAACCTTCACCAACGGATTAGCATGTTCCAACAACCAACTCAAGGTGGCATGGCCAGCCTCGTGTGTGGCAATGCTCTTGCGTTCCTCCTCAGTCATGATGCAAGACCGCTTTTCCAATCCACCCACAATACGATCTACGGCATTCATGAAGTCCTCCTTTTGCACGAAACTCTTGCCTTTGCGGGCTGCGATCAATGCTGCTTCGTTGCAAACGTTGGCAATGTCTGCTCCGGAGAAACCCGGGGTTTGACGAGCTAAGAATTCAGCGTCCACACTTTCATCGATCTTGATAGGACGTAAGTGCACGCCGAAGATCTCTTTGCGCTCGTTCAGGTCGGGTAGCTCCACGTGGATCTGTCGATCGAAACGTCCGGCACGCAGCAATGCTTTATCTAAGATGTCTGCTCGGTTAGTGGCCGCTAAGATGATGACACCACTATTAGAGCCAAAACCATCCATTTCTGTTAGTAACTGATTAAGCGTGTTTTCTCGCTCATCGTTGCTTGCCATATTGGCATTCTTACCACGAGCACGCCCTACAGCATCAATCTCGTCGATAAAAACAATACAGGGTGCCTTTTCCTTTGCTTGGCGAAAGAGGTCTCGTACGCGTGAGGCACCTACACCGACAAACATTTCTACAAAATCAGATCCAGACAAAGAGAAAAACGGTACATCTGCTTCGCCAGCTACCGCCTTTGCCAAGAGGGTTTTACCCGTTCCCGGAGGACCTACCAACAGTGCTCCCTTGGGAATCTTTCCACCTAATTCTGTGTATTTGCCGGGATTCTTCAAGAATGAAACGATTTCCTCAACCTCTTGCTTGGCCTCAGCTAACCCAGCTACATCCTTGAAGGTCACCTTGCGATCCGACTCCTTGTCAAAGAGTTGAGCTTTGGCTCGTCCTACGCTAAATACACTACCGGGACCAGAGCCAGCACCGCCTGACATGCGTCGCATTAAAAAGATCCAGACTAAGATCAGCAGGATCATTGGGCCAAAAGAGACGATGAAACTCCAAATGGTGTCGTCGCCTTCTTCAAATCGTACTTTCGTGCTGATCTGATTGGAGCTTACAGCCTTATCATAGAAGTCGGAGAATTTATCTGCGGAGGGAATTGTTACATAAATTTTGGGGCTGTTGCCCAATTTCTGGTAGTCATAGTTTGAACCGAACACCTGCTCTATCTTATCTTTGCGCACAGTAGCCTCCACCACATTGCGCTTGTTGAAAACTGTCATTTGCTCAAAGGTGTTCTCTTCTGCCAATTTCTGAAACTCTGTCCATCCCAGTTCTTTAGAGCTAACGGAGTCATTACTCATATATAGCGCAACGAGCAACAGGAAGATGAGTCCATACATCCAATAGAAATTGAAACGAAACATCTTCTGCTTGCCGTTTTTTGAGGGAGGACTAAAAGGGGTATTCTTATTTTCCATACGTCATGTTCTAATGCTCAGGCAATATCTGGAATTGATGTTACTTGGGCGTCTGCCCAAAGATTCTCAAGATTGTAAAAAGCTCGTCGCTCAGGCAAGAAAATATGAACTAATACGGTTCCATAGTCCATGCCGATCCATTGAGCTCCTTGATGGCCATCGATAGAGAGAGGTTTCTCATTGGCATTGCGGCGAGCAAAATCCCAAACGGAGTCCGACAGGGCTGATACCTGAGTTGGGGTGTTGCCTTCACAAATGACCATGTACTGGCAAATGGCACCTACGGTCTGGCTTAAATCTACTGTGACGATGTTTTTACCTTTTTTCTCTTGCATGCCCTCTACAATGGCCTGCACTAATGCTTTTGTTTGATCCATTATTCTGATTTAACTTTTCTGCTTATGCGAATACATTATTATTTTGAACTTGCAAAGATAGTTCTTATTTCCTTTCCGCTACCTTTGTCTGCTGATAATATTAGGTATAAACTCCTCTCATTACAACAGCAGAGCCTCTTTTTTGTTCGTCGATTGAAAAAAAAGAGGAGAAAATTTGCAGTTTATGAAAAAGTGGTTACCTTTGCAGCGTCTAACAAGAGGGTTAGGCGCAAGGTATTGTTCTATGGTGTAATGGTAGCACAACAGATTCTGGTCCTGTTTGTCTTGGTTCGAATCCGAGTAGAACAACTCTTTTGAAAGTATATTGCGATGTTTTTACATTGTTCTATGGTGTAATGGTAGCACAACAGATTCTGGTCCTGTTTGTCTTGGTTCGAATCCGAGTAGAACAACCTTTCCCGTCTTCTCATTGAGAGGGCGGGATTTTTTTGTCTTCCTTGTAGATTATGGCTCGATAGATTTTTAGTGGGGATAGCCCTCCAAAAACAGAGGCTGCACCGTAAAACTCAATTACGACACAGCCTCAGGGATGACGGATTGAGCCAGATTGTTAGGGGTATGTGGCCGGCTGGAAGGCTTTTAATAGTTTTTCGCCATCTATTTCAAGTTAATAAATGGATTCCCCTTCGGGCTACGGCTTACTACCCAACGGAAAGCGTTGGTGAAAAGCAAGTTTTGAGTAGCATCTCCAAAGCCTTCCTTCCCATGGCCAGTATTGAGATAGACCATACGATACTTGGTATTGGTCCAGGCAATGGGAAAATCACCTCTCTTCACTACGTCCTTAATCCCGAATGGATACATCTTGGGTGAGATGGAGAGCCGCACCAATACATCTTTGTTTAGCCGGGGAGAAGGTTCCCACTGATAGAACTCACTCGCGGGCGCTACCCATTGCTTAGGCAATGTATAGGTGATACGGTGGTCAGGATAATCACACTCTACGAGAGCGGCCTGTGGAGGCCAGTTGTTGCAATAGAACTGACCGCATGACCCTATAATTCCTTCGTTGCAGGTCCGTTGTTCCTCCGCTCTTCCTCTATACCAAACTCGGTGATCCTCTAAACCAAAGTCGGTGGAGCTCTAATCCCAGATTAGAGCTTCATAAGCGTTTCACCGAACTTGGTGCTTTTTACATCCGTAAGATGATTCGTTCGCCCAACTGCTTGCAGAGCAGACGGCGCAGGTTGTTCAGCTCGTTGAGCTGTCGCATCAAGGTTAGCGTCTCCTCGTCGGTTTGGGCTTCTTTGATGCATTGTTGTAACTGTTTGATTGACTCTTGAATGTGTGCCTCTTTGAGGGCATACAGTTCTTGAGGCACCACAAAGTCCAATCGCTCGCTCTCTGGCTCGATCGTTTGATACTTGGAGTGGTACTTGCTCAACTGATACTTTTCGCTCGCTAAGTTGGCGGCCAATAGGCTGATCTGTGCATCGGGATGGGCTAAGAAATAGCGGTAGGCCGTAAATCCTTCCTCTGTACAATGTGCCGCAGCCTCCTCTAAAATCTGCTTATAAAGCGGGTGGACGATCTGAATCCCATCTCGGTCAAGGTCGAAACGGACATACTCCGCCAAACGCATCTGGATCTGCTCTTGGGTCTGCTCATCTTGGTAGTCAAAGATGATACGCTCGCCATAGCGCACGATGTAGCGCACGAGTGATTGCTCATACGCTTCATAAGGGGAAGGGGCTTGCACCTTCGGATCCTCTTGAGGGGTTTGAGGCGTCTGCTGTGCCACCTCCTCCTCTAATGGAATCAACTCAAAAGAAGGTGGTTCGCTGGGTGAGGCTGTGTCATTAGGTGGTGACACAGGTGGTGCAGCTTCGGCGGGAAGTGGAGGAGGGGGAGGCGCCTCCTGTAAAGGGGTAGTCGGGGATATACGAGTGGCATAGTTGCTCGCACCTCGCTGCTCCTGCTGTAATCGCAGTCGGTTGACCTCTTTCAGCAGGACCTGTTCGTCGATACCCATCGTTTCGCTGCACTCGCGCAAATAGACCGCACGGGCGATGTTGTTGGGGATGATAGCGATGGTGCGCAAGATGTCGTTGATCACGTTGGAGCGCTTGATTGGATCGTCAGCAGACTCTTGCAAGAGTAATCGCATCTTGAAACGAATGAAGTCGGTCTCGTTCTCCTTGATATAGGTATCGAAGGCGGATGCCCCACGACGAGCGAATGAGTCGGGATCCTCTCCGTCGGGCAGTAATACGACCTTCACGTTCATGCCCTCTTCAATCAACATGCCAATGCCTCGCAGAGCGGCCTTTATGCCGGCAGCGTCACCATCATAAAGCACAGTGATGTTTTCCGTGAAGCGATGAATCAAGCGGATTTGTCCTTGTGTCAAGGCCGTTCCCGAGGAGGCCACCACGTTCTCTACCCCCACTTGGTGCATACCTATGACATCCATGTAGCCCTCCACTAAGAAACATTTATCTTGCTTCACGATGGCTTGTTTGGCGAAGAAGAGGCCATATAGCTCGTTGCTCTTGTGGTAGATCTCGCTCTCGGGCGAATTGACATACTTGGCGGTCTTTTCCCCTTTGCGCAAGACACGCCCGCCAAAGGCTACCACCTTGCCACTCAACGTATGTACCGGGAAGATGACACGCCCTCTGAAACGATCGTTCGCTCGCCCGTTCTCATAGGGAATGATCAATCCGGTCTTCTCTAAATAGTTTTGTTTGTAACCTGCGGCTGTGGCAGTGCGGAAGAGCGCGTCTCGCTGGTCGAGGCTGTAACCCAACTGAAACTTGCGGATGGTCTCCTCCCGCAAACCTCGCTCAGCAAAGTAACGCAAACCTACGCTGCGTCCCTCGGGATGCTCATGTAACAACTGCTGGAAGTAATTCGAGGCCCAACTGTTGAGAATCAGCATACTCTCCCGGTCGTTGTGCGCCTGCTTCTCCTGCTCGGTCAGCTCGCGCTCTTTGATTTCTATGTTGTATTTCTTGGCTAAGAAACGCAAGGCTTCATAATAGGAGAGCTGCTCATGATTCATGATGAAATGCACGGGCGATCCTCCGGCCCCGCAAGCAAAACATTTACAGATGTTTTTGGCGGGAGAGACATAAAAAGAAGGACTCTTGTCTGCATGGAAAGGACATAATCCTACGTAGTTGACCCCGCGTTTCCGCAGGGTCACAAACTCAGAGACTACATCCACGATGTTGGCAGCCTCCAGGATTCGGTCTATTGTCGGTTGGTCGATCATGCAGCAATGAAAATTGGCACAAAAGTACGAATTGTTTCGTAATTCCTCACCATTCGAAGATAAACTCCGGATGGGCCGGATCTGCGATCGGCTGATCATCATTCTGATGGGCCGTCATGCGGAAATGGAGCTTTCCGGATTGGGCATCTCCTTCTAATCCTCCATTCGGTTGATCAGCTGATTGAGGGATAGCTGCATAGCTAATATCCTCCCGGCGACATTGCACGAATCGCTCTCCTGTTTCGGTCGTCCAATAATAGTCGAGCAATTCAATCCCTCCATCTGGACGTAAACGGAACTCCAGGTCATATTTTTCCACGCCATACCAATCCCGCAAGATGTAGCGTCCGTCTGCGTAAGCCTCTAAGGTGCTGGTTAATCCCGGTACGTTGCCCACCAAGGTGCTGTGTCCCTGCACACGCCAGATGGGTTTGGCTGGAGCCTCACCCCACATCAAGGTGTAGAGATGTCCACCATCCCATTGGCCTTCGGGTGTATATAGATAGGTATAGGCCCATACTCTTCCTTTTTGTCGATTACCATAGAAGCCTGAGCAAAGCGTGTTGGTCTCAACAAAAGGCCGGGGATAGATGGTGGCGGTCGGTAGTTGGGGTAAGCCGGTGGCCACATACGAATAGTTGCCTTTCACGGAGTCGGCCTCAACCACCTCGATCAGCGTGGAATCGGCGACTGTGCGTAAGACAAATGATACGTCATGCCCCGACACCCCATACCAGTTTCGGATGGTATAGAGCGAGTCGTATCGACACTCGATCACAGGGGTGATGCTATCCGCCAACCGATAGGCATCGACGTAAACAGCCGGCTGCGACCAATAGACAGTTGGATCAGGTTCCTGTACCGTGGCTCGTCGGATCGTGACAGCCTGTAAGGGGCGATCCTGCTTGTTAGTGGGCACGGCTTGGATGCGTTCTACGACCTCCATACCTTTGATAACCTCGCCAAAAATCGTGTAACTGCCATCCAAGGCGGGAAGACCGGGGTGCTGTTGATAGTAATGACGTACCTCTTCATCCATCTGGCAACGGCCATAGCTTCGTACTTGCATCAGCGAATCGGCACGTTGCAGCGCCTTTTCATCCAACGATTTACCCCAGGCAATGTAAAACTGTTCGCTGGCGCTCTTTAACTCATGGGTTGGGTCTGCCGTACAACGCCCCATCGCCAATACGCCTCGTCGGTGATACAGCTGTGGATAGCGAATCTCGGCGGGGATCACATCCTCGGCCTCCTCCTCGCCACATTGCACCACAAATCCCTCAATCACCCGATTGAAGTCTCTTCCATCATAAACGCTCTCTTTTACTTTCTGCACGAAATGATCCCGGTGAAGAGGGGTCTCGTTGTAGAGGGCCAGCACGATCTCACCTTCTGTGGTGTCGAGTGTTACCCTTGTTTGCTCCTCAGCACTTTGTGCGTTGAGACTACATAAAGGGAGGAGCAGTCCCCAAAAATAGGTAATAAGCTTTTTCATTGCGGATAGATTTATCTGTTACGGCTACGAAAGTAGTTAAAATCGTTCAATCTCCAAACACATACGTCCATTGCATTCCGGCGACTACAGATCGTTTTTCTGTCTGGGAAAATACCTCTAATCCGTTAGAAGTCTTTTCCCAGCCTCGGACAGGAGTGTTACGCGTATAATACGCTTGTCCCGGTCTCGGACAAGAGTGTTACTCGAATAATGCTCTTTTCCCGGCGCGGGAAAGGAGTTCTAATCATTTAAAGGTCGTTTTTTAGTCCGGGAAAGAGCCTCTAATCGTTTTATAGGTCGTTTTTCTGTCTCGGAAAATGCCTCTAATCCGATAGAAGTCTTTTCCCAGTCCAGATCAAGCGTGTTACCTGTATATTACGCTTTTCCCGGCGCGGGAAAGTGCCTCTAAACTATTAGAGGTGTTTTCCCGGCCTGGGAAAGTGCCTCTAAATAGTTAGAGGGGGAACCCAGTCGGAATGCGTCCGATGTGAGTTCCCCTTTTTGCGCCCGCTCGTGGCCATAAATTCTGTAAGCGCGAAGAGGTTTACCAATTATCCGTACGGAAGGGGACGACGGGCAGTTCGGCTACATTCTTGAGGTTGCCGAGCTGGAAATCGTGGAAACCGTACCGAACCGCTACCGGCTGCTTGACACCCGGTGCGCTGACGGTTACTGTTTTCTTATTACCATCGATCTTCACTACGTTCGCCTTCACAAAGCGCTTGTCTTTGCCAGCGATCTCGAAGCCCACGATACCGTTATCTCGGTTGAAACCCTCCTCCGCATGGCGGAAGTAAAGGGTTACCTGATCCTTCTCGATCTCCATGTGATCATAGACCGGGCCCTCGCAAGCAATGGTGCGGTACCCATAGGTCTTGTTGAGCGCCATATAGGCCAATCGCTCCCCTACGGTTCGCTTGTTCTTTGGATGGATCTGTCGCCGTTCATATTCCTCCACCAAGTCGTTGGTAGAGACCATACCGCTATTCGGAATCAGCTGCGAGGCCTTGTATTGTTGCTCGCGCAGCAAGGCTCCGTTATCTTCCTTCCCATAATAATAGGGCGCAATCTCCACCAAGTAGAAAGGTAGCTCCTCCGAACCCCAAAGCTTGCGCCAGTGGCTGACCATAGTGGCCAAGCGGTTGGCATAATCCGGGCGACCCACATTGGAGCAACCTTGATACCAAAGGAATCCTTTGATGGTGTATTTGCAGGAGGGCTTCAACAGACCGTTATACATGATCATCGGTTGGAGCATCGGATGGCATTTCTCGTCATTGCCGGCCAAGCTGAGATCGACATCGGGATAACCTTGCAGGATCTCCTTCGGCAGCCAACCCTCTACGGTAGAGCCACCCCAGCTGCAATTGATGATACCGACTGGCACGTTCAGCACCTCGGTCAATAGCGTAGCGAAGTAATAGGCGGTCGCGCCAAAGCCCGGTGCGTTTGCCGGATCGCAGGTTTCCCATTCGCCCCCTTGGGGATAGGCTTGCGGTTCGACAGCCCCCCGACGATCAATGGTGGCATAGCGCACTGAACGACGATACTTCCCGGAGGTGGCAATTGTTTGGTTACCGCCCTCGATCGGACAGTGCCAGAAGCCTCTCAGCGGCATCTCCATATTGGATTGGCCGGAACCAAACCATACTTCGCCAATCAAGAGATCATGCAAAACGATCTTATCGGTACCGTCAGACAGGGTGACCTGTTGCGGCTCGAAGGTAGCGGAGGGAGTCTGCAGCCAGAGCTCCCATTGCCCCTTGGCATCAGCTGTTGCCTGATAGGTCTGCTGATCCCACGAGTTGGTTGCGGTTACTTGTGCGTTTGGTGTAGATTCGCCCCAAAGTCTCACTTTGGTAGCCTGTTGCAGCACCATGTTATCGCCGACCAAGGCAGGCAGCTTGATCTCTGCCCAAACGCTGGAGGCGCAGGCTAATAGCGCTACTAACGAAAGAATTGTCTTTTTCATGTTAATCCAGATTTAAAGCGTTACTGCATTCACTTCAATCACACGGCTCTTTGTCTGTCCTGTCGTGAAGAGATAGAGACCCACTTTCATCAGATAATCGCCACTGTAGGTTTGTCCGTTCTCCTTGAGGGAGGAGCGCTGTCCGGGCATGAGGTTGATCTCCTCAATGCGGTATTGCTTGTCGGGATCCAGCCCTTGCAGCTTCACGGGCAACAGCTTCTCGCCATAACGCGGATGGATGTCGAACGCAAACACAACACCTTTCGCTTGTGTCTTGTCCATATACATTACGGAAGCGTGGTTGCCTTCGTAGGGGGAAACCAAGCGATAGAGATCGCCCTCCAAAATGGCGGGTTTCAATCGGTTGTAGTTGGCGACAGCTGTTTGGCAATAGGCCAATTCGTCTGCGCTCAACTCTTTCAAGCCGATGTCGAATCCTAACTTGCCCATCATGGCTACATCGGTGCGAAACTTGACACTGGTCTGCTTGTTCCAGCTGGTGACGTGTGCGCACATCGTTTTAGCTGGGAAGAACTGCGAGAAGCCCCACTGTATGAAGATGCGCTCTACCGGGTCGGTATCATCGCTACACCAGAACTCCGTGAAGTATTTCATCGCCTCGTAGTCGCAACGTGCGCCACCCCCTGAGCAGAGCATGATCGGCAGGTTCGGATAGTTGGCTGCCACCCGACGGAACACGTTATAGACGCCTCTGACGTGATCGATATACAGATTCTGCTGTTTCTCTTTCAAGTAGGGAGAATAGATATTGGTGATCGGGCTGTTGCAGTCCCATTTGAAGAAGGCCAAATCAGGGTTCTCCTTCATGATCTTCTCAACAACGCTATAGACGTAATCCTGTACGGCAGGATTGCTGAGATCAAGCACCAACTGATTCCGGTAATAGTAGGTCTCACGGTTGGGCAACCGGATGGCCCAATCAGGATGTTGCTCAAACAGTTCACTCTTCGGGTTCACCATTTCCGGCTCGATCCAGATACCGAATTTCACGCCTGCCTCCTTAGCGGATTTTACCAAATGGGGAATGCCGTTGGGCAATTTATTGCGTGTCACTTCCCAATCTCCCAATCCTGCTTTATCGTTGGAACGGGGATATTTGTTGGCAAACCAACCATCATCGAGGAGGAAGAGATCGACGCCCAACTGCTTCGCCTCTTTCATCAGGTTCTCTAACTGTTTCTCTGTGAAGTTAAAGCTGGTGTTTTCCCAATTGTTAAGCAGGGTCATGCGGTCTGCTTTGCCCGCTTTCACCTGATAGTTGCGTGCCCAGTCGTGGAAACTACGGCTGGCCTTTCCTGCGCCCTGATGGCTCAGCGTGAAAATAAACTCCGGTGTGACAAACCATTCACCCGGCTTCAGCTCGTAGGCAGAGGCGTAGGGGTTGATGCCAGAGATCACACGCAGGTTGCCTGCGTTATCTACCTCGAAAGTGAAGCGGAAATTACCTGTCCAGCCGATGGTGCCCAATAATACCTCGCCTTCGTTCTCCTGTACCGGTGCGCCTAATCCTAACTCGAAGAAGGGAGAGACATGCATGGCGGCACGTGAGCCCAATTTGGTGTCGAGAATCTTCTTTCCGTAATGCAATTCTTGGCTACTCATCTGTACCTCTTTCGCCCAATCGCCGCTAAACTCCGTCAGCACATATTTGTCGCGGGCGAAATAGAGCATGTTGGAGGCATAGCGAGAGATGGTGATCGGTCGTTTCTCCGTGTGTCTCAGCTCTGTCCATGCCTTGATCACGTTCTCTTTGGCATAGCTGATGTAGTGTAGTTTAGCCTCTACGGGATACACTTCGTCTTTCAACTGGATGATCGTCTCTGAGGCGTTTGCGTCAATGACACGAGTCTCTGAGGATACAAAGGTGAAGAGGCTGGTCATATTGCCATCGTTGTGCTGAATGGCAAAAGCAGGCTCGAAATAATCCTCCATGCCGGATGCGGGATAGACCTCCCAACCACGGGTCGACACACTGCCGTCGGTGGAGGAATGAACGTTCCAAGCCAAGTGCGTCAAATCAGCCTGGTGGCGTAGTTTGCTACCCAAATAACTTTGATACAGCCGTCCGTTAGGTGCGACTTGTAAGATTAGGTCTGTCTCATTTGTGGAAATCCGAATCTGTTGATCCGATGATGCGATGGCTTGCCCGATACAAAATAATCCGAGCAATAAAGAAAGGAAAAGATGTCTCATGATAATAGCTTTTGGAATAAAAAAGGGGTATCCTTTTTAGAGACACCCCTTTTTCTATATATAATATTAATGTTGTTCTTTCAAGATAACGTCATGTGCGCCACCCTCTACGATACTGGTGGAGGAGACGAGTGTGATCTTGGCCTGCTGCTGCAATTGCTGGATCGTAGTAGAGCCACAACTGCACATCGTAGCGATCATCTTGCCTAACGTTACTTTTAAGTTATCTTTCATCTTACCGGCATAAGGTACGTAGCTATCTACGCCCTCCTCAAACTTCATGCCTTCTGTGCCGCCCATGTCGTAGCGTTGCCAGTTCTTCGCACGGTTAGAGCCTTCGCCCCAGTATTCCTTCACGAAGTTGTTACCAATCTTCAGCTTCTTCGTCGGAGATTCGTCGAAGCGAGCGAAGTAACGACCCATCATCAAGAAGTCGGCACCCATTGCTAAGGCCAATACCATGTGGTAGTCGTGCACCAAACCACCATCGCTACAGATAGGAATGTAAACGCCGTGCTCCTTGAAGTACGCATCACGAGCCTTCGCTACGTCGATCAACGCGGTTGCTTGGCCGCGACCGATACCTTTCTGCTCACGGGTGATACAGATAGAACCACCGCCGATACCTACCTTGATGAAATCTGCGCCTGCGTTCGCTAAATAGTTGAAACCCTCTTGGTCAACGATGTTACCGGCACCTACCAATACCTTGTTGCCATAATTTTCCTTGATCCATTTCAAAGTTTCATATTGCCACTCGGAGTAACCATCCGAAGAGTCGATGCAGACTACATCTACGCCTGCCTCTACCAAAGCCGGCACACGCTCTTTGTAGTCGCGGGTATTGATTCCGGCACCCACCAACAGCTTCTTGTCCGCACCCGAAAGCTCCATCGGATTCTCGCGATGGCTGTCATAGTCCTTACGGAAGACAAAATATTGCAGGTGCTGCTCCTTATCTATAATAGGTAATGTATTCAACTTATGATCCCAGATAATCTGGTTGGCCTCACTCAACGTGATGCCCAGTTCTCCGACGATCAACTTCGAGAAGGGAGTCATGAACTCGCTTACCTTTTTATCCATCGGATCTTTACCCTCACGGTAATCACGGCTGGTGACCATACCTAACAACTTGCCGTTAGGTGTACCATCATCGGTGACACCAATCGTGGAATGCTCTGTCTGGCGTACCAAGGCCAATACGTCTGCCAGGGTATGATCCGGTGTCAGATTGGAATCGCTAATCACGAATCCAGCTTTGAACTTCTTTACCTTACGTACCATGTCTGCTTGGCTGGCAATAGGCTGTGAGCCGAAGATGAAAGAGAGGCCACCATTACGTGCCAACTCGATTGCTAACTCCGGACCCGATACAGATTGCATGATCGCAGAGACGAACGGGATGTTCAACTCGATAGCGGATTGCTCACCTGCCTTGAACTTGACAAGCGGCGTTTTCAGCGATACGTTGGTAGGAATGCACTCTTTAGTTGTTAAACCAGGAATGAGAAGGTACTCACCGAAAGTTCTTGAAACATCGTTTAAATAGATTGCCATAGATATTTTGCTATTTACAAGATCTGATTTATATATTTGCGCGAAGATAGCGATTTCCCGTGGATTCCACATCCCTTATGTGGGATAAAATAAAAAAATGCCGCTGTCCCGTTTTTGAGATAGCGGCATTTCTTTATGGGTGGGAATTTTTTAAGCCTCTCCCTTCGGTCCGTTGAAATCTGCGAAGTTAGCGGTCTTTGCGCTCTCTGCAGCCTTTTGCATTTGCTCACCGAACTTCTTCAGGTTGTCTTGCAATGCAAAGAACAGACGCTGTGCGTTATCCGGAGTCATGATGATGCGGCTCTTTACCTCAGCCTTCGGTGCGCCAGGCACCATACGGATAAAATCAAAAATAAACTCAGAGGCTGAGTGAGAGATTACGGCTAAGTTTGCGTATGTACCCTGAGCCATCTCCTCAGACAATGCAATCTGGATCTCGTTGCTGTTAGCTTGCTTGTTTTCTTCCATGTTGTAAAAATTTATAGATTAAATCGTATTAATTCGCGGGCAAAAATACATAAATAATCCATACTTACCGCATGTTTACCTTTATATTTATACGGAGGAAGCTTTGCGTGCTTCCTCCGTAGTATATCGCATTCTACTTCAAGATCCACATAATTCCCATATAATCGTCTGAACCGCCATACTGCGAAGCGATCGCTTGGGAAACATTGTCCATGTTATAGTCCAACTCATCAGAGGGATACATCCAACGCAATGGCATCTTGTCAGTCGGTGTGTTGCGGTTGGATTTTGGATTGATAGGAAACTCTGGCACACCTGTGCGGCGATACTCATAGAAGGCCGTGTATGGAGTTTGCAAGAAGAGCATGATGTACTTCTGCCAGATGATCTGCTTCAACTGTTCCTCAAAGTTAGCAGCCAAAGCAACCTCCTTACTTGCCAGATAGCTATTGATGTAGTCGTCTGTAAGTTTGCGATTATGATGATAAGCGGCATTATCAGGTGTATTGTTCGCTACGAAGCGCATGGCCGAGCGAATACCTTCTTGATAGTAGTGCTCTGGATTTTGGCTGATGAATCCACGGAGTGCCATCTCTGCCAAGATGAAGTTCATCTCTTGGTAGCTCAGCAAGAAGACTGGTTCACCTTCAGCCAATTCCTCATAACGATCATTCAACTGGGAAACATTACCTTCGCTCACATAGCTCAAGATCTCAGCCTCAGGTAACGTAGGATCTACACCTCCATAGGCATTCCAATCAGATGCGTCCATGGAAGCATCCTCTGCGTTAGGTGTCGGCTTTGCATAGTAGAACAGTCGGTAGTCCTTTAATTCCTTCAGCTTGTCGATCAGGATGTTGGTCATACGATCGTTGTTGGTGAAGCTATTGATTTCCTTGAAAAATGGATACTTCTGCCCAGCCTTGTTAGAGAAGATAATCTGAAAGTTATCTGCCTCTGACTCAAAGATCGGACGATTTGCAAGAATATCTTGTATGCGGCCTTTAACATTCAATTCCGCATCATCTACTTTTCGATAGAGGTTGAGCAACAGTTTCAGTTGTAGCACGTTGACGGCTTTGCGCCATTTCGTGACATCTCCATTGTAGATATAATCTCCCTCAAACGTAGCACCTGCTGCAAAGAGGCGATCGGCTTCGTCCAGTTCCT
The DNA here is from genome assembly GCA_022775005.1 of Parabacteroides sp. GTDB lineage: Bacteria > Bacteroidota > Bacteroidia > Bacteroidales > Tannerellaceae > Parabacteroides. The sequence goes on from JALFJR010000011.1 coordinate 49,566, forward strand.
TCAACATGCCGAGGAACACGGCTCGTTGTGAGTCATAGGCAGGAAAATAGATTTCCTCTGATTCACCTTTCAATGCCTCTGAATAAGGTATGTCACCCATGCGCAGGGTCAGGTCGAAGAATGTATATACCCGTACGAAGTGCGAGAATGCCGTGTAAGAATTCTTTAGCTCGTCCGTTGCTGCAAATTCAATCATTTTCTCGCAATTGCGAAGATTGCTCATTGGGCTGAAGCTGCCACGACCGAGCAGGTTAAATGCTAAGTCAATGTCTTGTGCCTCTGTCCATGAAAGGGATTTGGCTAACAATTCATCACGGATGAAATTCTTGTCGTTTCCACTGTTCATTGTGGAAATATTGCGCAACAGGCCTGTTGCCAACATGGCTGACGTGACAGTCGTTGAAGCATCAGGATTGGTGTTCACCGTCTCAAAATCATCGCATCCCACCATCAATAGGAGCGACAATCCGCCTAAAATTATATTATTTATCTTCATAAGATTACTCATTTAAAATTCAACTTTTAAGTTTACACCGATATAGCGCACAGATGGAGAGGCCAAATCCTCACCCTCTACACTTTCGAAGCCATCCGGATCGGAGAAACGGAAATCCTTTGTCAGCACAAATAGATTCTGACCAATTAAGCCAGCATACATGCTGTTCATACCCAGTTTGTTAACCCATGCTTTAGGAAGGTTATAACCGATAGACATCTCGCGTAATTTCAAGAAGGTCTTGTTCTGAACCAGCTTGTCCGGATTATTGCGACTACCACGCACAAAGTCTTCGTAAGAGGTTTCGATATCGTTTTTCTCAAATACACGCGTATCGGAGGTTATGCGTCCGTATTGGTCATAAGTAACCTCTCCAGAAACTACCTTAACACCTTCGGCTACATAGTTCTTCTTGCCATTCACCACTTCGTCATAACGCCATTGATTGTCGGTGTCGGGATGCGAACCTGTTTCATACATGTAAAACTCGGTATTGGCCCATGATTTTCCACCAATGCGTCCGTCGAAGTTCAATGTCAAAGTGAAGTCCTTATACTTGAATGTATTTGCCAAACCAAACTCCAAGTCGGGATCCGTGTAGCCAATCAAAGAACTGTATTGACTGCGCACCATCAAACCGTTGCTATTGATGATATAGCTACCATCAGGAGCTTTCTCATAACCGCGATAAGCATAATGGTCTGTGCGGGCTCCTTTATATACCCAAAGGTTATCAGAGCTGAATTGATCATCTAACTTGGCATAATAGCGCTTGCTGCTCGAAAGATTCAACGATACATCCCAGGAAAAATCCTTAGTCTTAATAGCGGTTGCATCAATCGTTGCCTCTACTCCACGACGTACATACTCCTCGTCGATATTCATCAAGCGAGAGCTAAATCCTGTAGCTGCCGAGATTGTCTGGCTAATCGTGTTGTTATAGGTGAGTTTGTTGAAGTAACTCAAGTCCAATTTGATGCGACTTCCCTCTAAGAAATGGATGTTCGTACCGATCTCCCAAGTACGGTTCGTGATCGGTTTCACATTTCCACGCAAGGAATTAGGATAAGAGGCCGTGTTCAGTCCGTTCCAAACATTTTGGCTGATTGAATAGGCTCGATTTAAATCATAGATTCCTAAGTCGGTCTTTGATACAGTCCATGATCCTCTTAATTTCCAGAAAGGAAGCCATGAGGGCATCTCGATCAGGTTAGAGGGGATAAAACTTGCGCCTAAAGAGGGATAGAAATAGGAATTGTCATCAGTTGGCAAAGTGGATGACCAGTCGTTACGTCCGGTTGCCTCTAAATAGTAGGTGTCCTTATAACCTAAGGTCAAGGTGCCGAACATACTGTTCACTTTTTTCTCGCGGGTCGATGCCTCAACCGTCGGACTCTCTACAGAGGCCATGATTGAGTAGAAACCCGGCACGGAAAGTCCATTCTTTGTCGCTGCAGAGAGGGAGTTTGTCTTTGTGTAGTATAAAGATCCTCCTAACAAACCGTCAATGCTGAAGTCTTTCCATTTCTTGTCGAATAACAAGAAGAAATCGTAGTTCATCGTGAAGCTGGTTTCCTTCGCCTCTTTATAATAACCTAAAGCTCCATCACGCCATCCACCACGATTCTTGGAGATGGTACCTACAGAAGAGCGAGTCACCATGTTATTGGAGTTATAGACGCCACCTGTACGCATCTGCAACTTCAACCAGGGAAGGATCTCATATTTGAATGACAACGATCCATTGGTCGTGAAGTTATTGATTGCTTTCACCTTCTCGTATGCCTCAAAATAGGGGTTGTCATACCAATCGGTATAGTGCCAGTTTTGTTTCTCGTTGGGAATGATCCAATAGTCCTTGTATTCTCTCAGATCATATTCCGGACCTGTCCACATCAAGATATTGTACATATAGCCTGTACCGTAACCATAACCTGCGGTGTTAGGCGCAGCCTCATGCGTGAAGTTTAAGTTACCCTCTAAGGAGGCTTTCTTGCCTAACTTCAGGTCGCCGCCAATGTTGTACCAGAATTTATTCTTATGTGTATTAGGGTACTGGTTTTTGTCATACAGATAGGAGAGTGATGCACGTACACTTCCGTTTTCTCCTGAGGTAGAAACACTGACCGTCGTATTGCTGATCATACTGAACTCAAGGAAGTTTTTAAAGTTATTCTTTCCCTTGGAAGTCAACTCCATCTCACGATACTCCTTGTTGATCGGATCCCATTGTGTATAGACACGGCCAATGTCGAGTTTGTCTCCCCATACATAGTCGATGTTGTCATATTTTCCTCCCGATCCAGCACTATAAGAGGTTTGCACCTCAGGAATCTTCAGCTGGCCGGCATTGAACATATTGCTGGTGTTCACTTCCACTTTGAAGCCTTTACCATTACCTTTCTTGGTGGTGATCATGATCGCTCCATTGCCACCACGGGAGCCATACAAAGCAGAAGCTGTCGCTCCTTTCAGCACGGTGATGTTCTCGATCACATCTTGGTTGAAGTCACTGAATGCTTGATTGGTGGGCACACCATCTACGACAATTAACGGACTCTCTCCACGTAACTTGATGTTGGGTGCTACACCAAACTCGGTGGAGTTATACACACGTAAGCCGGAGATACGACCACTTAAACTGGTTGCGATGTTTACACCTTTGACACGGGTTAACTCCTCGCCGTCGAATTTTTGTGTTGCATAACCCAAGGCCTTTTCTGAACGAGTGATACCTAAAGCGGTGACAACTACCTCGTCCAGATTCTGGGTATCTTCTTTCAAAGCAATCTTAATCAACTGCTTATTAGCAGGCACCTCTTGAGAGACAAAACCGATGTAAGAGATTACCAAGACCGCATTGGATTCCGCAGGCAAAGAGAAATGTCCATCCATATCGGTCATTGTACCATTAGTCGTGCCTTTTACGACTACATTTACGCCCAAAAGTGGTTCACCCTTTGAGTCTGTCACTACTCCAGTGACAGTGCGAGTCTGTTGCGTCACAGATGCGGGGATTGTCGAGGCAAACGCCGAAGTCATCCCTGCTCCACAGATTAGGCAGCATAACGCTAAACTCAGACTACCTTTTCGAAAATTAAAATCTTTGTTCATCATGCTATTATTCATTTAAGTAATGTATAATAAAGAAGAGTTTACTTGGATAAGTAAAACGGTACAAATGTAATTGTTTTTGTAAAATAATAGCCTGTTTTGTTTAAATTTTCTGTTTTTTATCGATGAATTTTAAAGTATATCAATAAAGAGTCTTTGGTTATTGCGTTGGAAGGGATATATCAAAAACGGCCACCTTCGCAGGCAGCCGTTCGCAAGTTGTGTTTTTAATTCTCAATTCTTTAGACCAATGTAAATTTATATTTGACGGGCGCAAAATTAAGACTTTTGTAAATGCCCCGCAAATAATATTCAATTATTTTCAGCAAAAGGGCCTATTCTATCGTTAGAGTGCATAAAACAGGGCAATGGTCAGAGGGGTACAGCTGATTTTGTGTGTCTGTAATCACCCCATGACGTGTGACCTTGAAGTTGCCTTTTACAAAAATATAGTCAATCCATTGACGCTTCTCACAGGGAATCCGGCCATAGTTGTGGAAGGTCCATTCCGGGCCATATTTCAAGGTTGCCAGCTCGCGTGAATGGGTCAAGTGGTTGGCGTCGGAAGCGTTAGTCAATACCTGAATCGGGTCATCATCGGGGGTGGCATTGAAATCGCCGGTGACAATGATGGGCAGTCCTTCCGCATACTTCGCACTTTGCGACAACACCAGTTTAGCTCCCTCATGACGTGCCACTTTTCCAATATGATCCAAATGGGTGTTGAGGAAGAAGAAGCGTTTACCATTTTGTTTGTCTTTCAGGATGGCCCAAGTGGCTACACGCTCACAAGCTGCATCCCATCCCTTCTTACCTACCGCATTGATATCTTCTGCCAACCAAAAGTCGCCATGCTTTTCAACCGTGAAGCGATCTTTTCGATAGATAATCGGTGCGTATTCGCCTTTGGTTTTGCCATCCTCACGACCTACGCCAACGTAGTCGTAACCCGGCAAACGCTCCAATAAATCCATTAATTGGTGGTGCAGCACCTCTTGCGCTCCGAAGATGTCCACTTCATGGAAACGAAGCATACTTCCTGCCAAGTCTTTCCGATAGGGCCAAGCGTTTTCTCCGTCGCTGTTGGTATCCATACGGATGTTATAACTCATTACGTTCATCTCATCACCTTTTTGGGCAGCGAAAAGTTGGACTGTGGCCAAGCACGCTACCATCAAAGAAATCCAAAATTTTTTCATGTGTGCATTTATTTATGGTTATTTGCAGCAAAGATAGTGCAAACCGAACGTATGATCATCAAATTTTACAAAGATTGCATGTTAGATCGTGAGCTTTGCTCATTCTCTTATAAAATGTGCAATTTTTGAAGTTTACGTGGCGTAGTTCAAGAATGATTGATTATTTTTGCGCCCCGTAAGGATTAGAGTAAGGATTATCTAACAATACGAATTATATGAGTTTAAGAATTATCGTTTTAGCGAAGCAGGTTCCCGATACCCGTAATGTGGGTAAGGATGCCATGACAGCAGAGGGTACGGTGAACCGTGCTGCGCTGCCGGCTATTTTCAACCCGGAGGACTTGAACGCTTTGGAGCAGGCGTTGCGCCTGAAGGAGAGCCATCCCGGTTCTACAGTAACCTTGTTGACGATGGGTCCGGGCCGTGCGGCTGAGATCATCAGAGAGGGTTTATATCGTGGTGCGGATGGTGGTTATCTGTTGACAGATAGGGCTTTTGCGGGTGCTGACACACTGGCTACCTCTTACGCCTTGGCTACTGCCATCAAGAAGATCGGTGCGTATGACATCATTTTAGGTGGTCGTCAGGCGATTGATGGTGATACGGCGCAGGTAGGTCCGCAGGTGGCTGAGAAATTAGGATTGCCGCAGATTACCTATACGGAGGAGATTCTGCAGGTGGATGAGGAGGCTCGTCGCATCACAGCGAAAAGACATATCGATGGTGGTGTGGAAACCGTTGAGGGGCCGTTGCCCATCTTGCTGACCGTGAATGGTTCGGCTGCTCCTTGTCGTCCGAGAAACGCCAAATTGGTAATGAAATACAAGCGTGCGATGGGTGCACAGGAAAAGGCGGCTCCCGCTTGTCACGGCGAGACAACGCTGGCTTATCCGGAGTTGTATGAGCAACGTCCCTACCTGAATATTCAGGAGTGGAGTGTGAAGGATGTTGAGGGCGATTTGCAGCAATGCGGTTTGAGTGGCTCGCCTACGAAAGTGAAGGCCGTACAAAATATTGTGTTCCAGGCTAAGGAGAGCAAGACACTGACTGGCTCGGATCAGGATGTGGAGGCACTGATTGTTGAACTGTTAGCTAACCATACGATTGGATAAGAAGATGAATAACGTATTTGTATATTGTGAGCTGGAGGGTACGAAGGTAGCCGATGTCAGCTTGGAGCTTTTGACCAAGGGTCGGAAGTTGGCCAACCAATTAAATTGCCAGTTGGAGGCGATCTTAGCTGGTGAGCACTTAGAGGGTGTGGAGGCACAGGTGTTACCGTATGGTGTGGATCGGGTGCACGTGTTCGACGCACCGGGTCTTTTCCCCTATACCTCTTTGCCTCATGCGGATATCCTGATCAACCTTTTTAAGGAGGAGCAACCGCAGATCTGTTTGATGGGTGCTACGGTGATTGGCCGTGACTTGGGACCTCGTGTCTCTTCGGCGTTGACCAGTGGTTTGACGGCTGACTGTACGGCGTTGGAGATTGGTAGCCATGAGGACAAGAAGGCGGGCAAGAGCTACGAGAACTTGCTCTATCAGATTCGTCCGGCGTTTGGTGGTAACATCGTGGCTACGATCGTGAACCCGGAGCATCGTCCGCAGATGGCGACCGTGCGTGAGGGCGTGATGAAGAAGGAGGTGCTTGATCCGAACTATCAGGGTGAGGTGATCCGTCATGAGGTAGCGAAGTATGTACCGGAGACTGATTTCGTCGTGAAGGTGATCGACCGTCATGTGGAGCAGGCAAAGCATAACCTGAAGGGTGCGCCGATCGTGGTAGCCGGTGGTTACGGCATGGGCTCTAAGGAGGGCTTCGATATGTTGTTTGAGTTGGCGAAAGAGTTGCATGCGGAGGTGGGTGCCAGCCGTGCGGCTGTGGATGCTGGCTTCTGTGAGCATGATCGTCAGATCGGTCAGACAGGTGTGACGGTTCGTCCGAAACTCTACATCGCTTGCGGTATCTCTGGCCAGATCCAGCACATTGCGGGTATGCAAGATGCGGGTATCATTATCAGTGTCAATAACGATCCGAACGCACCGATCAATACGATCGCAGACTATGTGATCAATGGCTCCGTAGAGGAGGTTATTCCGAAGATGATTAAGTATTACAAGAAAAACAGCAAGTAATGGCAAACTATTATAAAGAGGTACCGGAACTCAAGTTTCACTTGAATAATCCGATGATGGAGCGTATCTGCGAGTTGAAGGAGCGTGGATACCGTGATAAGGAGGCGTTTGATTATGCGCCGTTAGATTATGCCGATGCCATGGATTCGTATGACAAGGTGTTGGAGATCACCGGTGAGATCACGGGTGAGATTATCGCTCCGAATGCGGAGGGTGTTGATGCGGAGGGTCCGCGTTGTGCCAATGGCCGTGTGGAATATGCCTCAGGCACGAAGCAGAACTTGGATGCGATGGTAAAAGCCGGCTTGAACGGTATGACCATGCCTCGCCGCTTTGGTGGCTTGAACTTCCCGATCACGCCCTACACCATGTGTGCGGAGATCGTGGCTGCTGCGGATGCGGGCTTTGGCAACATCTGGTCGTTGCAGGATTGTATCGAGACCTTGTATGAGTTCGGTAATGAGGATCAACACAGCCGTTTCATCCCGCGTGTGTGCGCCGGTGAGACGATGAGTATGGACCTGACGGAGCCGGATGCCGGATCTGACTTGCAGAGCGTCATGCTGAAGGCTACCTTCGATGAGGCGAACAACTGCTGGCGTTTGAACGGTGTGAAGCGTTTCATCACCAATGGTGATGCGGATTTGCACTTGGTATTGGCTCGCTCTGAGGAGGGTACAAGGGATGGCCGTGGTCTTTCCATGTTCATTTATGACAAGCGTCAGGGTGGCGTGGATGTACGTCGCATCGAGAATAAGATGGGTATTCATGGCTCTCCCACGTGTGAGTTGGTTTATAAGAATGCGAAGGCAGAGCTTTGTGGCGACCGCAAGTTAGGCCTGATCAAATATGTGATGGCGTTGATGAACGGTGCCCGTTTGGGTATTGCCGCACAATCTGTTGGCTTGAGTCAGGCCGCTTACAACGAGGGATTGGCCTATGCCAAGGAGCGTAAGCAGTTCGGCAAGGCGATCATCGAGTTCCCGGCGGTTTACGACATGCTGGCCTTGATGAAGGCAAAGCTGGATGCCGGTCGTGCATTGCTCTATCAGACCTCTCGCTACGTGGATATTTACAAAGCGTTGGACGACATCGCTCGTGAGCGTAAGTTGACTCCTGAGGAGCGTCAGGAGCAGAAGAAATACGCGAAGTTGGCCGATTCCTTCACGCCGTTGGCAAAGGGTATGAACTCCGAGTATGCCAATCAGAATGCTTACGACTGTATCCAGATTCACGGTGGTTCCGGCTTCATGTTGGAATATGCTTGCCAGCGCATCTATCGCGATGCCCGTATCACCTCTATCTATGAGGGTACGACGCAGTTGCAGACAGTGGCTGCGATTCGCTATGTGACGAATGGTTCTTACGCGGCTACGTTGCACGACATGGAATCAACCCTCTCTGATCCGGCGTTCGAAGACTATTTGCGTCGTATCAAGGAGATGACCACGAAGTTCGAGGTCTGCACCAATGCGGTGAAAGAGGCGCAGAACCAGGAATTGCTCGACTTCCATGCCCGCCGTTTGTATGAGATGGCTGCTGTGAACGTGATGAGTGCCCTCCTGTTGCAGGATGCGCAGAAGGCGCCTGAGTTGTTCAGCAAGTCGCTCGATGTTTATGTGAACTATGCGGAGGCTGAGGTAGAGAAGCACTTCAACTTCATCCGCAAGTTCCAAGCTGAGCAGTTGGCAAACTATCGGAAATAAGGGAGAGTATCGCCCTTCGGTTTCTCCGATTGGGTACTTTACTCTTAATAGATTAAGGCTGTGTCCGTAATAAGAGTTTACGGCACAGCCTTTAATTATTTGAGGATTACATGGAAAGATGTAATTTTGTGGCCTATGCGAAAGAAAAGTAGAGAAATGAGTAGTGAGTGGGCCTTGGAAGTGATGCGTAAGGCCCCTTTTATCACGGTGAGCTTCACCCGTCCGGATGGGACGGCGTATGGGGTGCCGTTGTCATTGGCCTGCACGGATGCGCAGACCTGGTATTTTCATTGTGCCTTGGAGGGCGATAAGTTAGAGGCGATTGCGGCACATCCTGAGGTATGTCTCTCGGCAGTGACTCGTTGCATGCCTACGGTGGGGCCTCTGGATCAATCTTTTACGTTGCAGTTTAAGTCGGCTATCGCTTTTGGAATTGCTGAGGTGGTGACGGACGAGGCGGAGAAGATCGAGGCGATGCGGGCTATCTGTGTGCGTTTTTTGCCTGAGCACATGGCGGCTTTCGATGCGGTTATCGAACGGAGCTTGGCACGCACGGCGGTTGTCCGTATCAAGCTCACGGCTCCTCCGACGGGTAAGCGGAAGCAATATGATGTACAGGGTGAGGAGATGAAATGGCAGCGCATGGCCTGATACTCCGTTTGGCTTTCGGGTGGCTTTTAGCGACCTGCCTGCTGGCTTGTTCACCCAATGAGCAAGCTGCGGAAGAGCCGGTGACGCTCGATCAGTTGGCTGACTGGTTCGAAGCGCCACCCATGGCGTATCGCCCCTATGTCTGGTGGCACTGGATGGGTAGCAATTTCTCCAAGGAGGGGATCACTAAGGATCTGGAGGCGATGAAGGAGGCGGGAATTGCCGGAGCGACAATCTTCAACCTCTCTTCGGCCGTACAGGAAACGCATCATCCGATCGCACATAATCCGTGGCCGGAGCAGACCTATCGCAGTGCGGCCTATTGGGAGGCTATGCGTCATGCGGCGGCCGAGGCGGAACGGTTGGGATTGAAGCTGGGACTGCACAACACACCGGGCTACTCCACGACCGGTGGTCCTTGGATCACGGAGAAACGGGGTATGCAGCGATTGGTCTGGAGCGAGACCAAGCTGACGGGCAGTGAGTCGGTGTGCATTGATCTGCTTCGACCGGAACTACCTGTCTATGAGGGATGGGGCACGACGCATCAACGGGCAACCTACTATCGGGATGTGGCGGTCATGGCACTCCCAGACACTGCGGAAGTCTCGGTGGAGCAGGTGGTCAATCTGACTGCCCACATGGACTCGACGGGGCGGTTAAGCTGGCAGGCCCCAGCGGGAGAATGGCGTGTTTTCCGTATGGGGCATGCGCCGACGATGGCCAATCCGCATCCATTGCCGGATGAATTGATTGGTAAGGTGCTGGAGGCTGATAAGATGAGCGAGGAGCAGAGCCGCTATCATTGGCAGCAGGTGCTCGATCCATTAGTGATGCATTTGCGGGACTATATCGGACGTTCTTTCACCCACATCTTGATTGACAGTTATGAGGCTGGTGATCAAGATTGGACTGCGGAATTCGCAGCGGAGTTCCAGCGCTTGAAAGGTTATGATCCTTTGCCCTTCTTGGCCTTGCGGGCGGCCAATGCCCAATCGGATACCGTACGGCAGTTTGAGGAGGACTATCGGGCCGTGATCAATCGGCTGTTTTTGGATAAAGGATGGAAGGTGGCGGTGGAACAGGTGCATCAAGCTGGGCTTCAGCTCTGTTGGGAGCCCTATACCGGGCCATTCAGCACTTGGGAGGCGACCACCTTGGCTGATCTGCCGATGGGTGAGTTTTGGACGGGCAGCAGTGGTGCGATCTCGAAAGAGGTGGTCGAGGCGGCCAAAGAGTCGGGGAAGCGAATCGTGGGGGCAGAGGCTTTCACCAGCCGTCCGGAACGAAGTCAATATACCGAAGATCCCGCTTTCCTGAAACACAGTGCGGATGGAGCCTTCCGCTCGGGAGCGAATCGGCTTTTCTTGCATCATTGGGTGCATCAGCCCTTTGACGATACCTATCAACCCGGCATGGGGATGGGTTGGTGGGGCACCCATTTCAGCCGGCACCAGACTTGGATCCGTCCGGGCAAAGCCTTTTTCACCTATCTGTCACGTAGCCAGATGCTACTGCAGGAGAGTGAGTTTGTCTCCTCGGATGAGCAGGTGCTGCATCGGAGCCGTTCGGATGCGGAGATCTATTTCCTCACGAATCCGGCGGACACCGTTAGTCACATCGCTCTTCGGGTGGCGAGACAGGCAGAGGCTCCGCAGTGCTGGGATCCCTATCGAGGGGTGATCCGTGCGGTGGAGCATTGGGAAAATGAGGGAGACTCGATCCGTGTCACCTGTTTGTTGCAGCCCGATGAGGCTCTTTTCGTGATTGTTCCAAAGCAATCCTTTGGCTATGCGGCTTCTATTTCTCCTGCTCTTTCTGTATGTGCTTCCGACACGATCCCGTTGGAGAGGGCTTGGTCGGTGCGTTTTGAACCGAAATTGGATAGCTGTTTCGAGCGAACACTTCCTGCGTTGGTGGATTTTAGCCAAGCTAAAGATCCGAAGTTACGCTATTTTGCGGGAACGGCTACCTATTCTCGCTCCCTCAAGGTGGTATCTATGCAGCAAGATGACTCTCTGCGTTACCTGTTGGATTTGGGTGAGCTGCATGATTTGGCTGAGGTCTTTGTGAATGGACAGCGGGCCGGAACGCTTTGGGCTCCTCCTTATTGGGTTGATTTGACTCCTTGGCTGCGGCCCGGTGAAAACCAATTAGAGGTGGCGGTCACCACGAACTGGGCTAATCGTTTGATAGGAGATGAGCAATATCCCGCCGATTTCGAGTGGGGAGAGGATCGTGGTCCGGAGATGGGTAGAGCGATGAAAGCCTTTCCGGAGTGGTTCTTGCGGGGGGAGCCTCGCCCTTCAAAGGGACGCAAAGCCTTCTTGATCTGGTATTATCATCGCCCCGATTCTCCGTTGCAACCAGCAGGATGGATCGGTCCGGTAAAGTTCATCAAGCAGCAGGTACAAGAGGAGGTTCGCTAAAAGAAAAAGACGTTGCCCATCAGCCGGTAAAACGATGGGCAACGTTTTTCTTGCTTATTTGAACAATTGCGGCGCAAAAAGCAACAGGTATTGACGCCAGTTGGCCCAGATATGTCCGCGGGTGGATTCGTGATAGACATAGGGGAAATCGACTGCCTCCATCTTCTTGCGGAAATCTTGGTTGGCCTCATAGAGGAAATCGGTGTTGCCAATCGCCAACCAGAAATACTTGTAGCCTGCCTGCTTCAATCCCTTCAACTTCCCTTCTAAGTTTTCATAGGCCGGGAGCGTTTGATCGACCGTAGTCATGTTTAAGCCGGCGGAGAAGAGACCGATATAGTCGAAATAGGTCGGGTGGTTGAGTGAGGTGTAGAGGGTGTGGAAACCGCCCATGGAGAGACCGGCGATGGCCCGATGTGCCTTGTCGGGGATGGTGCGATACTTCGTGTCGATGAACTGCACGATCTCCGGGAAGGCCAACTCATAATCGCCATTTTTGTAACCCGGCAGCTGGTTGGTCATCACTGGTTTGTAGGCATGGTTTTCGGAGGTCTCACCTGGAGCAGCCTGCTTGCCGGAGTTGCCGTTTGGCATGACCACGATCATCGGCTCTGCCTTGCCTGCGGCGATCAGATTATCCATGATGCGTGCCACGTTGCCCAGCTCTACCCAGGCCGTCTCATCACCACCGCTACCATGCAAGAGGTAGAAGACGGGATAGGACTTGTTCTCCTTGCCATAGAAGGGAGGCAGATAGACGGAGAGACGGCGATCGGCTTGCAATCGGTTGGAGTGATACCAGGTAGTGATCATGTCGCCATGGGGCACATCCTTCACTTGATACATGTCGGCGAAGCCTCCGTTGATAAAAAAGACGCTGAAGATGTTGCCTACGTCGCGCTTGGTGAAGGGATTTACGGGATCGAGATCCACTACGCCATCGATGCTGAAGCGATAGGTGTACATCTCGGAGGGCAGTACCGGCGTGGTGTATTCCCAGACACCAGCTTTGTTCTTTTTCATTTCGCCTTTTCCCTCATTGGCCTCCCAGTCGCCCAATACGAGCACCTGCTTGGCCTTGTCGGCTTGTAGCCGGAAAGTGACGCTGTTGTCCGGATTGATCTCCGGAGATTGGATGTTCCCCTTGCGGAAACCTACGTTTTGTTGTGCTTGCGCAATCCCTGCCCAAAGGAAGCAGAGGATTAAGAAGAAGAGATTTCTCATACTTGATACATTTATAAATTAAACATTGATTTGAAAATGCTTTTTTATGCACCCACGAACTGGTTCAAGAGCATCACGCCGCAGATGCCGACAATAGAGACGATGATCTCCATGAGCGACCAAGAGCGGAGCGTGTCTTTCAAGCTGATATTAAAATATTCCTTGAACATCCAGAAACCGGAGTCGTTCACATGGGAGAACATCAGCGAGCCGGCACCGATGGCCAGTACCATCAGGTTGGGATCTACGCCTGTCTCACTCACCAAGGGGATCAACACGCTGGCTGCGGTCAAGGCAGCTACTGTAGCTGACCCGATCAATCCGCGGATGATGGCCGCCATCATCCAACCTAAGACCAGTGGGTGGATCGGCAATTGCCGAAGCAGCTCTGCCAATTGCAGGCTCACGCCGCTTTGTTCCATCACCTGCTTGAAAACACCCGATCCGGCGATGATCAGCAGGATACCGGCAATCTCCTTCACCGCCTCAGCGTAGATGCCCATCACCTCCTTCATGGTGCGTCCTTGGCGGATGCCCAAAGTGTAGGTGGCGATCAAGATAGCGATCAACATCACCACGGTCGGCGAGCCGATGAAGGCGAATCGGGCATGCCACTCGGCAGAGAGGTCACTGACGAGGTATTCTGGAAGGGTGAAGAGGATTAACAGGAAGACGGGCAGCGTGGCACTGAGGAAACTGTTCCAAGTGTTCGGAGTTTTTCTTTCCGCTTGCTGGGTCTGTTCCGCTGAGAAGAGCGAGATGGGGCCACTCTGTATCTTTTTGAGGGTTTGGCTGAAAATAGGTCCTGCGATGACAATGGCAGGGATAGCGATCAGCAAACCATAGATGAGCGTCAATCCCATGTTCGCACCAAACTGGGCCACCAACGCCACAGGAGAGGGGTGGGGCGGTAAGAACCCGTGCGCCACACTGAGGGACGCCAGCATCGGTAATCCGATATAGACCGGCGGAAACTTGTATTGGAAGGCTACCGAGAAGATGATCGGGATTAAGAGGACAAAACCGATATTATAAAATAAAGGTATGCCAACGGCGAAACCGGTCAACATCAAGCCCCATTGGATGTGTTTGGTGCCGAAAGCGCCGACCATCACGGAGGCGATCCGTCCTGCCGCTCCACTTTCCGCCACCAATTTACCCAGCATCGCTCCAAAGATGATGATCAGGGTCAGGCTCTCCATGATGCTGCCCACACCGTGATTGATGGTGGTGGGAACTTGGTCGATGGGGATGCCTAAGGCAATGCCTGCGAGGAGTGAGACAATGATGAAAGCGATAAATGCATCGATCTTGAGGTAAGAGATTAAAAGAATTAATCCAATGATGCTGGCTATGATGACAATGAATGACATATTATAATTGGTATTAGAACGATTTGTAACCGCGAATATAGAGAAAGATCATATATCTTTTGCCCGTATCATCCTCTCTTTTCCGAAAAAAGAACTATATTTGCGTCGCTGAAGAAGCAAATAAGCTAATTTCTATATAAAATCAATCAGAAATGACAAAAAGTGCATTACAAATCGCAAGAGCAGCTTACCAACCGAAGGTACCCGCTGCGCTGAAAGGCGCTGTGAAAGCCGTTGATGGCGAGTACACACAATCAGTAGCCGATCAGGAAGAGATCAAGAAATTGTTCCCGAACACCTATGGTATGCCGGTGATTACTTTCGAGAAGAGCAATGAAAGCAAGGCACAGCCCGCTATGAATGTGGGTGTAATCCTGTCTGGTGGTCAGGCTCCCGGTGGACACAATGTGATCGCTGGTTTGTTCGACGGTATCAAGGCACACAATGCCGATTCTCGTTTGTATGGTTTCATCTTGGGTCCTGGTGGCTTGATCGACCATAAATATATGGAGTTGACAGCAGATATCATCGATGAGTATCGTAACACGGGTGGTTTCGATATGATTGGTTCAGGTCGTACGAAGTTGGAGACCAAGGAGCAGTTCGATAAGGGCTTAGAGATCTTGAAGGAGTTAGACATTAAGGCTTTGGTAATCATTGGTGGTGACGATTCTAACACGAATGCTTGTGTGTTGGCTGAGTATTACAAGGCAATTGGCGCAGGCGTACAGGTGATCGGTTGCCCGAAGACAATCGACGGTGACTTGAAGAATGCGCAGATTGAGACCTCTTTTGGTTTCGATACGGCTTGTAAGGTCTATTCAGAGGTGATTGGTAACATCCAACGCGATTGTAACTCCGCACAGAAATACTGGCACTTCATCAAGTTGATGGGTCGTTCCGCTTCTCACATCGCTTTGGAGTGTGCTTTACAGACACAGCCAAACATCTGTATCATCTCTGAGGAGGTTGAGGCAAAGAACATGTCACTCGATGAGATCGTGACTTATATCGCTGATATCGTGGCTAAGCGTGCCGCTGAGGGTCACAACTTCGGTACAGTGTTGATCCCCGAGGGCTTGATTGAGTTCGTTCCGGCTATGAAGCGTTTGATCGCAGAGTTGAACGACTTCTTGGCTAAGCATGACGCTGAGTTCAAGATGATCAAGAAGAGCGAGCAGCGTGCTTATATCATCAGCAAGCTGACGAAAGAGAACTCTGAGTTGTATGCTTCTCTTCCTGAGGGCGTAGCTCGTCAGTTGTCTTTGGATCGTGACCCGCACGGAAACGTACAGGTATCTTTGATCGAGACTGAGAAGTTGCTTTCTGAGATGGTTGGCAAGAAGTTGGCTGAGTGGAAGGCTGAGGGCAAGTTTGTCGGCAAGTTCGCCGCACAGCACCACTTCTTCGGTTATGAGGGTCGTTGCGCTGCTCCGTCTAACTACGATGCGGACTACTGCTACTCATTGGGTTACACCGCTTCTTGCTTGATCGCTGCAGGTAAGACAGGTTATATGTCTTCTGTACGCAACACGACAGCTCCGGCTGATCAGTGGATCGCAGGTGGTATTCCTGTCACGATGATGATGAACATGGAGCGTCGCCATGGTGAGATGAAGCCGGTGATCCAGAAGGCTTTGGTGAAGTTGGATGGTGCGCCTTTCAAGGCTTTCGCGGCACAGCGCGAGGAGTGGGCGTTGACGACCAGCTATGTATATCCGGGTCCGATCCAGTACTTCGGTCCGACGGAGGTTTGCGACCAACCGACCAAGACTTTGCAGCTTGAGCAGGCTAAATAAGTGATCATTCAATAACACCTTGATCGGGGATTACCCTTGGGAAACTGTCGAATGGCAGTCCCAGTGGTAATCCCCGATTCTTTTATCTGTGCATGAGAGGAGGAAAGGTATAAAAAATGCGATACGGTCAAACCGCATCGCATTTCTCTATATAATATAATGTATAGGCTTATTTCAACAACTCTGCACGCATAGCCTCGATTTGACTACGAGACTCTCTTGCCATGTTGACAGATACTACCATATCTTTCAACGGAGCGATGATCTGACCTGTCTGCTGCAAGTCGGGGTAATATTTTGCAAGGTCTTTTGTGATCTCCATCAAGATATCCAAACGTTTTTCCATATTCTCGCTCAAACCAGCAGAAACGGCATCACCCTTCACTACCAAGCCAGGATTTGCGTAGATCGTAGCGTACTCAACTGTCATACCGCCTAATAGCTCTAATTCGATGTCAGCTTTGTCGTTCTCCATCATGGCATCGATCAACTTATTCTCTTGCTCATCCAAGAAAGCGTTCAACTGCTCTTGTGTAGCGTTAGTGGGAGCCTCCTCCTTCATGATCTCAATAGCGAACGGTATGTCTAAGTCTTGCGCTAATTTAGCCAAAGTCTTCTCTACATCAGCCGTCGGCTTCTTCATCGCTTTCAAGATGTTCAAATCAGCGAAATAGATACCGCATGCACGAGCCTTCTGTGTCTTTGTGTTCAACTCTGCCAATTTAGCGATAGGCAACATGAAATCTGTGTTAGCTACAGAGATGCTAACTTCACCAGTAGAAAGTTTATAGGGAAGGTCAGAAGAGGGCATGTCTTTCAAGAAGCGTGTAACCTCGTCTTTCAACTCAGCTGTGAGCAAACTCTTTGACACCTCACCAGCGATGACGGCCTCTTCCTCCACATTTTGTGCGGCATCCTGTGACTTATTGCCACCGCAAGATACCATTCCGAATGAAATTGCTGCTAAAGTAAGCAGGCTTACAAAACTCTTTTTCATTTTAAGTTATTATTTGATGTTATTAAATTCAGGTTTAGTTCCCTTTGTTGATATACTTGCCGGGAAACTGTGCGAAGATAGATATAATTACTAAAATAGCAAAGAATCCTAACACGAATAAATTAAAACTAAAAGAAGAAACCTTGTATCCGGCCCATTTCTTTGTTTGGCTGTAGAAGGGAGCACGTCCCCAATTGCTATCCGGCGTGAAGTAGATCTGCCCGATTCGGGGATAGATACGATGATTGGCTCTCCTGACGAAGTGGCTCTCTCCGCTGTTTAGCACCAGCTCCTCCAGAGCTAAGTTATGATGTTCCCTTTTCAGCTCATTTAACCATTCGGATCCATGCTGGGCAATCAAATCTCGGTTACGCTTGTCTAAAAGGGCGGTGAAATTGTCTTCTCGCTCTTTCAAGGCTGCATCTAATTGATCGGCGAACTGTTTGTATTCATTACCTTCGTAAGGCTCAATCCTTGCCACTTTGGCCAAAACGTTCAATTCATTCCTTACTGTCTGCCTATTGTCTGCATGTTGCTCAGGAAAGAGTTCCAAGCTATTGATTAAATCGCGTACCTCTTTCAAATGGATATTGCGGTAATACTGTGCCAAGAATTTCTCTCGTTCCACCGGAAAGAATGTTTCGTTATAACTATTGTGGGCGAACTGCTCCGTCACTAAGGCTTCGAATGCCCATCGAGAGGGAATGAGCTCTCCGACTATTGGAACTACGTTGCGGTTTGCCGCAGCTCGACTGAGGTCGTCGAATTTTACGACTACTCCACACAACAGGATCTGAGGGATGAGAAGGATGGGAATAGCTATGTAAATGGCTACGACCGAGTTCATGGTTTGTGAGAGCACCAATCCGGTCAAGTTGGCCAAAAATGCCGTGGTCCAAAGCGTCAGCCACCAAGTGCCAAACAATTCGCTACCTATGCCCATCAGCGTGTTGCCCACTAAAATAAAGAGCAAGGTCTGTATGGCAGAAATGCACATGAGATAGAAAATCTTAGACGTGAGATAACTTCCTCTGCTCAGTTGTAAGAAACGTTCGCGTTTCAAGAGCGTTCGGTCTTTGATTAGCTCCTCTGCACTAATACTTAATCCAATAAAGGTTGCTACAATGACAGCCATAAAGATATAGGAAACAAGATTTTTGTTCTGCAAAAGGCTATAGCCCTCATCCGGGACATAACGTGTTAGCATGGCGACAATCAAGGCCAAGAGCGGTGCCTCCAGCAATGCGATGCAGAGGTATTGCTTGTTGCTGAGTTTGGTTTGCACGTTTCGCTCCAAGAAGATCCAGCATTGTTTCCACAAGGGTGGCTTCTTTTGCTGGTTAGGAGGTAATGGCAATGACTCCGGATGCTTAAACTTGGGGCGTCGCTTTAAGTAGAGCTCGTGCCACTCTTGGGGTGTGAACTTGCGGATGTTGGTTTGGTTGCCACTATCGTCAATTTGCTTGGAGTCGATGATGTTAAGCACTAACTCCGTATTGATGCTGCCACAAGCATTGCAGACGCTGATATCTTGATCCGTATAGTTGGCTATCTGCTTGAAATAGGTGATTGCCTCAATGGGATTACCATCGTAGATGGGATAGCCACCGGTGTCGAGCAGCCAGAGCCGATCGAACAGTTTATAGATCTCTGACGAGGGTTGGTGGATATTCACGACCACTAATTTTCCTTTGTGCGTCTGCTCTTTCAGTAGCATGATCACCTTCTCCGAGTCGGACGAGGAGAGTCCGGAGGTGGGCTCATCCAAATAGAGGATAGCCGGTTCACGGATTAACTCCAAGGCAATGTTCAACCGTTTACGCTGTCCGCCACTGATGGTCTTGCGGAGCGGGGAACCTACCGCTAAATGGCTGATTTTTTGTAAATCCAATTCCTCCAGTACCTGCTCTACCCGTTGCTTGATCTCTTCATCGGTAAGATTAGCAAAACAGAGTCGGGCGGTGTACCACAGATTCTGGAAGACGGTCAGCTCCTCGATCAGCAGATCGTCTTGCGGTACGAAGCCGATCAATTGTTTGCTTTCCTCCTCTTGGATGGGATGCCCGTTGATGCAAATGGTTCCCTGCTGGGGGATTAGGTTGCCATTTAAGAGGCTAAGCAGGGTGGATTTACCCACTCCACTACCACCCATGATGGCCACCAGTTGACCAGACTCCAAATTGAATGAGAAATTGTGCATGCCGTTCTCGCTGTTCTTGAAGCGGAAGTTAATATCTCTACCTGTCAAGTAGATACATGCTTTATGCTCGTTCCTATTGAAGGTGTCGATCACGTCGCTGTAATAGATTGGTTGGATGTGGAGACTCTTGATCACGCCACTCCGTTGCCAACTATAAAAGATCCCGGCTGTCAACGGGAGGTTGTTCATGTAGATCTGACTGTTGCCCTGATAGGCGAATACGATACGGTCATATTGCGGGAATTGCAAGACACGGATCACGCCTTCCAATCCTTTGCAGTAGAGGTGGTTCGGCTGGTCATTCTCCTGGTTGTCAATCACCATCAAATGGTCGGCATTGCGTCCGGTCACGAAGGCATAGAGTTGATCGAATTGTTGTGCACTGATGGCGAAGATGTCTGCAATGGCATGGAAGATGGAGAGGTTCTGGTCTAATCCCTCATTGCTGCCGTGGGCAAATTCCATAAAACGGAGCAATAGAAGCAGTTGCTCCTCTGCGATGAGTTTGGGTTTCAAGTTTTGGCAGACATTCAAGATGACCATTTCCTTGTCAATGTCAAAGTTTGGATCATTATAGATGCTTTGAATTTCATCAAAAAGGCTCATGTATTCTTGATTGGATCGTATGCCGAAATGGCTGGTTAGGTAAGATACTAATGCCTCACGTGCTTTCTCTCGCTGGATCTTTGCTAATGAGGCAAAGATTGCGAACAGATTAATTAGTCCATTGAGGATTGTTTCATTCATGGTTGTTTATCACTTAGTTTGGTCGCAAAGATAGGGGTTTTGTCCTATATTGCCATATTGATTATTAAAAAATCTTATGCGATTAAGCGAAGAAAAGAATCAGAAGCTGTGTGGAGATCACCCGAATGAACATAGAGAGCGGATAGACTGTCGCATAAGCAACTGAGGGCTCATCACCCTCAACCGTTGTATTCGCATAGTTGAGCGCCATGGGATTGGCCATGCTGCCACAGAGCATCCCGACATTGTGAGCATAATCCAGCTTGAGGAAACGGGAGGCGATAAAACCCATGATCAAGACAGGTACGATGGTCAGCAAGAAACCTAAACCGATCCAAAGCGCACCTTCTGCTCGGAAGACGGTCTCGAAGAAGTGTGCTCCGGAGTCCAACCCTAAGCAGGCCAGATAGATCACGATGCCAAACTGTCGCATCATGAGGTTGGCACTGGATGTAGTATAGGTGGTCAGGTGGAAACGAGGACCGAAGGCTCCCATCAAGATACCGACGATGATCGGACCGCCGGCGATGCCTAATTTAATCGGTGTGCTCATGCCTGGGATAGCGATGGGGATGCTACCCAACAATACGCCCAAGGTTAAACCGACGAAGATGGCCAACAGGTTGGGATTATCCAGCCGCTTCATCTCGTTACCCAAAATCAAACCGACGTTGTTCACGGCATTGCTCTCGCCTACTATAGTTAGGCGGTCGCCGATTTGCAAACGCAAATCCGGTGAGGCGAGCAGGTCTATACCGGCACGGTTCACGCGGGTGATGTTGATGTCATAGAGATTGCGTAGGCGCAAAGACCCTAACTTTACGCCATTCACCCGGTTGCGAGTGATTACTATGCGTCGGGAGATCAGTTGGCTGTCGATGGCATTCCAGTCTATATCCGGCTTATTCCAATCTCGTTGCTCTTGTTGGCCAAATAGCACCTCAATATTTCCTACATCACCCTTCTCGGAGATGATCAGCAGGTGGTCTTTCTCTCGTAAGATCGTGTCGGAAGTAGGAATTGTGACCTTCCCGTCGTGCCATAACCTTGATATCACGAAATGTTTGTCAGTCAGTCGCATCACCTCTTGGATACTACGGCCATAGATAGAGGGGTTGAGCACTTGAAACTCTGCTACGTTGGTGCCCTTTTCCATTTCTTTTTGCGTATGTGCATTTTTAGGAGCAAAGCATTGACGCAACAGGATGATGGCAAGGATTACACCTACTACGCCTAACGGATAGGTCACAGCTGTCCCTAAAGCCATTTGGGTGAAGGTGTCGTATGCATCGGGATGTACTTGTAGCAGTGCTTGTTGGGCAGCTCCAAGGGCGGGCGT
>JALFJR010000025.1 GCA_022775005.1 Parabacteroides sp.
GAGGGAATCAAAATTTTTTTGATACAGTCGGACAAATGGAGTTCTCCGTTGTTTTCTATTTGTATCAAATGATAGCTGATATCTGCATTGGTTACTCCAAACAGCTCCGCCATCCGTTGTTGTGAGAGCCAGAATGTCTCCTGGTTGAACAGTACGGAGACACTCACCTTGCCTGTGGAGGAACGGTAGATAAGCACGTTGCCTTCCATCCCTTTAGCCAATTCCTTGCCCGTCAATGCCCCTTGGAAATACTCCCGTGCCATCTTCACCAGGGGCTTGCGCTGGTCGGCATTGCAGGCGATGCCCATACATGCTGCACGTGAAAGCAACATGCTGGTCACACGTCGTGCTGTGCCGTTGCCCAACTGTGCCATCTCTTTTATCTCACGGAGATGCTCGTTGCGGGCAAGTCCTCGCTCCACTTGAAGGGCATGAGCCACCTTGTCCATGAGCCGCTCGAAATTCCAATACTTCGTGTAGCCCATGGTCTTGGCCAGTTGGCGGGAGTTCCACCACTCATGGCCAGCCTCATCCGTCTGCTTTATTGCCTCGAAGGGCGATTTCATTTCTTCTGCTTCCATCTGCTACAAAATCTTGGTTACGGCATCGGGGGAATAGGTTTTGAAGAGCTGCTCGAAGTTGGTGGCAACGCTGTCGTTGGCCATGGAGGTGTCACGCAGCACGGCATAGAGGAGGTGCATCTTGGCGATGGCGGTCACCTGATAGCGTTCCTCACGCCCGCTGATGATGGCCTCCAATTTGTCTATGAATGTCCGCTTGGGAACTATCCTGTTGACCCTCGTTGAGGGTGGGAAGAGGTCTTGTATCATATTTACTTATTGCTTACTTCATCTAACTTTACCATATTATTTAGCTTCCCAATGCCCAAAAGTATTTCCTCCGACACGTTTTATGCAATATCTTTTCAATTCTGCAACATACGTTCCTGCTGTCCTTTCGGAAACTGCAAGCCTTTCGGCAATTTCCTTGTGCTTGATAGATGGGTTATTGACTATAAGCCTAAGAGTGTCAAGAACTTCCTTTCGGCAATCTTTCGGCAAGTGCAACGAAACTCCAATCGCTTTTTAGTGGGTTATTGTCTTTTGTATCATCTTTTGGGACATCTTTAGTGACATCTATTGGGACATTCGCATTATAATCCGGCCTTTTGAATGTCACTGTGGTTTAACTAAATTAGTTGACCGCAAATAGTCCTAATCACAAAAGAGGTTGACCGGTTAATAAATTATTTATAGTTCACGTTGACACCTATTTCTTTTATTCATTCGACAGGTTGACCAGTGTAGTTTCCCGATTTAGGTTGACTACATGTTGTCTTTAACCCTAAAAAGAGTTGACTCAGTTAAACATTACTACTAATTTTAGTTGACTCCTATTTTATGCGAAGATAATCAAATCTACGCCCATTCTTTTCAGTTCAGCCAATAATTTCTGATAACGCCCCGCTCGCATCAGCAAGCGAGGAAAGGCGATGGAGGGCTGCCCTATGCAGAGAAGGGTAGCGTGCTGTTCACGACAGACATCAGCAATGACCTGCGCGACGTTGTCGGAAACCACTTGCTGCACTTGCCCGCCCAACTGCATGACTAACTCCAGATGACTCATCAAGTGACGCTGGGCATCTAACGGAATACGGTCGGTCTGCTCGTCCGAAGTCTGCACATAGAGCGCTATCCATTCGGCATTATACATATCAGCCACACGAGCAGCTTTACGGATGATATGCTGCTGAGTCTCACTGTTGCTGCTCACGCAAACCACCAACCGTGCCACTCCATTTACCCTCCGTTCTTGGGGTCGCACCTCATCCGCCACCTTCTTCCCCACCCGCAAAGCCACCTCCTTCAGTGCCAGCTCACGCAGTTGCAGGATATTTCCTGTGCCGTTCCACGAGTTCTTCCGCTGTGAGATCGATATTCACCACCTCGTCAGCCTCCTGCAGCACACAGTCGGGGATGCGTTCTTTCACTTGAATGCCCACCATCTGCCGCACCTCGTCGTTCAAGCTCTCGATGTGCTGGATATTAACCGCCGAGAGCACATGGATGCCGGCATTGAGCAGTTCCATCACATCCTGCCACCGCTTAGCGTTGCGGCAACCTTCCACATTCGAATGGGCCAGCTCATCTACAATCACGATCTCTGGGTGTACTCGCAGAATAGCATCGAGATCCATCTCTTCCATCTCCTTACCTTTGTAGAACACCTTCTTGCGGGGGATGACGGGCAGCCCTTTCAGCGCTTTCACCGTGTCAGGACGGCCATGCGTCTCCACATAGCCTATCTGTATGTCCGTGCCTTGACGAAGCATCTCACGGGCATCCTGCAACATCCGGTAGGTCTTGCCCACCCCGGCTATCATGCCGATGTAGATCTTGAACCTCCCCCGATGTGATCGACGTATCAAATCGAGAAAATAGCTTGTATCATTTTGCATATCCATCTTTTCATCTTACGATGAATGGATATACAAAAATAGTGCCAACTTCGTGCCTATCCTCGCAGCAGGTTGTCTATCAATGGAAAAGCAATTATCTCACAGCTGAAGCACATGGAGTGACCCTTTCAAAATGAAAAGGTAGGCTTTTCATTCTGAAAACAGGTTTCACTGTAAGCAGCGGGACGGATATGCGCAAGGGCATCAGCTCGCTATGCGGGCTGTTCCACGAGAGGATGAGGAGCGAGGTGAGGAACGGCGACGTGTTCATCTTTGTCAGGTCAAGCAGCTACCCCATGGAATGGCGTGACCTGGTAATGATGGTCAAGGGCATCCAAGAGAGCCCGGGATAGAGGCCCCTGCGACTCAGGGCACAGCGTAAGGAGTGCCATGTATAGCCTTTTTATTGAACAAAAGCACTGATATTGTGGAGCAATTCACTAATTTTTAGGATTTTTTACACCTATAGAAGAAGACAGGCAATGGATGAGAAGGACATATTACTCAAGACGATAGAGGGACTGAAACGTTATTTTCATCTCGATTCGTGCGTTTGGATATGTATGAGAGTCAAGAGATTACAATGTAAGTCGTTGATTAAAAAAAGAAGGGGTTCCGTCGCCGAAACCCCATTTCCGTGATCGGGCTGGGATTCGAACCCAGGACCCACAGCTTAGAAGGCTGTTGCTCTATCCAGCTGAGCTACCTGACCATCCTTTGTTTGGTGGCGCAAAGGTAGGGATTTTTCCTTAACTCACAAATTTTAGAGGCACTTTTTTAGCATGAAAAGCATTGCCCATGGTTTTCAAAAATGACGGGCAACGGACGAAAAAATGATGGGCAACGTTTTAGGAAACTATGGGCAATGTTTTTAGAAACGATGAGCAATACTTTTTGTGGCTATAAGCCATACATTTTTCAGAAAGGATAGCCCACGGCAAAATGAAGGGCGAAATTATCCTTGAAGTTCGGACGCTTGATGGCCCAACGGCGAGAGCCGCTTTGCTGTGGATCGTATGCTTTGAAACCGGTATCTAAGCGCAACAGGAAGAAATCGAAGTCCATACGCAAACCTAACCCGTAAGAGACGGCGATCTCCTTATAGAAACGGGAGAAATCAAAATTACCGTTCGGCTCACTCTCAAACTTCCTCATCGACCAGACATTACCCGCATCCACATAGGCGGCCAACTCGAATTTCCAAAACAACTTCGTACGATACTCCACGTTGAGATCCAAGCGGATATCTCCACATTGAAGGGCATAAGAGAAGATACTATCCTTCGACATACCACCTGGTCCCAACTCGCGCACCGACCATCCGCGCACGCTGTTCGCCCCTCCTGAGAAATAGGCACGCTCGAAAGGCAAATAGTCGGAGTTGCCATAGGGCACACCCACACCCACGCCAATATGATAGGCCAGCTTGTTGCGACTATCCAAGACAATCGCCTTACTGTAATCAAAATCAAGTTTCACATACTGAGCGTATTCCGTGCCGAACAACTCGTAACAGCCATCCGCATTCTTGGTGGCACCAAAGAGATGCGAAAAGGCACTCAACAGATTGCCTGCTAACTCCACCGAGGCACGCAACGAATGGGTGTCGCGCTGCCGATTCTGAGGCGAGTAATTGGTAAAGCTATAGGTATAACCCATGCTCATGATGAAGTGATTGGTGTAGTTATAGAGCACCATATAGTCGGGCAACGTACTGATAAACTCCTCATTCCGCTTCGGCAAGAAGATATAACTCAAGTCGATCAAGCGGAACGTGTGACGGGCCATCTGGTTATTCATACCCTGCCAACCATAGCTCAACCCTCCGGAGAGAATAGCACGGGTGTATTCCGGACGCGTTTGCAAGTTATAACTGATCTTAGCCTCCGTCGTAGCCCGATGATAACGTTGGAACTCTTTGCTGACGTAGGGTAACAGGAATCGAGGCAGTTGCAAGGAGCCTTCAGCACCCATCTCCCAATAATTTCCAAATCCATCGGTTTGTGCCCCTGAGAGTGCCTCGTATGCCCCACGCAACCGGGCCGAGAAGACCTCCGAGCCATGGAAAAGATTACGGTGCTGATAGGTCAAGCTGGAGGCAAAGCCGAAATCGCCCGCAGAGTTAGTGCCTTCGAGATCCACACCGATAGTGTTGATCTTAGCGGGTGAGGTCTGTATTTCGCAATCCAACTTCATTGTATCTCGCTCCTCCACCTCCGTGAAGCGAATATTGACATTGCGCAACGCCCGCAAGGTAGCAAAAGCGGAATAGGTTTGCTCCACATCTCGTTCATTGAAAAGTTGCCCCGGACGCAGGAAGGTGCTGCGGCGCAAGACACCGGGACGTAAGGAGCGACCATGCGCACCATAAAGAATCTGAATGTCTCGATTCCAAAGGGTATCGGTCGGGGTGAAACCAGCCTCCTCTCCTATTCCAATCGTATTATAGTCGGTCATGACCTTCACGTTTCGGATGTAGTACTGCCGATGCGGGCGATCCACAACCTCTCCATTGGGCTGCACCAAGCGATAGGGGCGTAAAACCATGTCTAACGACACGGCATTCTCCCGAAAAGAGCTATCGGCAATATAGCCCAAATAGTCTTTATTGAAGGCATAGTAACCATTCCAGCGCAACAAGGTGGAGATGCGCTCCCGCTCCTTGTCTAACTGATCCCTGTCGAACAGATCGCCCGGATGCACCAAGCTATTATACTCATCTTGCGAGGAGCGAAAGGCTGACAGGAAACAGGATCGGTGGTGCGGGGCCAAATGTGCGACACTGTCTATACGAGCATCAGACAGTTGCATCGTATAGTCACGAATGCGATAAGGCTCATTCTCACTTACCCGATAAGAGACAATGGCTTTCTTAGCTCGTGAGGTGTCAATCTCGGTGGTAACCTCCGCATGGACAAAACCTTTGTTCACTAAATAACGTTGCAACTCGGCGGCCGATTGCTCGATCAGCATCGTGTCTAACAACACAGGCGCCTCTCCCATCTTACGCAACTGCTTATTGATCCAGCGTCGCTCGTTTCTGCCCGACCAGCCATAGAGATAGAGCTGCCATTTTAGCAAACCAAAGACTTTGAAGTTCGGTTGTTGACGTACATAAGGCTTCAAATCAGAGGCTTTTACAGTGGCTGGCTGCTCACCGTCAGAAACAATTTTAACCTCGTCTAAAAGGTACGCACCCTCAGGCACGAATTTCGTCGTGCTACAAGCTGTCAAGAGAAACAGAAAGACAATCCAATGCCCGATATTGCGTAAGAGACGATTCATTTCGTTACATTATCCTGCAAATGTACGGCGATTTCGAGAAATTACCCTACTTTTGTTCCTAAAAAAGTACGACAATGTTAAGCAAAGCCAAGATAAAACTGATTCACTCTTTAGAGCTGAAAAAGTTCCGCAACGAGCTGGAGGCCTTCGTGGCAGAGGGCAACAAACTGGTGGCGGACATCCTGCCCCTCTTTTCCTGTGAGCTGCTTATTGCCCAACCGGAATGGTTAGCGGCCCAAGGCCCGGTAAAAGCAAAAGAGGTAATCGAAGTAACGGAAGAGGAGATGCGTAAAGCCAGCCTGCAAAAGAGTCCGCAGCAGGTATTGGGCGTATTCAAACGTCCGCAGGTGAGCTTAGATCAGGCAGCACCTAACCAATCCTTGGTATTGGCGTTGGACGGCGTGCAAGATCCAGGCAATTTAGGCACGATTGTCCGTCTGGCAGATTGGTTTGGCATTCAGCATATTGTATGTAGCCGAGACACTGCGGATCTGTTTGCTCCCAAAACCGTACAGGCTACGATGGGAGCACTCGCTCGCGTCTGCGTACATTATACCGACTTGGCGGCCTATTTAGCGGATCAACAAGCCAAAGGCGTTCCTATTTATGGCACCTTTCTCGATGGAGAGGATCTCTACACGAAACCGTTGTGCCCGAATGGTATCTTAATCATGGGAAATGAGGGAAACGGCATACGACCTGCGTGCGCCCAATGGGTAAACGAACGGCTTTACATCCCCAACTATCCAGCAGGACGAGCCACCTCAGAGTCGCTGAATGTGGCTATTGCCACAGCCATCGTCTGTGCCGAGTTTCGCCGCCGTGGGTGATATGCCCTTCCATTGATAGAGCGCAACAGGATCTCCCGGACACAAGCTCGCTGTCCATTCACGCCAATGAGCGACCAATGTAGCTGCATCTTGGGGCTGAACCGATTGTGGAAGGGGAATCAGGACTCCATCATAGAAAGCGGTAGCGGCCAACTCTGCCTCCAAGGGATAGCAACCTACCCAACGTCCAGCTCCGTCTAACTCCACATAATGGAGACGCAACGCCTCCCGACACCAAACGTAATGGGCGGCAAATCGCTTCCTTGCCATACTATTTGTAATTGTATTTCATTAGGTTCAGGCTATCCAAATAGATCTTTCCGTACCGGGCATCGGCATTGTCCAAACGAATGAAGCCATACACTCGCTTAATACGCTTCGTCGCTACCGTACGTAAGCGGGTTTCCATATAGCCATCTCGTGTCACCGTTTGGTTCACGACCACTGTTGTATCGCCCAAGTCCGCCTGCATACGGATTTCCGGTTTATGTTTCATCTTTGGATCCAATCCCCAGATGCGCATACCCAGCACAAAGCTACTACCCGACGAGTAGGGCCGATCAGGGCGAATATCAAACGTCACTCCATTGAAAGCAGCATGGGGCTTGAAGGTCAGGAAGCGGCGACGAGGCCATATATCAATGGAGTCATTGTTAGAGGCGGAAACCGCATCAACCTGAATATCTCCCATGTCGTTGATCTCTCGATTCAGGTCAGCCACCACTCGATCATATACCTTTATATATATATCCAAATTGCGGCCATACCAAATCAGTGAGCTATCATACATCATTTGGTCAATACCATGCTTCCTAAACACCGACTCATAAAGGGCCACTTTCGAGGTATCGGTCTTGTAATGCTCATAATCCACGCTGATCATCGACTCCGCCACCAGCATATCCTTCAAGACCTGCTGCATCTGCTTCTCTGACAGGATGCCATCGGGCACCTTGCTACAAGCCGACAATCCAAACAGGATGCCACACACCACACCACCGATCCACCCTTTCGTCCGCATCAATGTTTCTCCTCGTCTTTCGACAGACTCACCGCCAATGTATGCCGATAAAAAATCAAAAGCAAAAAGACGCCCACACAGATCGCAGAATCCGCCAAGTTAAAGATAGGCCGAAAGAAAACAAACGGCTGTCCGCCCCACACCGGCACCCAATCCGGCAAGATTGTATCAATCAATGGGAAATAAAACATATCAACCACCTTACCATGCAGCCATTCCCCATATCCTCCCCCTTCGGGCATAAAGGTCGCCACCTGGCCAAAACTATGATCGAACACAACCCCGTAGAACACCGAATCGATGATATTGCCCAACGCACCCGCCAAAACCAACGAGACGCAGGCGATGAAGCCGAACTTGTACTGCTCCTTCACCAATTTATAAATGAAATAGCCAATGAAGCCGACAGCTACGATGCGGAAGAGCGTCAAGAAGAGCTTGCCAATCACCTCGATGCCAAATGCCATGCCGGGGTTCTCCGTAAAATAAAGGTAGAACCAAGGCGTGATCTCAATGCTCTCATGCAACTGGAGGTGAGTCTTGATCCAAATCTTCAAGGCTTGGTCAAGAATAAGGAGCAGCATAACAATGCATACTGCTCCCCAACCTTTAGATTTACTCATTTATCGTGCGCCTCCCTGTTTAGCCTCAATACTCAGCGTCGCATGGGGAACCGCTCTCAAACGCTCTTTCGGAATCAGTTTACCTGTCTCTCGGCAAATGCCGTAGGTCTTGTTCTCGATACGGATCAAAGCCGCCTGTAAGTTTTGGATGAATTTCATCTGGCGCTGCGCCAAACGACCGGCCTCCTCCTTTGACAGGGTAGAGGCACCCTCTTCCAGCACTTTAAACGTAGGCGAAGTATCCGCCGTATCGTTCCCATCCGAATTGGTGATTCCGGATTTCAACATGTCATAATCACGCTTAGCTAATTCCAGCTTCTCTAAGATGATGGCACGAAACTCCTCGAGTTCAGCATCTGAATATCTTGTTTTCTCTGCCATAGCTTACCTTGTTTATCTGTTTTTACGTTCGTTTTATATAAATGAAGCGCAAAGATACGATTTTCTCCGTATCTCTACTATCATTCATTTACTTTCTCAATCTTCACCGACAAATTAAAGTCCTCAAAGTCGAGCTCCGTGGCATCGCTGATCGCCTCCTCAAAAATCTCAATCGAAACGGCCAAGACCTGATTCGAGATATACTCTTTATAAGCCTCGATCGCCCCGTTCATCTGCGGACAAGAAAGAATCTCGATGCGGATCTTGTCGGTGATGTCGAAGCCACTGCTCTTACGCAGGTTCTGCACACGGTTTACCAACTCGCGAGCCAATCCCTCTTTGCGCAACTCCTCCGTGACGGTAATATCCAATGCCACAGTCAGGCGTCCCTCGTTGGCTACCAACCAGCCCGGGATATCCTCGCTGATGATCTCTACGTCTTGACGATCTACCACAGCCTCTTGGCCCTCAACCTGCAAGGTCCAGCTGCCGGCCTTCTCGAAGGCGTTGATCTCCTCCTGGCTCATCGCCTGGATAGCGGCAGCCAGCTTCTTCATGATCTTGCCGTAACGCGGGCCTAACTTCTTGAAGTCGGGCTTGATCTTCTTCACCAAGATACCCGCCGTGTTATCCACGAAGTTCATCTCCTTCACGTTCACCTCGTTCAAGATCAATTCCTTGACAGCCTCGATGCTCTCCTGTTGATGTGCATCCACTACCGGGATCATCAAGGTGTGCAGCGGCTGACGAACTTTGATATTCACCTTTCTACGCAAAGCCAACACCATGGAAGAGACCTCCTGAGCGATGTGCATACGCTCCTCCAACAACTTGTCGATCTTAGCCTCATCGCATACCGGGAAGTCAGCGAGATGAACACTCTCTACCTGCTCACGACCGGTCACGGCAATCAAATCCAAGAAGAGTTGATCGGCATAGAAAGGAGCGATCGGTGCCATCAGCTTGGCCACTGTCTCCAAACAGGTGTACAGCGTCTGGTAAGCGGAAAGCTTATCAGTAGTCATGCCTCCACCCCAGAAACGACGACGGTTCAAACGTACATACCAGTTACTCAAATTGTCGTTCACGAAGTCAGAGATCGCACGACCCGCACGGGTAGGCTCATAATTCTCCAAATAACCATCCACATCCTTGATCAAGCTATTCAGCAAGGAGAGGATCCAACGGTCGATCTCCGGACGTTGCTCCCACTCCACATCCGGCTGTGAATAGTCAAAGCCATCCACATTGGCATAGAGCGCAAAGAAAGAATAGGTATTATATAAGGTACCGAAGAACTTACGACGAACCTCCTCGATGCCATCCACATCAAACTTGATATTATCCCACGGAGAGGCGTTCGTGATCATGTACCAACGCAACGGATCGGAACCATATTTCTCGATCGTCGAGAAGGGATCCACAGCATTGCCCAAACGCTTAGACATCTTATTGCCGTTCTTATCCAATACCAAACCATTGGATACCACTGCCTTGTAAGCCACACTATCAAAAATCATCGTAGCGATCGCATGGAGCGTAAAGAACCAGCCACGGGTCTGATCCACACCCTCAGCGATGAAGTCAGCCGGATAGATGCTGCGTGCGTCGAATGCCTCCTTGTTCTCAAACGGATAGTGAATCTGCGCATAAGGCATAGAACCCGAATCGAACCATACGTCGATCAAGTCACTCTCGCGCTTCATCGGCTTGCCGGAATCGGAAACCAAGATCACCTCATCCACATAGGGACGGTGCAGATCGATCTTATCGTAGTTCGCCTTTGTGTAATCGCCCGGCTGGAAGCCCTTCTCCTTGTAAGGATTACCCTCCATCAAGCCAGCCTTTACGGCCTTCTCGATCTCGGCATACAACTCCTCTACAGAGCCGATACACTTCTCCTCCTTGCCATCCTCTGTTCGCCAGATCGGCAGCGGCGTACCCCAGTAACGGCTACGGCTCAAGTTCCAGTCTTGCAGGTTCTCCAACCATTTGCCGAAGCGACCCGTACCGGTGCTCTGCGGCTTCCAGTTGATCGTAGTGTTCAGCTCCATCATGCGCTCACGGCAAGCCGTCGTGCGGATAAACCAGCTATCCAACGGATAGTAAAGCACCGGCTTGTCGGTACGCCAGCAGTGCGGATAGTTATGCACATGCTTCTCGATCTTGAACACCCGGTTCTGCTGCTTTAACATCATGCAAAGCTCCACATCCAGTGTCTCATCCTTATCTGTCTTCTCCGGATCATAGGCGTTCTTCACAAACTTGCCTTGCCAAGGATCGTAATCGGCAGCGTTCATGTGCTCCTTCACGAAGTCGGGATCCAAATCCTCCAATTTGAAGAACTTACCAGTCAGATCAACCATCGGACGCATATTGCCATCCTTATCTTTCAACATCACGCCCGGAACGCCATTCGCTTTAGACACCCGGTTATCATCCGCACCAAACGTAGCCGCAATGTGAACAATACCCGTACCATCCTCAGTCGTCACATAGTCGCCCGGAATCACACGGAACGCACCCTCTCCCGGATCTACCCAAGGAATAAGCTGCTCATAGTGCATACCGACCAACTCCGGACCCTTCCACTCGCCGACCACGCTGAACGGGATCAACTTATCACCCGGTTTGTAGTCAGACAAAGCCAAATCGGCTGCCTTCGGGTTGAAATAGGCGGAAAGCAAATCTTTCGCCAAGACCGCCGTCATCGGCATACCGGTATAAGGATTGTAGGTCTGAACGGCCACATAGGTAATGTTCGGGCCTACGCAAAGTGCTGCGTTAGAAGGCAAAGTCCACGGTGTAGTAGTCCAAGCCAAGAAATAGGGATCACCAAAGCCGGTCATCTCCGGCTTCGGATCGAGAATCAGGAATTGAGCCGTACAGGTCGTATCCTTCACGTCGCGATAACAACCCGGCTGGTTCAACTCATGGGTACTCAAACCCGTACCAGCCGCCGGCGAATAGGGCTGGATCGTATAACCTTTATAGAGCAAGCCCTTCTTATAGAGCTCTTTCAAGAGATACCACAAGGTCTCGATGTAGCGGTTATCGTAGGTGATATACGGATCATCCATATCCACCCAGTAGCCCATCTTCTGCGTCAAGTCCTCCCACTCTTTCGTGAACTTCATGACATCGCGGCGACAAGCGGCATTGTATTCAGCCACAGATATCTTCTTACCAATATCCTCCTTCGTAATGCCCAACGACTTCTCTACACCTAACTCCACCGGCAGACCGTGCGTGTCCCAACCGGCCTTGCGGTTCACCAAGAAACCCTTCATGGTCTTGTAGCGGCAGAAGATATCCTTGATAGAGCGTGCGATCACATGGTGAATACCCGGCATACCGTTTGCCGAAGGCGGTCCCTCATAGAACACAAAAGAGGGGTGTCCTTTTCTGGTTTCCAAACTCTTATGGAAGATGTCTCCCTGCTTCCATCTCTCCAATACCTCTTTATTGACAGCCGACAAATCGAAGGCAGCATATTCGGTAAATTTCTTGCTCATATTTTGTTCTATTAATCTTTTCTCTCTAAAAAAGTGCCGCAAAGTTAGTTATTCCATTCCAAATAGGCAATATAGCGGTGTGGTTTAATCCTTGATTTCAAGTGGATAGTTTATGTTCCCTATCTCTCTACTCAGAAATAGAGATATTATAAGGTTCGCGCGTAAAAGAAACACCTCCTTCTCGGCTTAGTAAGAAGGCAGATCAGACATTAGTAATGACGCACCCTCAACATTAGTAATGGCACACTCCCTACGTTAGTAAGGACATACCCTTGGCCTTAGTAAGAACGCACCCCAGGTCTTAGGAAGAGCGCACACACTGTCTTAGGAAGCACACATATAGCGAAAGGCGTAGCCTGCACTACGCCTTTCGCTCAAACAGTTAGTGATCCATTTTTATTGCTGTTGGATCATCATCGTACCAATCTGCTGATTAGATGATTGCTGATTCTTCTGGTCGCTGTTCTGAATCGTCTTTGCGGTCTTCTTGCTCTTGATGCCCTGCTTACCGAAGGTATAGCTGATGCTGAGACCCACCATCTGGATCGGCACGCGAATCTTCGTCTTGTTGAGGAAGTCCTTGCCCTGTGCCATTGTCTCCATCTTCAGCTTCGCACCTGTCAGCGGAGTCATGCCATTGATAGAGACATTCAACTTCTCGTTGAGGAAGGAGCGAGAGATGCTACCCATCACGGCGTTGAAACCAGTGCTCCAGCCTTGCAGGTTGTATTGCTTCGTAGAGGCTATCATGTTCAAACTCAATCGGATATTCCAAGGCAATGTTTGCTGCGCACCTACCATGATATTCCCCTGCCAGCCGTTGTTGGTCAAATCAAGCGGCTTGCTCTTCAAGTCAATGTATGACAAGCCACCGTTCATATAGATACGGGTTTTGGGGCCTGCGTTCCAGTTGACAAAGGCATTGAGGCCGGTTTGATGATTCTTCACGATGTTACCATAAGTGGTATGCAGCACATTGTCCTGATAGAAACTGTAGCTCTCGATCGCATTGTCGCAGATACCCTCACGCAAGGTCAGGTTGACAATCCATTTCGGCGTGAAGAGGTTATAAACCAAGCTGATGTTGTGTGCCTCCTCGCATTCCAGATCGGTATTACCATAGGTGATGCTGGTCGGATCTGTCTGATCCACATAGGGATTCAGATAGGTAATACCCGGACGGCTGATACGCATATTGTAGGTCAGACCGATATTCTGATTATCCGCCAAGGCATAAGAGAGATTGGCCGAGGGCACCAAATTGCCATAATCCATCTTGAAATCCTCTCCTTGCCCCACGATGTACTTCACATTCTGCCAAGTATGCTCATAGCGCACGCCACCTTTCAAACCCCACTTGCCCCAACGTCCGTCATACTCCGCATAGCCAGCCAAGATGTCGTTCTGGTGCTTGTAGTTCAAGCTACCTGCCTCGTTATAGACATATTGCCCGTTGTCATCCAAGTAATATTTGGAATCTGACTTGTTGTTGCGCAGGATGTATTTCGCACCCACATTCAACTTATGCCCTGCGGCCAACGGGGTGGAGAAATCGGCCTGGAAGGTATTCTCCAACGTATTGCGATAGCCATCCGTATAGCGATTGGTCATATTGAACAGGCTCTCTTGGCCATTGGTCTCAAACAGGCTATACGCATCCGTATAGTTCGGCGTGGTGGAGATCAAGTAAGAGAGTGTTAACATCCGCTCCTTGTTGTTGGCAAAGGTATGCTGATAGTCCACACTTCCATTGATGGAATAGCTATCGTTGTCTTGATCCGAGAAGCTCTTGTAGCTGAAGCCCCCCCCATAGAAACCACCCTTCATCGTGTTGGCGGAGTTCATCTCGCTCTTGTTGTCGAAGCCCATCAAGCCGAAAGAGGCGGTCAGCATATTCAAGCTGTCGATTTCGTAGCTCAGGTTCAAGTTGCCCATCTTGATGAAGAAATCGGTATCTCCATCGCTCTCGTTCTTCAAGACACCGGTACCTGCCGGACTATACTGCTCACGCGTCATCTCCACCGTGGAATTCATCGGCGTACTCTTCATCACATTGGCATCCAGAGACATCGCAAACTTACCCTTTTGCAAGCTAAAGTAGGCACCGCCACCAAAACCACGAGAGGTAGCCATCCCTCGGATCGTTCCGTTGTAGCCACTGATGTCCGTCGCTCCCTGTCCAGTCACCTTGTCCATCACCAAGTTCAGCACACCACCCACGCCCTCAGCGTCATATTTCACACCCGGATTGGTAATCACCTCGATGTTCTTCACCGCACTGGCAGGCATATTCTTGAAGATCGCAGAAGGGTTGCTGCTCATCATCACGTTCGGCTTGCCATCGACATAGACTTTGAAGCTGCTGCTACCGTTCACCGTGATATTGTCATTGCCATCCACCGTCACCATCGGCACCTTACGGAGCATCTCCAGCACCGTGCTCGACTTGGCATCCACATCCTCGGCGGTGTTATAGGTCATCTTATCTACCTCCATCTTTACCAACGGACGCTGAGCGACCACCTCAACCCCCTTCAGCTGCTGCATATCCTCAGCGACGTAGATCGTGTCGAGGCTCAGCTCCGATTGCCCGTTCAACGTGAAGGGGACATATTTGTTGGCCTTGCCCACTGAGCTGAAAAGCACCTCGAAGGCTCCCATGCCATTCACCTCCTGTGCGAACACACCATCCATGTCGGTCACGTTCATCGCCACCGGCTTCTCCCGGTTGCCCTGCTTATAGATACGGATCGTGGCGAAAGGCTCGCCCTCCTGCGTCAAGGAATCGATCACCACGCCTTTGACAATCGTCTTCTGTGCTGAGACTGTTGCCGTGGCCATCACCATCATGCCGACCATCCATCCGAAAATCTTCATCGTTGCTTTCATACGCTTTATCTTGTTTGATATTTATTATTTCTTTTGTTTCGATACGCAAATCTACCCCCGTTTTCAGCCACCGTAAAGGATATTTCGACCAGTACCCCCTTTTCCTTCGACGAATTGCGACTGCTTCCGATAAAATATGCTACCTTCGCTGTCAGATTCACCTTATTATTATGAACCTTTAAATTCGGAAAGATATGAAATTCGAAAATGTAACGCTTATACGCAGTGCCCTAGCTATCGTGCTGGGTTTTGTATTGGTGATGTGGCCGGATGCCGCAGTCAACTATTTGGTCATCCTCATTGGCGTATTGTTTATGCTACCTGCTCTCTATGCTTTGATCCGCTATTTCGTACGTCCCGCCCAACCGGAAGAGGGCAAGCGCATCTTCCCCATCGAGGCTGCCGGCAGTTTGCTTTTAGGCGCTTGGTTAGTAGCCACCCCAACTTTCTTCGTCAATATATTAATGTATGTATTAGGCGGTATCTTGGTGATCGCCGGCATTCAGCAATTGGCCTCATTGATACGGGCACGGAAATGGAGCCACGTACCATTCGGGTTTTACTTTATGCCGACCTTGCTACTCTTGACAGGAGCGATGATCTTGGCCTATCCGTTCGACGCAGTGGCCAATACCTTCGTCATTTTCGGTATCGCCAGCCTCTTCTATGGTGTCTGCGAACTGATTAACGCCTATAAATTCAGGAAGGAAATGGAAGCGTAAACTGTTCTAAAAATCAAGAACGCCTGAACTCTAAGGGTGACAGGCCGATGTGTTTCTTAAAGAACTTACCGAAAGTGGATTGATCAGAGAAATGCAGTTGCTCAGCCACCTGCTGCACACTCAGCTGAGGTGTCTTCAGGAGCGTCTTTGCCTCCATGAGCACTGCGTCGTCAATCCACTTATTGGCCGATTTACCTGTCTGCTCACGCAAAAGCATCGAAAGGTATTGGGGAGAAATACATAACTGCGAGGCATAGAACGCCACCCCATGATGTTCCCGGCAATGCGTATAAAGCAATTGCAGGAACTGCTCGAACAACTCCTCTTTCCGACTTAACGAAGGAGTGCTCAACGTGCCCCGATGATGGGCAAAAATATTGGCCAAATCAATGCACAGAGCCACCACTGCAGTCTGCAACGCCTCCTTTTGGTAATAATGCCCCTTCACATTCACCTTCTCGCGAACCCGCTCCAATCCTTGGAGGATCACATTCTCATCAGAGGGGCTGAGTGGAGTAACCGGATTCTTGCGTGCCTCCATATAATTGGCCGCCGAATGATTTTTCATTCCCGACCGATTGAAGTGGTCTATAAAGCCACGAGAGACAATCAGCAACTTCCCTTTGAAGTGCGCATCCATCCGCATAAGCTGAATCACATGGGTAGGCATCAATGCCACAAACGATTTGGCCTCCACCTTGAAGGGGGCATAATCAATCTGGATATCTGCTGATCCCTCCTCCACTAAGAGCATCAGCAACGCATCTACCCGCATGGGAGAGAAGGGCAAAGCCTCTCCCTCACGAATACCAGGAATACTTTGGCCGATGAATTCACCCACCGCCAATTCATCCCTAAAGCTATCGACCGTCGATGCGCCACGCATCAAATTCACGATCTTCAATAAAGGTAAATTGCTCATTTCGCTTTATCCCTATATTTCGTTCGTTCGCGAATATACACTATATTTTGGTGTGGCGTTACCTAATGGCAGGCTAATATTGGTTGAAGTCGTCGATGGAGGCAAGATTGTCCTTCTGTGGTAATCAAAAAAAGGGCGCCACACGCATGCGACGCCCCACTCATTTAGATCGGTTAGTTATGTGTAAATGATATTATTTCTTACGACGAGCAATCTCCGCACGCAACATACGGAGCTCACGACCGGTCTGACCTGCCACAGAGGTGTTCTCCTCCGCACGACGAATCAAGTAAGGCAACACATCGTTCACCTTAGCATATGGCACATACTTCGTGACGTTGTAACCCTCATGCGCCAAGTTAAACGAGATATTGTCACTCATACCTAACAACTGCGCAAAGAAGATACGGGGATCGTTATGTGCGATACCCTTCTCATCCAACAGCTTAGCCAAGCGATGATTGCTCTCCTCGTTATGCGTTCCCATGAACATCTCGAAGTGATCCAAGTGGTCCACCGTATATTTCACAGCCGCATTGTAGTTGTCGTCAGTTGCCTGCTTGTCCTTACAGATCGGATCGGGATAGCCCATCTTTGCCGCACGCGCACGCTCCTCCTCCATGTAAGCACCACGCACAAACTTCACACCGGCGATGTAGTCCTTCTCCACAGCGTCTTTGTAGATCCGCTCCAGATAAGGCATACGATCGTGGCGGTACATCTGCAACGTGGCGAAAACGATGGCACGCTTTTTGTTAAACTTACGCATAGCCTCATCCGTCAGCTCGTCGATAGCATCTTGGAAGCAGTAATCCTCCGCATCCACCAAGATACGTACGTCATTGTCATACGCACGCTGGCAGAAAGCCATGAAACGCTCCTTGAACTCACGGAATTGCTTTACCTCCTCAATACTCAACTCACCCCGCTTCTCTGAAGCCTTGGCCAACAGATCATCTGTAGTGATCGTTGAAGGCTTAAACACAGCATAAGCCAAGTTAGGGTTGCCTTTTGCGAAATCAATGGAACGCATCGTCTCCTCAAAAGTAGCTTTGATGCCATCGGGCGTCTGCTCGCTCTCCGCAGAGAAATCAAGCGTTGATTTCACGTTGAAATGCTTCAAGTGCTCGATGGTCTTGGTGCAATCTTGCAGGGTCTCACCACCCACGAACTGTTTGTACAGCGTTGGTTTAACCGCCCAAGCCAGCGGGAAATGAATCTTAATGGCAATATTGCTGGCCACCTTGGCACATTTCACGAGCCAAGGATACTGAATCGTGCTAAAAAGCAACTTTGCGTTTTGTAATTCGCCATTCGACTTTGCGGAAAAGGCAATCTCGGTATTATTAAAGTCTAACATGATACGATACTTTTTATTTTGAGTTTTGAATTATGAATTTTGAATTAAACAGGTTCCCCATGCATAATTCAAAATTCATAATTCATCATTGATTGTATTATTTCTCTCCAAGGAATGGATAACCATAGCTTGTCGGAGGCACTAAGCACTCCTTGATACAACGCGGGTTCGTCCAACGAATCAAGTTCAACGGACCACCAGCCTTATCATTTGTACCGGAAGCACGTGAGCCACCGAACGGTTGCTGTGCGATAACCGCACCGGTCGGTTTATCGTTGATGTAGAAGTTACCCGCAGCATAACGCAGCGTATTGAATGCCTTATCAATTGCGAAACGATCACGCGCGAAGATAGAACCGGTCAAGCCATAAGGAGAGGTACGGTCGCAAAGCGCCAACGTCTCCTCAAACTTCGCATCCTCATAGACGTAGATCGTGATCACCGGACCAAAGATCTCCTCAACCATGCTCTTGAACATCGGATCGATTGTCTGGATCACGGTCGGCTCAACAAAGTAACCTACCGACTTATCACCATTACCACCGAAGATAATCTCTGCATCGGGAGATTGCTTTGCGTAGTTAATGTAGCTCATAATATTGTCGAAAGAGGCCTCGTCGATCACGGCGTTGATGAAGTTAGAGAAGTCGCGTACATCACCCATCTTGATCTCTTTCAGCATGTCACCCACATAGTCTTTCACCTCTTTCCAGAGTGAAGCGGGGATATAGGCACGAGAACCGGCAGAGCACTTCTGACCTTGATACTCGAAGGCACCACGCACGATGGCTGTCGCTACATCCAACGCCGGAGCAGAGGGGTGTGCGAAGATGAAGTTCTTACCACCTGTCTCACCAACAATCTTCGGATAAGATTTGTAGTGACCAAGGTTCTCACCGATCTGACGCCACAACGTGTTGAACGTATTGGTTGAACCCGTGAAGTGGAATCCTGCCAAATCCTTGCTGGCAGTGATCACTTTACCAATCACGCTACCTTGACCCGGAATGAAGTTAACGACGCCATCAGGCAAACCTGCCTCTTGGAACACCTTCATCAAGAAGTAGTTGGAGTGCAAAGCGGTCGTAGAAGGTTTCCATACAGCCACGTTACCCATCATGGCCGGAGCCATGTTCAAGTTAGAGGCGATAGAGGTGAAGTTGAACGGAGTCAACGAGAAGACGAAGCCTTCCAACGCACGATACTCCATACGATTCAAAATACCTGGATCAGAATAGGGTTGATCCGCATAGACCTGGCTCGCATAGAAGGTGCTGAAACGCAAGAAGTCGATCAACTCGCAAGGTGCGTCGATCTCTGCCTGGAAGGGGTTCTTGCTCTGACCCAACATCACGGACGCATTCAAGATATAGCGATATTTGGTTGCCAACAACTCTGCTACACGCAACATCACGGAAGCACGCTCTACCCAAGGCAGCTCTGACCACTCCTTATGTGCCTTCATCGCAGCGTCGATCGCCATCTGTACCTCCTTCTCACCAGCCTTGTGGTAGGTAGCCAATACATGGTGATGATCGTGCGGCATCACCACCTTACCCGTGTTACCGGTGCGGATCTCTTTACCGCCAATGACCAAAGGTATCTCCCACTCCTCACCACTCAACTGCTCCAAGGCTTGCTTCAAAGCAGCTTTCTCGGGTGAACCCGGTGCATAGGCTTTCACCGGCTCATTCGCCGGCTTCGGGAATCTAAAAATCGCGTTATCCATAGTGATAATAATTTAATGAATGATTAATA
>JALFJR010000074.1 GCA_022775005.1 Parabacteroides sp.
TTGGCTGCGCATACGCCACCCAGTTTCTTTTCCTGCTGCTCATGGTGGAGGGTTTAGGCCTCAATGAATACCTCGGACAGTTCTTGGGCCTGTTTGTCTATGGAGCCGTCAACTTCTTGATGAATAAGAAAATAACATTCCGTGGCGGTTATTAACTCAGTTTGCATTATATTTGTGCCCTCAAAAAGCAGAACATTTTCATGAACAGTTATCTCATCTTGGCCATCATTGCCGCCTATTTCGCTTTGCTCCTACTCATCGCATGGCTCACCGGGCGCAACAACAGCAACGAGGCTTTTTTCCTCGGCAACCGAAAGTCTCCTTGGTATATTGTCTCCATTGGCATGGTGGGCACCTCCCTCTCGGGCGTGACTTTTGTCTCCGTACCGGGCATGGTGAGAGCGATTGACATGACTTACATGCAGACGGTCTTTGGCTTCTTTTTCGGCTACATCGTGATCGCGCACGTGCTACTACCTCTATATTATAAATTACGCCTGACCTCAATCTATACCTACCTCGATGACCGCATCGGGCGACGGGGGTACAAGACCGGGGCCTCTTTCTTCCTTCTATCCAAGATCGTGGGAGCGGCCGCCCGGCTTTACTTAGTGGTGCTGATCCTGCAAACCTACGTGTTCAACGCATGGCATATTCCCTTTGCCCTGACAGCCGTGATCAGCATCCTGTTAGTTTGGCTTTATACCTTCCGCAGTGGCATCAAGACCATCATCTGGACCGACACGTTGCAGGCAATCTGCTTGGTAGCGATGCTGGTAGTAATCATCTGGCAGGTGAAGGAGCGGATGGGGTTGGATTTCGCCGGCATGGCACAAACCTTGGTTGAGAGTCCGCATTTCCGGATCTTCGAGTTCAGCGATTGGCACAACACGCAAAACTTTTTCAAGCAATTCGTGAGTGGTATCTTCATCACAATCGTGATGACCGGTCTGGATCAAGACATGATGCAGAAGAATCTTTCGTGCAAGACCTTGCGCGACGCACAGAAGAACATGTACACATACGGCTTCGCCTTCACCCCGGTGAACTTCCTCTTCCTGTCGTTGGGCGTCTTGTTGCTGACGTTGGCCGGACAACAAAACATCCCCTTGCCGGAACTGAGCGACGACATCCTGCCGATGTTCTGCACCTCCGGGCTGTTGGGCAACACCATCTTGGTGTTCTTCACGATCGGTATCATCGCCGCCGCCTTTAGCAGCGCGG
Organism: Parabacteroides sp.; assembly: GCA_022775005.1. Taxonomy (GTDB): domain Bacteria; phylum Bacteroidota; class Bacteroidia; order Bacteroidales; family Tannerellaceae; genus Parabacteroides. The sequence goes on from JALFJR010000074.1 coordinate 1,225, forward strand.
ACTCAGCCTTGACTGCCTTGACGACTTCGTTCTGCATCGACATCTTAGGCATCGAGAAGCAGGAGGCCCGTCAAGCCAAGCGCATCCGCTTGAAGGTGCACGTGCTGATCTCCATCCTCTTCGTGCTGATCATCTTGGCCTTCAAGGCAGTCAATGACAAGAGCGTGATCGATGCGATCTATTTGATCGCCTCCTATACCTACGGCCCGTTGTTGGGACTCTTCATGTTCGGCCTGTTCACGAAGCGTCGTCCGGCGGACCGCTTTGTGCCCTATATCTGCATAGCCTCTCCCCTGCTCTGCTTTGCGTTGAACTACCTCGCCAAGCAATACGCAGGTTATACATTCGGCTATGAGATGCTTATGATCAACGGTGGGCTTACCTTCGCTGGGTTGTGGCTCACCTCTATTTATCAACCCCAAATTCATTCGAAACATGCAAATTAAAAGCGCAAAATTCGTCATTAGTAATACTGACGTACGGAAATGTCCGGAGGGCAACCTGCCTGAATACGCTTTCATCGGACGAAGCAACGTGGGAAAGTCTTCCCTCATCAATATGCTGACCAACCACAAAGGTTTGGCCATGACCTCATCTACACCGGGCAAGACCCTGCTTATTAACCATTTCCTGATCAACGAGGAGTGGTATTTGGTCGATTTGCCTGGCTATGGCTTCGCGCAACGTGGCATGGCGCAACGGGAGCAGTTGCGTCAGATCATCGAGAGCTATATTTTGGAACGTGAGCAATTGGTTTGCCTCTTTGTCTTGATCGATTGCCGCCACCCGGCTCAAAAGATCGACTTAGAATTCATGGAGTGGCTGGGCGAGAACGGCGTGCCCTTCACGATCATTTTCACGAAGACAGACAAGATCGGCAGAGGTCGCCTCAAAGAAAACATCAAAGCCTATCAAGAGGCCATGTCGGGCACTTGGGAAGAGTTACCTCCCATGCTCTGTTCCTCTTCGGAGAATAAAGAGGGACGGGAAGAGATACTCGACTACATCGAGGAGATCAACAAGAGCTTGTAAAATTTTTCGTTCGCAAGGTAGGATACATCCAATTAAATTATTTCTACCTTTGCGATGATTTTTAAGAAAAGACAGTCACTATAAAAGCATGATAGCGGAAGCACTGAAAAAAGATCTGACCTTGAAATGGGATCGGATGAGAACAGGGCTCAAGGAGATGGGCATGGATGCCTGTCTATTGAGCATCGACGTGAATCTACTCTATACGACAGGCCGTATTTATGGAGGCTATTTCTACCTCCCTGTCGAGGGAGACCCTTGGTTTTTCGTCAGACGGCCTAATGGGTTGAGCGGTAATCACGTGGTATATATCCGTAAGCTGGAGGAGATCCCGGCTCTTTTGACGGATGCCGGATTGGTACGTCCCGAACGATTGCTGTTAGAGCTGGACGAACTGAGCTATAACGAAGCGCAGCGCCTGCTGAAAGCCTGGGAACCGAAGGAGGTAGGCAACGGCTCGCTCTTCATGCGCATGATGCGTCGCATCAAGACGCCGATGGAAATCGAGCAATTCCGCATCTCCGCACGCCAACATGAACTGACCTACCAAGAGATTCCCGCCTGCTATCGCCCCGGCATGACCGACTTGGAGCTGCAATTCGAGATTGAGTTGCGCATGCGTCGCAACGGTTCCATGGGTCTGTTTCGAGCCTATGGCCCTAATATGGACATCTTCATGGGCAGCATCTTGACCGGCGATAACGCGGAGACACCCTCACCTTTCGATTTTGCCTTGGGAGGTGGCGGTATCAACGAAGCCTGTCCATTAGGAGCCAATGGCACATGGCTCAAAGAGGGCATGGCGGTAATGATCGATATGGCGGGCAACTACACTCCCTACATCACCGATATGACACGTGTTTTCTCCGTGGGCCGTCTGCCGGAAGAGGCTTATCGGGCACATCAGGTGGCGTTGGAGATACAAGCAGCCGTGAAAGAGGAGATTCGTCCGGGAACCCCTTGTGCCGAGTTATACCGTATCGCTGCCGAGCGTGTGGAGAAAGCGGGATTGGTCGCCAACTTCATGGGTACACGCCAACAGGCTAAGTTTGTCGGCCATGGTATTGGCCTTCAGATCAATGAGCTACCGGTGCTAACCCCTCGCTCGAAAGACACGCTGCAAGAAGGCATGGTGTTCGCTTTAGAGCCTAAGTTCGTGTTGCCAGGCATCGGAGCCGTTGGTATTGAGAACAGTTTCTTAGTGACCGCAACGGGCGGCGAGCAGCTGACCTGCGCACCCGAGGAGATCATTCGCCTCGATCGATAATCCATTTATTAACTAAAATATACATCTTATAGACATGAAAAAGCAAGTTGTATCTCTTCTTCTCTTGGCAGCAGCGGTGATGCCCATGCAGGCCATTGAAAAGGAGAACGTGAAACCGGTAAAGAATGTGATTGTGATGATTCCTGATGGCACTTCTTTAGCGACGGTATCCATTGCTCGTTGGTTGCAATGGTATCAAGATCCCTCTAAACCCAAATTGAACATCGACCCGTATCTCTGTGGTACCGTACGTACGCACTCTTCCAATGCACCCATTGGCGACTCCGCTCCGACCACCTCTTGCTACATGACGGGGCAACCGAGCCGTACCGGTTATGTATCGACCTACCCGGAGCACGATGGCGATAACGATATTTACCCGACCGATCCTGCTCGTGCTTTCCAGCCGCTGACCACCGTCTTGGAGGCCGGCAAGCAATTGAAAGGTAAAGCTGCCGGATTGGTATTCACCTGCGAGTTCACGCACGCAACGCCGGCGGATTGCTCCGCACACAGCTATAACCGTGGCAAATATGAATGGATCGCTCCACAGATGGCCCACAACGACCTTGATGTCGTGATTGGTGGCGGTGTAAGCCTGTTGAGCGAGGCAGACGAAGCCTACTTGAAAGCCAATGGCTACAATGTCTATCGCAATGACCTCAACGGGATGCGCGCAGACAAAGGCGACAAGATGTGGGCCCTCTATGGAGACAAAGAAATGGCTTACGACCTCGATCGTGACCCAGCACAGCAACCCTCTATCGAGGAGATGACCCGCAAAGCCATCGAGAAACTCTCCAAAGATCCGGATGGTTTCTTTTTGATGGTAGAGGGTAGCAAGGTGGATTGGGCCGCTCACGGCAATGATCCCGTAGGCATGGCTACCGACTTCCTGGCTTTCGACCGTGCATGTGGTGCCGCCTTGGAGTTTGCCCGCCAAAATGGAGAGACGGCCGTCGTGGTTCTTCCGGACCACGGCAATAGCGGTATCAGCCTTGGCCGCAGATCCTGCACGGGCTATGACAAGCTGACCAAAGACCAGCTCTTCCACCAGTTCTCTCTGTATAAGCTGACAGCGGAAGGCTTTGCCAAGAAGCTCAACAGCGTGCCCAACAGCGAAGTACAGAACGTATTCCGCACCTATGCCGGCTTTGAGCTGACCGAAGAGGAGCTGACCGCCTTGAACAACTGCAAAGATTATAAGAACAGCCCAATCCCTAAGGAGCAACGCAAGCAGAGCGACAACTCCTCCATGTATAGCGGCAACTTGACTGGTCTTATGGCACAGATCATCACCTCACGTACCTGCTTCGGGTTCACGACCGGAGGACACACGGGCGAGGAGGTCTTCCTGGCGGCTTATCACCCACAAGGAACCCTGCCCATCGGCATGAACACCAACATCGAGTTGAACGAGTATCTCTGCAACCTCTTCGGTTTGACACACGACAACTTGGAGGAGCTGACCGCTGCCAACTTCGTGCCGCACACACAGGTATTCGACGGTTATGATTGTCAAATCATTCCATCAGCAGAGGAAAAAGGCTCTCCCTCCTTGGTGGTCAAGAATAAAAAGAACAAAAAGAAGCAGCTGACCATCGCTCCCTTCTCCAACATCGTGAAAGCCGGGAAGAAGGGCCAAGAGGAGATTCGTCTGCAGTCAGTGGTCGTCTATGTAGATAAAAACAATACATTTTACGTTCCCAAGCAATTAGCTGATTTCTTAAAATAAATTACAAAGCGGAGGCTTTTCGGTCTCCGCTTTTTTTATACTTTCGCGCATATAAGAAACATTATACAATCTATGAAGAGCAAAAGTTTAGTTTCAATCGATCAATGTTCCAAAGAGGACATTCTTCGGATCTTGGATAATGCCGGGAAGTTTGAGAAAAACCCCAACCGAAAATTGCTCGAAGGCAAAGTAGCCGCTACGCTGTTTTTTGAGCCTTCTACGCGTACCCGATTGAGCTTTGAGACTGCGGTCAACCGCTTGGGAGGCCGAGTGATCGGTTTCTCCGATGCTTCTACGACCAGCTCCTCAAAAGGGGAGACCTTGAAAGATACGATCTTGATGGTAAGCAACTATGTGGATCTGATCATCATGCGCCACCACTTGGAGGGGGCCGCTCGTTATGCTTCGGAGGTGACGAACATCCCCATCATCAACGCAGGCGATGGAGCCAACCAGCATCCCTCGCAAACGATGTTAGACCTCTATTCCATCCGCAAAACGCAAGGGAAATTAGAGAACCTAACCATCACGATGGTAGGCGACTTGAAGTATGGCCGTACGGTACACTCATTGATTGTCGGCATGTCGCACTTCAACCCGACCTTCCATTTCGTCGCCCCCAATGAATTGCGTATGCCTGATGAACAAAAGAACTTCTGCGATCAGCACGGCCTCAAATACGAGGAGCATACCGATTTCACGGAAGAGATCATCAACCAGACAGATATTCTCTATATGACGCGTGTGCAACGCGAGCGTTTCACCGATATGGAAGAGTATGAGCGCGTGAAGAATGTCTATATCCTGCGCAACGACATGCTGAAAAATAGCCGCGAGAACCTGCGCATCCTTCATCCGCTGCCCCGCGTGAACGAGATCGCTTACGACGTGGACGATAATCCCAAAGCCTACTACATCCAGCAGGCACGTAACGGACTCTTCGCCCGTCAGGCCATCATCAGCGAGGTGCTGGGATTAGAGGTGACGGAATGAGATTCAAGGTTCGACATTCAAAATTCAAAACGCAAAATTCAAAATTGATTTAGCCATGTCAGAAGTCAAGAATAAAGAATTGCAGGTAGCCGCTTTAGAGAACGGTACCGCTATTGATCATATCCCCTCCGACAAGCTGTTCAAGGTAGCTGCTTTGTTAGGCCTCGACAAGGAGGAAAACCAAATTACGATTGGCAACAACTTCCCGAGCAGCAAGATGGGCAGCAAAGGCATGATCAAGATCGCCAACAAATTCTTCGCGGAGGATGAGATCAACCGCATTGCCTTAGTCGCGCCGAACGTAATGCTCAACATTATCAAGGATTATCAGGTGGTGGAGAAGAAAACGGTCACCTTGCCCGATGAGTTGGTTGGCTTAGTGAAGTGCAACAACCCCAAGTGCATCACCAACAATGAGCCGATGCCGACTCGTTTCCACGTGATCAACAAAGAGACGGGCACCATCAAATGCCATTATTGCGAGCGTAAGATCAACAAAGAAGACATCATTATCAAGTGAAGCAAGATTGGAAACCGGGAACCATGATTTATCCGCTCCCGGCCGTTTTGGTCAGCTGTGGGTGTGAGCCGTCGGAATACAACCTTATTACCGTCGCTTGGGTTGGTACGATCTGTACCAATCCGGCGATGTGTTATATCTCCGTACGCCCGGAGCGTTTCTCCTACCCCATCTTAAAGAAAAACATGGAGTTTGTCATCAACCTGACAACCCGTGATCTGGCTTACGCAACCGATTGGTGTGGTGTCAACTCCGGGAGAGATCACCATAAGTTTGAGGAAATGAACCTCACGCCAGGGAAAGCGACCGTGGTACATGCGCCTACCGTAGAGGAATCACCTCTCTGCATCGAATGCCGGGTGAAGGAGGTCATGGCTTTGGGTAGCCACGATATGTTCATCGCCGAAGTGGTCAATGTCCAAGCCGATGAACGCTACATGGATCCTACGACCGGCGCTTTCGACCTTCGCAAAGCCAATCCTTTGGCCTATGCGCATGGCAAGTATTACGAGTTAGGCGAGTTAGTCGGCAAATTTGGCTGGTCGGTACAGAAACGGAAGAAATGACTGGATGATGCGAAAAGGGATATTCATCGGATTGTTTTGCCTCCTGTGCGGAGTGCTGAGCGCACAAGGCTTCCTGCGCATGGAGGAGAAGAAGTTCAATTTCGGAGCTAAAGTCGGATTCAATGCGACCCTTCCGGTAGTCAACTCCTTGCGTGTGCTCGATTTCGAGGCAAATCAATTCCACACCACCTATCAGGTGGGCTACTTGGCCTCCCTTTTCTTCCGCTTCAACATCCAGCGCTTCTATATCCAGCCCAGTCCCTCTTGGCATTATGGGCGCAGCCATCTCGATTTCGTCATCAACTTCCCGGAAATTGAGGGCGAGGCCGATCCCCCTCTGAAGGGCGACCTGCAAATGCGTACGCAATCGTTAGAATTGCCCGTCTTATTAGGCTATCATTTAGTCAAACAAGGCCCCTACGGATTGAGCCTCATGGTCGGACCGAAAGTGAAGTACAACTACAAATTAGATTACAAAATGGCGTTCGACGACCGCCAAATCCGCTTTGCCAACGACGATACCCCCTTTGGCGTCAATATCGTCACCGGAATGGGGGTAAGCATCGGTCGGCTCTTTTTTGACTTTGTCTATGAATTCGGGCTGAATCAAACTGAAGCGAATTTCAAACAGCTCAATGCCTCGCCCGAATCCAGTTTTGAGATCCAACTCAACAAGCGCACCAATGTAATGAGCATGTCGATTGGTATGCTATTTTAATGAATCGTGATGGTATAGGAAGCCTCGAAGCTCTCACCTGCCTCTAAATGATTCACCCAATCCCGATCCTTGAACTCACCCGTATAGTTCACCCGATCGCAACGGCCATACCACGGCTCGATACAAACAAAAGGAGCATTCTTGGTTGGCGGCGACCACAAGCCTACTACAGGAGCGTTGAAATGCAACGAGAGGTAAGGTTTCTTCTCCTTGTCTAACAAATCAACCTGACTGATCTGGCTATTCTCTACGATAAACGTATCAATATCAAACGTATGTACATCAAGAGGCAACAATCCATCCGCATCCAATGGCACGGGGCGCACCTCATCGCCTACGCATCCCTTCTCAGCCAAAGCCCGATAGACCACTGACTTCGGCTCGCCAAAGCCAAAGTAGCCTCGCTCCGGCTGATTCTCCACGTAATTGGGATAATAAAAAGCCGGGTGAGCACCGATCTGGAAGTGCATCGTAGTCGTTCCCAAGTTAGTTACCTTCCACAACACCTCTACTTGCCGTCCCTCTAAGCGATAGCCAATCTCCAACGCAAAGCGATAAGGATAGACCTTTAGCGTTTCCGCATCGCTTTCCAACCGGAAACGAACGGCATGCGGCTCTTTTTGCACCAAAGCAAAATCCCGATCCCGTGCAAATCCATGCTGAGAGAGGGTGAAAGTCTCGCCCTCCGCACGATACGTCTTATCCCAAACACTTCCCACAATCGGGAAAAGCACAGGTGAGTGACGCTTCCAAAAAGCAGGATCAGCTTGCCACATATACTCCTTTCCCGTCTCTTTCGCTACGATACTGCTCAATTCCGCTCCATGCTCAGCCACTTGAACAGCTAATTCGTCATTTGCTAAAACAACCATATCTATATCAATTTAGTAATTACTCCAATCCTAACAATTGCGCCACCGGCAGCCCCTTGCTCTTCAAGAAACCGTTGAGCGTGCCCAAAAGTAACGGCTGACGGGATTGATCCAATAAGGTGATACGCCGCACACAACTCACCGGAAGCTCCACCTCCATATAGGGAATCAGATCACCCGCCTCATAACGATAATGAGCCTCCTCATTCAGGCAGGTAGTGACTAAACGCCACTCCTTCTCCGCCGCCTTCTGCGGTTCGCACCCCTCTAAACAGACCAAACGCAACAAGGTAAAGAAGTGGGAATCGCTCTTGAAACCGGTATGCTCGGCGTCAAAAAAGACCTTGTCATACTCTCGCTCCAATTGCGGAAGCAGGAAAGCGAGAAATGCATCCTTGTCGTATTTGCAGGAGAGCAAAGAGAGATTCTCAAACAAGCAATGCTCGGCCAAGGCCTTGTAGTCCAACTCCAGCATAACAGTAGGTTCGAAGCTCTCATCCGGATAGGGCTCCTCCCGAAACGAGGAGATAAACGTTCCCCGCTCCGGCCCGATCAACATGCGAGTGCCCTCCCGGAAAAATGGCATCTCTCGTTTGCTCCGCTCCTCCGGGATTTCATGCGCAGTCTCGTATGCCTGTATCGCTTTCCGCAGTAACCACAAACTATAATCAATCTCTGCCGCAGGAACATGGTGCATCATTTCTACCGTTTCCAGTCGGAACGAAGAGTCCATTCCTTGCACAGATTCCCAGGCCTCTACAAACGCCTTCAACGTCATTTTATGATATAGTTTCATCTTCGTACGCAATTTAAGTCAGTCAAAAGTAACCAAAAATATGAAATAAGCCAAACGCAACCTTATCCTTTTGAGAGGTAGCCGCTATTTCTGAAAAACGTTGCCCATCGTTTCGAAAAACATTGCCCATCCTTTCAGAAAACATTGCCCATCATTTTTTGAAACGTTGCCCATCATTTTTTCATACATTGCCCATTGTTTTTGAAAAGCATGGGCAATAAAATTAGCTATCTTTGCTTGCGTAACGATAACTACAAAACAAGGAATCTATGGCAGAAGAATTGAGAATAGCGGCAGGGAACAAGGCGGAACGATATGCAACGTTGCTGCCTCAAGTGGCTTCCCTGTTAGAAGGAGAAACAGACCGCATCGCAGGAATGGCCAATATGGCGGCTGCCTTAGCACAGACATTTGGATGGTTTTGGGTGGGATTCTATCGCGTCATTGGAGACCAATTGGTGTTAGGGCCCTTCCAAGGATCGATTGCTTGCACACGCATCGCTTTTGGAAAAGGAGTATGCGGAACAGCTTGGAAACGAGCCGAAACCGTAATCGTTCCGGACGTGGATGCCTTCCCCGGACATATCGCTTGCAACTCAGCCTCTCGCTCGGAGATCGTAGTGCCGGTCAAAGAGGCGGGGAAGATCATAGCCGTGCTGGATATTGACAGTGATCAATTAGGCACGTTCGACGAGATGGATCAGCACTGCTTAGAGCAGATGGTCGCCTTGCTCACCGCCCACAAAGCGATTTGAACAAGCAATAGAGGCATCCTTTCGGGGACGAGGCTTGCGTAAAAGGCACTGTCGGATCGAATAGCCGATCGAGGCAACAACGCAATGCCTCCTCAAAAGGCTCCGCGAACTGACGAAAATCCTCTATGCGCACTGGCTCTGATTGGGCCGGTGTATATTTGATCGAGGCATCAAGCACCTCTTTGAACAGGTTGCGAACGGCGTAAATACCCGGTTGCAAAGGGGTCGTTTTTGGTTGCTCTCCAAATCGCCCATACATCCAACAATAGAAAAACACCTGCATCACCTCCTTCGGACGTTTTTCTGCTTCCGGCTCAAAGAGGCTCTCTATATCCGTGAACGCCTGAGCGGAGTTACCCGTCTTGTAATCGATAATGCGAACGGCTCCATTGACCCGGTCTACCCGGTCGATAAAGCCTTTGAGGTTCACCTGCGACCCATCCGTCAGCGTCAAACAGCCCTCCATACGTTTTTCCGACTCCAAGTAGGTAAAAGGTGTCAGCTTTCTATCGTGCTCCAGGATTTTCTCTACATACTTACGGATAATCTCTCCATTCAGGAAGTTTTGTCCACGCAACTCCTTGATGGTATCCGTCTTAAAGAACTCCGAAGCAAAAGCCTTAGCCACCGTGCCACGCAATAACGCCTCATTCTGCTGTAAATTCTTTAACAGATCCGCCGTCACCCATTCCCCCTCAAAGCGCTGGTAAAGCTCCTCCATCACTTTATGCAGAATACTGCCAAAAGTATCACTCTCAACGGTTTCCGTAACAACATCTTCTTTGCGGATTCCCTCTAAATCCGTCCAATAGAAACAGAGCGGACAATGCAGAAAACGATTGATCGCACTGGCAGAAAGTCCTTTTCCTCCTCCCCTATGGTAGGCCGACAACAGACGCATGACAACCTCGTCTTTCGGAATGAGCAACGGAGCATGCGGTTGAGACGCCACACGATACACCACCAATTTATCTTGCAGGGGAACCCTGTAGTGGTAACGGAGCTGATGCACAAAACGACTGACTTCACCACTCCGCTGACCGGTAGATCGGCTGTCATAGACTAAGCAAACCTGCTTCGCTCGCTCAATCAGGCGATAAAAATGGTAAGCCCAGATGCTATCTTGATGCTCATAGGTAGGCAAACCAAATCCACGACGCAAATGATACGGGATGAAGGTATTCGCCGGTTTATGTTGAGGGAAAACACCCTCATTCATAGAGAGAATGATCAGACGATCAAAGTCGAGCGCACGTGTTTCCAAGACGCCCATGATTTGCAAACCGGAAAGGGGCTCACCCTGGAAAGGAATCGTGACCCGATCGGCCATGCGTTTCAACAGGCGGAAAAAGGTATCTAACCGCATCTCGATCGCATGCTCGCGCATCACCTCTCTCATTCGGTTGACCGTGGCGAAATAATGGAAAATAAACTCCTGCTCGATCTCTTTGGCCAACAGCCCATGCTCAGCCGAGGGATCATCGGGATCCTCCGCATGCTCCGCCAGCTGCTCATTCAGTGCTTCCAAGAAACGGATGAGGTAATCGGCGAAGTCGGCCACCTGCTCCACCGGCTTAAAAAGCTGGCTCAACAAATGAGTCCTCGCTAAAAAACCGGGATCTAAATAGATCAAGTTTGTCTCGGTTATCTCCTTCACCAAAGCGGAGATACCCTCAGGATCAGTAGCAAGAAGATAACGATGATTCAATAGCGGTAAAACCTGCGCATAATAAAACTTCGGCTGGCGATCGATCCATCTTACCTGCTGTTGCAAAGCCATAACAGCCTCCACCAATGAAGCAATCGGTGTATTGGCCAAAGGATAACCCATCGTTACATTGATGTGTGTAATCTCAGCAGGGATCGCATGCAAAACGGGGATCAAAAGTGACTCCTCGGGCAAAACGACCGCCGTGCGCAAAGCCTCCTCTGCCGAAACCTGCTCCGACGGGAACCACTCTTGCAAAAGACTATGCAACTGCTTAGCCTGTCCGATTCCCGAAGGCACACCAATCACCTCAATGGTGGCCACTTGATGAGACTCATTAGGCAAGGAGAAACGAGAGGGATAACGCACTACATTCCGCGTCATAAAATAGGAGGCCCGGTTATCCGGATCGCACACTTTTTCCGAACAGGTATCCCAATAGAAATCGGCTATTCCCTGCTGCTTCAAGCGATCGAGGAAACGCTCCTCCGCCACAGAAAGGGCATTGAGCCCCACAAATACAATCTGCTCGTAGGGCAGCTCAAAAGCCTCCTCCTGCTCGGCAACCTCACGGAACAGCTGCCCCTCGTATGCTTTGCCTTCCGCAGCCAATGCCGCACGGAAATCGGTATAGAGGTCGAACAGGATCTGCCATAACGCCAAGAAGTGACGGTGATTCGGGGCATCCACCTGCTTATTGAAATGGCTCCAAAAGGTGCGAATAGCGGCAATCTGTTCCTCCGACAGGTAATCAAACTCTCGCTCGATCTCCTTCAAGTCTGACAGATTGCGAAACAGCTGACGGGCATCAACCATATACTTGTCGATGTCGTCAAAATCATTTAACAGGAGCTCACCCCAATACAAGAAGTCGTCAAACGATTCATCCGTACCACTCAAACGGATGTAATGGCTATATAGCAAGAAAAGCTGGCTGATTCGGTCGGCCGTCTGTCTCTTTGCTAAACGGGCAAAGAGATCATTGATGGTTAAGATAGCGGGAGAGAAAAGTGGCCGCTTCGCCACCTCGGAAAGGTATTTCTGAAAAAAAAGGCCCGTCCGTCGATTAGGAAACACAAAAGCCAAACGGCTCACGTCCACCCCATAACGGGCATAGAACAAAGCGGCTACTTGATATAGAAAAGGTTTCACTGCTGGACGAGAATAGGGTATTAACGCAACCTATCCAACGAACGAACCAATGCCTCATCGGCTCCAATATTGCGTATAGCCAAGTAATCGAGAATCAGGTTGACCAACGGGAATGCCAGACCAAATCTCACGCTCAAACTCATCCCCTCAAAAGAGCTTGTGAAATTATAGGCCAAATAGGCAAAGAAACCATAGAATCCCAGCATGAGCAAGGCATTGAACACACACAGACGGATCTGCAAGATGCGACGTTTGAATAAGAAAATCGTCACCAACGCCACGATCGCAATGATCGCAGTTAAGGCAAAGAGCCCCCATGTTGGATAAATCAATTCCGGTTCTCCCATCAAGGTGCTGACACCCGAAGCGTCAAACGAGAACAGGTCATTCCCTGCCTGCAAAACCGCTAACGGGAGAAATAAAGTCGTAATCGTGAGCACCACGATTAACAACAAATAGACAGTCTGTATTCTTTGTAACATAACCAGTTAATTACGAAGTGCAAGGCCGATAAGACCTCGCACCTCATAAATCATTATAAGTTGTTCTTCTCCTTGGCAGGGTTACGATAATAGACCTTGCCATCCTCAAATTCTTTCGCGGCGATCAGCGTGGGCTTCGGCAATTTCTCATAATAACGAGAGATCTCGATCTGCTCACGATTCTCAAAAACCTCCTCCAAATTGTCATTGACCGAAGCAAACTCCTGCAATTTCTTCTCCAGATCCTGCTTCATCTCTACGGAAATCTGATTGGCACGTTTGGCGATAATCGCAACTGTCTCATACACATTACCCGTCTGGTCACACAACTTGATCATATCTCGTGTGATCGTGTTGGTAGGCGCATTTGTTTTTCTGTAATCCATTTTTCTACTATCTGATTAATTTCGCTTAATAAACATCTGTAATTCTCTTGTTGGCATATTCAAAGTACTTCGTCACCTGCTTCAAGAATTGTCCTTCCGGATATTCATTCACATAGGTATAATACTCATCCACCACATCTCGATAACGACCTTGCAACTTCTCCTCCACGCTGACCAACGCCAACTCATACTTCGCACGAATGATCAAAAACATGAATTCTTCCCGATACTTGGAATAGGGATAGTCTTTCAACGCATTCTGTGCCGTGATCACGCTGGATTGGTAGTTATTACCCATATAGGTTCCTAAGTTGAAATAGAGGCGAGTAGCCATCAGCTCCTTATAGGCCAGCTTCTCTTGCAGCTGAAATAAGATCTCCTGCGCCTCAGCCGCCCGCTCACTTTGCGGATAGAACTCTAAATAGAGCTGCATCTGCTCAATAGCCTTGTAGGTTTGCGACTGATCCAGACGAGGATCGGGTGAATCAAGATACAAGCCATAGCCGGAATAGTAACGCGCTAACTCAGTGAACTCACCCTTAGGATAGGTTGTGTAATAGGTCTCAAAATATTGAGAGGCTGTCTGATAGTCTTTCTGTCCGTAATAACTTTGTGCCAAAAGATACAAAGACTCCTCTGCATAAGCCGTTCCCTTGAATATCGTCACCAGCTCATCCAGGATGGTAGCGGATTTTGCGTACTGCTTCTCATTGAAATATTTCTTCGCATAAGAATATTTCAACTCATAATCGGTACTTTTCAGTATCTTGTTATACTCCCCGCAGGAAGCCAAGAATACTGCCATCAATATGCCTAATAATACAATCTTCTTCATTCATGTACTTTTAGTGCGCAAAAGTAGCGCTTTTCAGCCTACCTAAGAAACAGCAAATGTTAATATTTATAACTATGACAGACACACAAACCCTATCAAGAGAGTCGTTTGATCTTGATGTTGCGGAAAGCGACCTCGTTGCCATGGTCCTGCAACAACAAATGTCCTTTCGGAGCCTCACCAAACGCACCACCAACGCTGTAAGCCGGATCGGCATACTTACTACCTTTCACCAACGCACGGAACTCTTGGTTACCACGCTCATACTCTAACACTTTCACGCCGTTCAGCCAATGCTCCACATGGTTGTTTGGAAAGACCTTCACCACAGCAGTGTTCCACTCGCCTACTCCATTGAAATGAACCTGTTCGCTCTTCTTCAAGTCATAAAGGCTGGCCAGTGTGCGGCTACCAGGATAGGTGGTGTAAAGTTTCGCATCCGGATGCTTCGCATCGTCTAAAATCTGAAACTCCAATCCATAGGCAGAACCCTTCTGTTGCTCTTT
>JALFJR010000091.1 GCA_022775005.1 Parabacteroides sp.
AGATAGGCTTTAAGGAATGGCCTTACTTTAGCGTTTAATGCTTCGGGATGGTCACTCACCTTAAGTTCTATACTTGACGGACAAGGTATAGAATCTTCCTTTCGGTCATATCTGTACTGAATTGTGTAATTAAACATAAAAAACAAATTTTTTCCTCGCCTCCCCCAGCTCCCCAGACAGTTGGCATTCAACGATAATAAAAAAGGTGCGGGAAGCTTATTGCTCTATCCCATATTCAGGCTCTCGCATTGCCTTTGGAGTGGATAAAGCATAACAACCCTCACCTCTAATGGATATAATCATCCCGTTACAGGCGTAACAGGACTGCATACCAAAGAAGTAGGGTGTTATTGCTATCATCTTCACTCCGGACCAAATTTGCGAGATTTGAATATGGAAGATAATGTCAATAACACCTTTCGAAATAAGAAGCATCCCCTCCCCTCTCTCAACGCTTTGAGTACCTTTACGGGGAGCGAACAGCGCAAAGGTAAGGGACATATTTGACATTATCAACTTTATGCACTGATTTTTTAGGAATCGACGGTTTGCGCGCTCCTTTCTACACCATGTAGTAAACCCGTCGCGGACTTGCGCGCACCTTTCTACACCGTGTAGTAAACCCGTCGCAGGCTTGCGCGCACCTTTCTACACCGTGTAGTAAACCTGTCGCGGGCTTGCGCGCACCTTTCTACACCGTGTAGTAAACCCGTCGCGGACTTGCGCGGACCTTTCTACACCGTGTAGTAAAGCCGTTGCGGCTTGCGTGGACCTTTCTACACCGTGTAGTAAAGCCATCAACGAATGGCGCAAGCCGATCTTTGAAACGTTGCCCATCGTTTCAAAAAACATTGCCCATCATTTTGGAAAACATTGCCCATCGTTTCAAAAAACGTTGCCCGTAATTTTTCCAGCGGTTGCCCATCGTTTTGAAAAAACATGGGCAACGAAAATGCAAAAAAAGGGCAAACACCGCTCAAACGGCATTTGCCCCTCTTATTTAATAACGCAACAGGTTGCGTTAGGGTTTATTTCAAACCACGGTTCTTCAACAACGGATCTGTACCCGGCTCTTTGCCACGGAAGTTTTTGTACATCACCATCGCATCGTCGATGCCACCCGGTGTCAAGACATACTGACGGAACTTCTGCGCTACCTCCTGGTTGAAGATGTCGCCAGTCTCCGTATAAGCCTCGTAAGCGTCGCAATCCAATACCTCAGACCAGATGTAGCTGTAGTAGCCAGCTGTGTAACCACCACCCATCGTGTGGTTGAAGTAGGTCGTACGGTAACGAGAAGGAATCTGCTTCAACAAACCACGACGACCTAACGTCTCCTGCTCAAAGGCCATCACGTCGAGATTAGCCGGCACTTGGTTGTTCTGATCCACGAACTTGATCACCTTCTGATCGCTCGGCTCGCCACTCAAGGCATGGAAGTCCATATCCAAGTAAGAAGCGGCCAAATACTCTACCGTAGCGAAGCCCTGGCCATACTTACCGCTCTTATCCAACTTTTCGATCAACTCAGCAGGGATCACCTCACCTGTCTGATAGTGTTTTGCATAGACCTTCAGCACCTCCGGCTCGAACGCCCAGTGCTCGTTGATCTGTGAAGGCAACTCCACGAAGTCGCGGGGAACGCCAGAAACACCAGAGTAGTGTACATCCTTGAACAGGTTGTGCAAACCATGACCAAACTCATGGAACAACGTATTCGCCTCATCTGCGCTCAACAAAGCGGGCTGACCCGGAGAGGGCTGCGTGAAGTTGGTTACGATCGTTACTACCGGTGGCACACGCTTTCCATCCTTGTAAGACTGCGGACGGTAAGTGCCACACCATGCACCACCACGCTTGCTGGCACGGGGGAAGAAGTCGAAATAAACCACGCCCAGCAACGTGCCATCCTTGTCAGTCACCTCGAAGCACTGTGCCTCCTCGTAGGGCAACGGCATGTCGTTCAACTGCTTGAAGTTGATGCCATAGAGCTTGTTAGCTACATAGAAGACACCGTCACGCACATTCTCTAACTTCAAGTAGGGACGTACCTCGTTCTCATCCAAGTTGAACTTCGCCTTCTTGGCTTTCTCGAAGTAGTAGCGCCAATCCCAGCCTTCAGCCTCGAAATTGCCACCCTCTTTCTTGATCTCAGCGTTGATGTCAGCCAACTCCTCCTTTGCCTTGGCCAAAGCCGGCTTCCAAACCTCATCCAACAGCTTATAGACATTCTCGGAGTTCTTCGCCATGCGATCCTCTAACACGAAAGAGGCATAGTCCTTATAACCCATTAAGTTAGCCTTCGCCAAACGAGCGGCCACCAAGTCACGAACAACGGCCTTGTTGTCGTTCTCGTTGTCGTGGTTACCGCGGTTGATATAGGCCTCGAAGATCTGCTTACGCAACTCACGGTTGTCCGCATACTGCAAGAAAGGCATTACGCTCGGGTTCTGCAACGTGAAGACCCACTTGCCCTCCATGCCTAACTTCTTCGCCGTCTCAGCCGCCGTAGCGATCAGGTTGTCGGGCAGACCTGACAAATCCTTCTCGTTGTCGATCACCAATTTATAGGCGTTTGTTTCTTTCAACATGTTCTGACCAAACGTCAACTGAAGCATAGAGATCTTGCTGTTCAGCTCACGCAACTTCGCCTGATCCTCCTCAGAGAGGTTCGCACCACCCCGTACAAAATCCTTGTAAGTCTCCTCCAAGAGCTTCATCTGCTCCTTGTCGAGACCCAAAGACTCGCGCTTCTCATAAACGGCCTTCACACGAGCGAAGAGCTGCGGGTTCAGGTTGATATCATCGCTATACTTAGACAACAGCGGAGACATCTCGCGGCTCAAAGCCTGCATCTCGTCGTTAGAGTTCACACCGTTCTGTCCACCAAACACGATCTGCACCTTGCGCAGCAAAGCGCCCTGCTTGTCCAACGCAGCGATGGTGTTCTCGAAGTTCGGCTCCTCGGGGTTATTGACAATCGCATCGATCTCCTTGCGACCCTCCTCGATACCAGCCAAGATGGCCGGTTTGTAGTGCTCGAACTTGATCTGATCGAAGGGAGGCACACCATACGGAGTGTTATACTCCGTGAAGAAGGGATTCTCTCCCTCTGCGGCTTTCTTCTCCTGAGAGCCGCAAGCGGTCAGCATCACTGCCAAGCCCGCTGCCATGATTAACTTTTTCATTCTTTCTTTTTTAATTATTGATTTACACTCAAGTATCATTTCAAGCCTCTGTTTTTCAACAGCGGGTCAATGCTCGGCTTCTTGCCACGGAAGTTGACATACATATCCATCGCATCATCGATACCGCCCGGTGTCAAGACATACTGACGGAACTTCTGAGCCACCTCCTGGTTGAAGATGTCGCCCGTCTCTTTGTAGGCCTCAAACGCATCAGCATCCAGCACCTCTGCCCACATATAACTATAATAACCTGCGGTATAGCCACCCTCCATCGTATGACCGAAGTAGGTCGTGCGGTAGCGCGGCGGAATCTGGCTGATCAAACCACGGTCGCCCATCATCTTAGCCTCGAACTTCTCGATGTCGAAATCTTGCGGAATCTCTTTCAATACGTGATAGTCCATATCCAACAAGGAAGCGGCTACATACTCTGTCGTAGCGAAACCTTGGCCATACTTACCTGCCTTGATCATCTTATCTACCAACGCCTGCGGGATCACCTCGCCTGTCTGGTAATGCTTCGCATACACCTTCAGCACCTCCGGCTCGAACGCCCAGTGCTCATCCACCTGTGAAGGCAACTCTACGAAATCCCGAGGCACATCGGCTACCCCATAATAATGTACATCCCCAAAGAGGCTGTGCAACGCATGGCCAAACTCATGGAAGACGGTTTCTGTCTCATCAGCTGTCAAGAGCGCCGGTTGTCCCTCAGCCGGCTTGCTGAAGTTGAAGACAGTCGTCACGATCGGCGGCACACGTTTGCCATCCTTATAGGTCTGTGAGCGATAGCCACCACACCAAGCGCCACCACCCTTGCCCGGACGGGTGAAGAAGTCCATATAGAGCACACCCAACGTCGTGCCATCCTTATCCTTGCACTCAAATGCGAACGCATCGGGATCAGGCTTCGGAATATCCTTGATCTCCGTGAAGGTGATGCCATACAGCTTATTGGCCGTGTAGAAGATGCCCTCACGCACATGGCCCAACTCGAAATAGGGACGCATCTCATTCTCATCGACGTTATACTTCGCCTTCTTCGCTTTCTCGAAATAGTAGCGCCAGTCCCAACCAGCTGCCTCGAAGTCGCCACCTTCCTTCTTGATCTCAGCATTGATGTCGGCCAACTCCTCTTTCGCCTTCGCTAAGGCCGGAGTCCACACCTGATCCAACAGGTCATAGACGTTCTTCTCATCTTTCGCCATGTTCTCCTCCAGCACGAAAGCGGCATAGTCTTTATAGCCCATCAGTTTGGCCTTCTCCAAACGAGCGGCCACCAACTGCTTCACGATCTCTTTGTTGTCGTTGGCATTGTTGTTATTGCCTCGATGTGTATAAGCCTCGAAGATCTGACGACGCAACTCACGGTTGTCGGCATATTGCAAGAAAGGCATCACGCTCGGGTTGTGCAAGGTGAAGACCCACTTGCCCTCTAAACCTTTCTCCTTGGCTGTCTCAGCGGCCTTCACCTTCACGTCATCCGACAAGCCGGAAAGATCTGCCTCATTATCAATCACCAACTGATAAGCGTTGGTCTCTTTCAGCACGTTCTGGCTGAAGGTCAGCTGCAGCGTAGAGATCTTCGTATTCAGCTCACGCAACTTCGCTTGATCTGCCTCTGACAGGTTCGCACCACCTCTGGCAAACCCTTTGTAGGTCTCCTCCAGCAACTTCATCTGCTCCTTGTCAAGACCTAATTGCTCTTTCTTCTCATAGACCGCCTTCACACGGGCAAACAACTTCGGATTCATGCGAATGTCATCCGAGTGCTTGGACAACATGGGATAAAACTCCTGCTCCAACGCCTGAATCTCATCGTTGGTGTTCACACTCGACTGACCGCCGAACGCATACATTACTTTCTCCAACAATTGGCCACATTGATCGAGCGCCACAATCGTGTTCTCGAAAGTTGGCTCTTCGGGATTAGAAACAATCGCCTCAACCTCCTTGACATGCTCTTCCATGCCCTTCAATAACGCAGGTTTATAGTGCGCTACCTCGATCTGATCAAAAGGTGGAACGCCAAAAGGTGTGGTGTACTCCGTGAAAAACGGATTGGGTGTAGTCTTGGCTACATCACTTTGCTGTTGAGAGGAACAAGCTCCCAAAATAACTGCTAAACCGGCAGCCATTAGCATTTTGTTCATAACCTAAATATAAATGTATTTAAAATTCACGGCGCGAAGATAAGAAAGTTTTAGGGAATCTTTCCTTTCAAATTGTTATTCGCACGCGTTAAAATAAAAATTATCGCTATCTTAGCGCACCAATTTATCATAAAGAGTTGAAATCATGAACAGAGTATGTGAGCTTTTCAATATACAATATCCTATTATTCAAGGAGGTATGGTATGGTGTAGCGGTTGGAGATTAGCTGCAGCGGTCAGTAACGCTGGTGGATTAGGTTTGCTTGGAGCTGGATCTATGCACCCCGAGGTTTTACGTGAGCATATCCGTAAATGTCAGGCAGCTACGCAGAAACCCTTTGGCGTGAACGTGCCGTTGATGTATCCAGAGATTGAGACGATCATGCAGATTATCATGGAGGAAGGTGTCAAGATCGTCTTTACCTCAGCGGGTAATCCCAAGACCTGGACCGCCCGTCTGCAAGCCGCAGGCATCAAGGTGGCTCATGTGGTAAGCAGTGCCAAATTCGCGGCCAAATGCGAGGAGGCAGGTGTGGACGCCATCGTAGCGGAGGGATTTGAGGCCGGCGGGCATAACGGCCGTGAGGAGACGACCACGCTCTGCCTGATTCCGGCAGTTCGGAAAGCCACCTCGCTTCCTTTGTTGGCTGCAGGTGGTATCGCTACGGGCGAAGGACTTTTAGCAGTCATGGCTTTAGGTGCGGAGGGCGCACAGATCGGTACTCGCTTCGCATTAACCCAAGAGAGCTCCGCCCACGACAATTTCAAACAGCTTTGTCTTAACCTCAAAGAGGGCGACACCAAACTGCTGTTGAAAAAGCTCTCCCCTACCCGTTTGGTGAAGGGCGATTTCACGACAGCGGTTGAAGAGGCCGAGGCACGTGGTGCCTCCGCGGAGGAGCTGCGTGAGCTGTTAGGCAAGGGCCGTGCGAAAAAGGGTATTTTCGAAGGTGACCTGCAAAACGGAGAGTTGGAGATCGGGCAAATCGCCTCCCTCTTCCATGAAGAGCAAAGCGTAACGGAAGTGATGGAAGAGATTGTCCACGCTTTCGAGGCCGCCAAACAGCGTATGTACACGATTTAATTCAAAATTCATAATTCAAAATTCTCAATGGAAGTATTTCCTTTGGTCAACGAGGCGGGTGAGGTCATCGGCAAAGCCACCCGCCAAGAATGCCATAGTGGCAGCAAACTGCTGCACCCGGTGGTCCACCTCCACATTTTCAATCAGAAGGGCGATCTCTTCCTGCAAAAACGCTCCATGAGTAAAGACATTCAACCCGGCAAATGGGACACCGCTGTCGGAGGGCATGTCGATTACGGAGAGACCATCGAGGAGGCCCTCCGCAGGGAAGTACGCGAGGAGCTGGGTGTGACCGATTTCACCCCACAGTTCGTGCAACGCTACGTGTTTGAGTCGGCTATAGAGAAGGAGCTGGTAAACACCTACCGTACATGCTATGAGGGTCCCTTCTCGCCCGATCCCGCAGAGTTGGACGATGCCCGTTTCTGGACCATCGAAGAGATTAAGGCCAATCTTGGCAAACAATGTTTTACCCCTAATTTCGAACAAGAGTTCAAACGCTGTTTTGACATGGAATCAGAAGTACAATTAAATGCACATAACAAGGCGGAATATCCGCCTATGCACACCGCAGAGCATATCTTGAATCAAACAATGGTACGCCTTTTCGGCTGCCCCCGTTCACGCAATGCGCACATTGAGCGTAAGAAATCGAAGTGCGATTATGAATTAAGCGAGGCTCCTATGCCTGAACAAATGGCAGAGATCGAGCGGAAAGTTAATGAGGTAATCGACCAACACCTGCCCATCACTATTGAATTTATGCGTCGGGAGGAGGCAGCGGCCATTGTGGATCTCAGCAAACTCCCTGAAGAGGCCAGCGATACGTTGCGCATCGTGCGAGTCGGTGATTATGACGCTTGTGCCTGCATTGGGGCGCATGTGAATAACACTGCAGAGATTGGTCACTTCAAGTTGTTGACCTACGACTATGCCGACGGACGTTTGCGGTTACGCTTCAAACTGACCGAGTGATGCCGATCATCGAGATTCACTCGTTAGCACATCCAGGGGTGGAGTTGTTCAGTCGCCTCACGGAGGCTCAACTACGCCAGCAAAAAGAGGAAGGAGAGGGCATTTTTATAGCCGAAAGTCCCAAAGTGATTCGAGTAGCCTTGGAGGCAGGTTATGAGCCTATTGCCCTCCTATGCGAACGTAAGCATATCGAGGGCGATGCTCAACCTATTTTGGCACGCTGTGGCGACATTCCCATCTATACCGGCGAGCGGGAACTGTTGGCTACCTTGACAGGCTATACGCTCACACGAGGTGTGCTATGTGCTATGCGCCGTCCGCACCTACCCACGGTAGCGCAGATCTGCCAAAAGGCCAAACGTATTGCCCTGATTGAAGGCGTGGTAGATACCACCAATATCGGTGCGATATTTCGTTCGGCAGCCGCTTTAGGGATAGATGCGGTATTACTGACACCTAATTCCTGCGATCCGCTGAATCGACGGGCAATTCGTGTTTCGATGGGAAGTGTATTCTTGGTGCCCTGGACTTGGTTTGACCAACCACTCTCAACCCTTCCTGCGCTGGGCTTCCAAACCGTGGCTATGGCCTTGACTCCTGATGCGCTTCCGATTGATGATCCGCGCTTCAAACGGATGGAGAAGCTGGTAATTATTTTAGGCACAGAGGGAGATGGCCTTCCGCAAACGACGATTACCGAAGCGGATTATGTGGCTCGCATCCCGATGGCCCACGGCGTGGACTCGCTCAATGTGGCGGCAGCTTCCGCAGTCGCCTTCTGGGAGATGAGACGCTGAACAACCAAGCACAAAAAAAATGATTTATGGTTTGCGGTAATTGATACCAACAAGCCATAAATCATTTCCTAACTATCCAACAATATCTGCTCAGTCGAAGAAATGCTTGAACTTACTGAAAAGTTTTTCCTTGACCGTCTTATTCGGCTGGAAGTTTTCCGAGTCAGCCAAGTTGTTCAAGGCCTTACGCTCCGAGGCCGTTAAGTTCTCCGGGATATAGACACTCACATTGACCAAGAGGTCACCCGTACCATAGCTATTGACAGAGGGCAGACCCTTGTTACGCAGACGCAAGACCTTACCTGGCTGTGTACCCGGCTCGATCTTCAGTTTCGCCTTACCATCTACGGTCGGCACCTCTACGGTCGCACCCAATGCCGCCTGCGGAACCGTCAGCAACAGGTTATAGAGCAAATCGTTCTCATCACGAATCAACTCGGGATGTGGCTCCTCCTCGATCAAGATCAGCAGATCACCGTTGATGCCACCATGACGAGCGGCATTTCCTTTTCCTGACATGGAGAGCTGCATTCCTTCAGCCACGCCAGCTGGGATATTCAACGTGATGATCTCATCATCACGCACGATACCCTCGCCGTTGCAATGCGGACATTTCTTGACCACAATCTTTCCTTCGCCACCACAAGTCGGGCAGGTGCTCTGTGTCTGCATCTGGCCCAAAATGGTATTGGCAATGCGGGTAACTACGCCCGAACCTTTACAGGTGTCGCAGGTCTTGAAACCATCACTACCCTCAGCTCCCGTTCCGTTACAATGCGAACAGGGCACATATTTCTTCACTTTGATCTTCTTCTCTACGCCTGTGGCAATCTCTTTGAGAGACAGTTTCACCTTCACGCGCAGATCGGAGCCTCGGTTCACATGGCGGCCTCCACTACGGCCTCCGCCGAAGCCACCAAAGCCACCGAAACCAAAGTGACCACCGAAAATATCGCCAAACTGAGAGAAAATATCATCCATAGACATACCGCCGCCAAAGCCGCCGCCAGCTTGCGAAGCACCACCAACACCGGCATGACCAAACTGATCATAACGTTGCCGTTTTTGCGGATCACTTAAAACATCATAAGCCTCTGCTGCCTCCTTGAATTTCTCTTCTGCCTCCTTATCTCCCGGGTTCTTATCGGGATGATACTGAATCGCCTTCTTTCGATAGGCCTTCTTTATCTCGTCTGCCGTAGCGTTTTTCTCGACGCCAAGCACCTCATAATAGTCTCTTTTAGCCATCCTATTCTCTCCTTTACCTATTCGTTCTTTGCTTTCCGAATTACTCACCAACCACTACTCTCGCATGGCGAAGCACTTTGTCATACAAAACATATCCTGTCTGTACGCAATCGATCACCTTACCTTTCAGTTCTGGCTGCGGAGCAGGAATCGTAGCGATCGCTTCAAACTCCTCCGTATCGAACGGCTTACCTACTGCCTCGATTGCCTTTACACCTTGCTGCCCCAAGTAGTTGATAAACTTCGTATAAATCAATTCTACGCCTTCACGAAGCGCATTCATCTCCTCCGTCGCAGGGATATTCTGCAAAGCCCTTTCAAAATCATCAATCACAGGTAGCAAATTCTTCAACGCACTCTCGCCTCCCATCTTGATTAAGTCGGCCTTCTCACGCATGGTCCGTTTACGATAATTGTCAAACTCCGCACGCAAACGCAAATGCATATCATTTAGCTCGTCATATTTCTGTTGCAAGGCTGTCAAATCGTCCGTCACATTGTCTTGTCCGGCCGTTTCTTCTGCCTTTTCTGTCTGATTATCCTGCAAATTTGTCACCTGTTGCTGCTCCATCTCTTCTTGATTGGCAGTTTTCTTTTCTGTTTCATTCGGATTCTTTGTATCCATAGCTATCTATTTATTTTTATATTTCTACTTCATTGTTAGCGAAATAGGTGAATAAACACATCCACAAGCCTATTACAGGCAGGACTGTGTATGCACACACGCTCACTGTTATCTATGCAAATATGTTGCCAAGCGCACGCCGCATCGAAAAATATCTTTACCTTTGCTTCAAAATATGAGGCGTGAATGAGCGTGAAACACGCTATTGCGACCCATTTCAGATAATAAAAATGTAAGTATTTGAACAGATTATGATGAAATTAAACGATAAGACAAAATGTTTGCTTCTCTCTTCCATTTTATGTTTAACGGCCACTTTGTGCGCCACAGCTCAGAATAGCTCTTCGGTTTGCCGATTAGGGTTTGCCTATGAACTTAGCCAAAGGAGCCAATGGGGTTTCGAGAAACCGGTGGTACGCAGCTTGATACCCAACTCATCAGCTGAGCAATCCGGATTGAGAATAGATGATGTGATTGAGCAGATTGATGGCGTAAACGTTACAGAAGTGGCACCGGAAGAGGTCAAGGAATTATTCAATGCCACCGGAAATAGCTCCGTGACGCTGACAGTAAGCAATCTATCTGGAATTCCTCGTCAAATTGAAATCAAAAAAGAATGTAAGAAGAGCAACGCTATCACGGAGGATCAGTTAGCTTCCGCATTCGCCATGTATAGTTTAGAAACAACCGCAGAACAACAGTTTATCTGCCCGTTCAAGACAAGTATCACAGCAGAGGAGGTTGATTTTGCGCACTTCCATACCTTTACATTTGCCCGCATTGATGAGAACAATCGCAAATTAGAGACAAACATCAATGAATGTATAGAACGAGAGTTAATCAAAAAAGGAATGCAAGTCAACAATACACAGCCCGATTTGCTTGTCCAGACTTTTTATTTCTTTGATAAGAATCCTAATTATAAGGGTACGAATAAAATTATCGTAGAAAAAGAACCGACTTACCGTTATGATTCTGCGGAGGGAAAGATGGTCAAACTGCCCTTCTTGAATTATGCCGCAGCGGAATCAGAAGCAGAGTACCTACTTCAATTAGGCATCCGATTAGTAGATCAGAAAGAAATCCCTGGGCGTGTGCTTTGGGAGTGTGAGGCAAACGAGTTAATGGAGAGTTCATTCCGTTTAGACGAGTACGCACGCATTCACGTTCCACTGATGCTCATGCAGTTCCCCTATTTAAAATACATGCGTAATCCACAATACACCGTCAATCGCCGTAGCTACAACTACACAGGTATCCAATACGACATTGATCGTTTGGAACTGGTGCTGGATGTGGATCGGAAATCACCTGCCTATGCAGCGGGCATTCGTGCACGCGACGTTATCCAGAAGATTGGCAAACATAAAATGAACCATTCAGCAGAGGAGTTCTCTGCCGCCTATAAACGATTTATTAGTCGCACAATGGATCTACGTGATCCGAAAACCCGGTTCACCGATGCAAATGGTTTCCGTTATTGCATGAATTGGGATTTGTTCAAATATACACAAGTAGCCGATGCGGCGGCAGACACAGACTATCTTTCCGCCTTTACCTATCTCTATTATTTTGCGCCCTACATCAACCCCTCAGGTAATAACGCTTGTGTATTCCAAGTAAAACGGGGCAGACAGGTCTTAGACATCACAGTTCGCCCTATTGTGCGCACAGAAGTCATTGTTGAAATTCAATAAATAAAACAGGAGAGCGTGGTATATCCTACTAATTTCGAGCAAAAAACGGGTTTTGATAAAATCCGCCGATTGGTGTCGGAACGTTGTTTAAGTCCTTTGGGCGAGGAGCGAGTAGCCGACATGCAGTTCTGCACTCAATTTGAGGACGTTTGCCGCCGATTGGAAGAAACAGACGAGTTCGTGCGCATCCTACATGGAGATCGAGAGTTTCCGGGTAACTTCTTTTTTGATGTGCGTTATTCCTTAAAACGGATTCGTCCTGAGGGTACTTGGTTGGATGAGCGAGAACTATTTGATCTCAAACGTTCCTTGCAGACCATCAATGACATTGTTAATTTCCTCAAGCTCGACGAAGAGGGAGAGATTCCCTTCCCTGCCCTGACCGCCTTAGCAGGCAATGTTTTCGTCTTTCCACAGGTTATTAGGCAAATTGATGCTATTATTGACAAGTTTGGCAAAGTAAAAGACAGTGCCTCTCCCACCTTGTCACAAATCCGCAGAGAGATCACAATCACGATGAGTGGTATCTCTCGCAGCCTGCAATCCATCTTGCGAGCGGCGCAAACAGAGGGTGTAGTTGATAAAGACGTAACTCCTACCATGCGCGACGGCCGATTGATGATCCCTGTCGCTCCCGCTTTCAAGCGAAAAATCAAAGGTATTGTACACGATGAGTCTGCCAGCGGAAAGACGGTATTTATTGAGCCTGAGGTAGTGGTAGAGGCCAATAACCGCATTCGGGAGCTGGAGGGGGAAGAGCGCAGGGAAATCGTAAAGATATTGACGGAGTTTACTAACGTAATCCGACCGCTTACCCCTGAGATGTTGCTCGCCTATGAGTTCTTAGCTGATATTGACTTCATCCAGGCGAAAGCTCAGTTTGCGGAACAGATCAAGGCTATCAAACCTATCGTTGAGGATAAACAGCAGGTCGATTGGGCGGGAGCCGTACATCCGCTACTCTACCTCTCCCTGCAAAAACAGGGTAAATCTGTCGTCCCATTAGACATTGAGCTGACTAAGGAGAAACGGATCTTAATCATCTCTGGGCCTAATGCCGGTGGTAAATCGGTTTGTCTAAAAACTGTAGGTTTACTACAATATATGTTGCAGTGTGGCTTGCTGATTCCCTTACACGAGCGATCGAGAATGGGTATTTTCGAGCGGCTTTTCATCGACATTGGTGATGAACAAAGCATTGAGAATGATCTCAGTACATATAGTTCCCACCTCACACACATGAAGTATTTCGTCAAAAATTGTGACGAACAAACTCTATTGCTTATTGACGAGTTCGGCAGTGGCACGGAGCCACAGATTGGCGGCGCTATCGCAGAGGCTCTACTCGATCGGTTCAACCGCAACGGTAGTTTTGGCGTAATCACAACGCACTATCAGAACCTCAAGCATTTTGCGGAAGACACACCAGGAATTGTGAATGGAGCTATGCTCTACGACCGTCATTTGATGCAGCCTCTTTTTAAACTATCCATTGGTAATCCGGGTAGCTCCTTCGCAGTGGAGATCGCCCGCAAGATCGGCTTGCCAGAGGAGGTGATCGCTGAGGCTTCTACAAAGGTTGGCACAGACTACATCAATATGGATAAATACCTGCAAGATATTGTGCGCGACAAACGGTATTGGGAGAGTAAACGGCAGAATATTCGTCAGCGAGAAAAGAAACTGGAAGAAATCGTCGGACGTTATGAGCAGGATCTGACGGATGTGAATAAACAGCGGAAAGAAATTATTCGTGAGGCAAAAGCTGAGGCTCAACGAATCCTGCAGGAGGCTAACGCACGTATCGAGAACACAGTGCGTGAAATCAAAGAGGCCCAAGCAGAGAAAGAGCAAACCAAGTTAGCACGAAAAGCCTTGGAGGATTTTAAGACCTCCGTACAAGAGACCGAGGAAGAAGACAATCGCATCGCACGCAAGATGGCAAAGTTGAAAGAGCGTAGCCAGCGGAAGCAACAAAAACAGAAAACAGCTGTTCAACCCATCTTCGATCGCAATACCATCGAAGTGGGTGACTCTGTTCGTCTCAAAGGGCAGACCTCCGCTGGAACGGTCATAGAGCTGCAAGGCAAACAAGCCGTCGTGGCTTTCGGTATGCTGAAGAGCACAGTTAAAGTAGAACAGTTAGAGAAAGTCAGCAAAGGGCAAATCAAAAAGGAGATCCAGAAAAGCACCTTCATTAGTACACAAACGGCTGATGAAATGCACGAGAAGAGGCTCCATTTCAAGCAGGAGATTGACGTACGAGGTATGCGAGGCGATGAGGCGTTGCAAGCTGTAACCTACTTCATTGACGATGCCATTCAAGTAGGTGCCAATCAAGTGCGCATCCTGCATGGAACAGGCACTGGCATCCTTCGCCAACTTACCCGGGAGTATTTAGCCAGCGTCCCCGGCGTTCGCCGTTTCCACGACGAGCACGTCCAATTCGGAGGCGCAGGCATTACCGTTGTCGAATTAGCCTAATAGAATCTTATGAAGCGGAAGGATAACGTACATCACAAACGACACCTATCCAATCGTCATTTGGCTGAGCAGTATATCTATGCCGGAGAGTTGCCTACCTCTACCGGTATCCGCCTCACACAATACAACGCACAAGGTTTGCAGCGAAAAGCAGTGAGTCCATCGGAATGCTCTTTCAAGCCATTAATCGATCCAGAGAAAATCAATTGGTTAGAGGTTTGCGGATTGAATGATGCGGAAACCGTGATGCGCATCGTCAAAGAGTTTGGTCTGCATGACGTAGATGCCAAAGATGTATTGACACCTCAACATGTATCAAAAATTGAAAGCGATCGCACACATACCTTTATTATTCTCAAAGACTGTTCTATAGAGACAGGTCATACCCTGCAGACAGAGCACGTAGGTATCTTGGTTTGTGGCAAAACGATCATCACCTTTACTGAGAGTGATGATCCCGTTTTTGACATTGTACACAAAGCCATTGAACACAACAGACTGAACATCCGCCAAAAGGGATCAGGCCTATTATTAGCCTTTTTGCTCAATACACTCTTTGCAGGCATGATTGAGGCAGTATCAAAGATAGAAGATGTTCTGATGGAAATCGAGGAACAACTAATTACTCCCTCAAGCACGAACAGTCGTACGATTGGAGCACTCATCCAGCAACATCGCAAGGAATACATGGCAATGAAGCGAATTGCACAACCACTCAAAGAGCAATTCAATAAGCTGATTCTCAATCAAAACTTGATAAATCAGGAACTCGCACCTATATACAATGATCTACAAGACCAACTTCTGTTTATAATTCAGACTACGGAAAATTGCAGAGAAATCACCTCCTCATTGGTTGATCTCTACATTTCTAACAATGATCTGCGCATGAATACCATCATGAAACGTTTAACCGTAGTTTCCACACTCTTCATACCACTTACTTTTTTAGTCGGAGTATGGGGTATGAACTTCCACTACATGCCTGAGTTGGAATGGGAATATGGCTATTTGTTTGCTTGGGGAGCCTTACTTCTCATTGGCTGCCTTACTTGGTTCTATATGAAACACAAAGACTGGTATTAAATCAGTCATTCCTCTCTTTGTACTTTGATTAGTTCAATTGATAGTTTTTCAACTTATTGTAAAGTGTCTTTCGATCAATACCCAAAAGCATAGCCGCCCGAGTCTTATTATTTCCACTCTCGGCTAATGCCTTTAAAATAAGTGCGCGTTCATGGGTCTCATCATGCAACGATAAATCAGTTGTTGACGGTTTACTAATCGATTCTAACAGTTCCTCCGGCAGCTCCTGGCGAGTGATGTAACGGCCGGAAGCCAAGAGCGTAGCATATTTCACCACATTTTTCATCTGGCGCAAATTACCCGGCCAAGCATAGGATTGGAACAATTGAATGGTCTCCCGGTCAAAGCCTACGACCTCCTTACGCAACTCACTGTTAGCCAAATCAAGGAAATGGTTAGCAAAGAGCAATAGATCCTCTGGCCGCTCCTTCAATCCAGGAATACGGATCGAAAACTCATTGATGCGGTGATACAGATCTTCTCGAAACTCTCCTTTGTCAATCGCTGTACGAAGATTCTCATTTGTCGCCGAGATTAAACGCACATTGATCGGAATCTCCTGATTACTGCCTATCGGACGCACCTTACGCTCTTGCAACGCACGCAATAACTGCACCTGCACCTCATACGAGAGATTACCGATCTCATCCAAGAAAATCGTACCGCCATCAGCCGCCACAAAAGCACCCGCCTTATGATCAATCGCCCCCGTGAAAGAGCCCTTCACATGGCCAAAAAACTCTGAAGCCGCTAAATCTTTGGGAATTGCACCACAATCCACCGCTACAAAAGGCGCCTTAGAACGACTACTCTCCGCATGAATCCGTCGTGCGACATACTCTTTTCCCGTGCCACTGGCCCCTGTCACCAGTACCGACATATCTGTTGGTGCCACCAATCGCACATGCTCATAAAGCACACGAGCCGCCGCACTCTGCCCCTCGATATAGAGATTAGGCTCAGGAAGCGAAGAAGAGGGAATCTGCTTGGCCGCTGACTCCACATTCGACACTAACGACTCGTTGATTTTATTCAACAGCTCCTCCGGGTTCAAAGGCTTAGCGATATAATCTGCCGCCCCCGATTTCATGGCTAACACCGCACTCTGGATCTCCGCATAGCCTGTCATCAGAATAACCGGAACGGTAATGCTTTGCTTTTTCATCCAATGCAACAATGCGATACCGTCACTGTCAGGCAAACGCAAATCAGACAAAACCAAGTCATAGAACGCTCCCTCCATACGCTGTTTCGCCTCCCTGACTGAAGAGACGGACTGCACACGGAAACCTTTCTTGCCCAACCAAGTGGTCAGCATCAACGAAAAGGTAATATCATCCTCAACTATCAATATCGACCGCATATCCACATCGTTCTCTTTTTATGCACCTATCCAAGTCGCCTTGCGCCAGAGCGCCTCAAAGGGTCCATGTTGGTGATGACGTAACCACCAATGGCAGAAACCCAATTGCAACAAGAATAGTCCTATGCCTATAGCAAAGCTACTTGTTGTTCCTAAATCATCATACAGGGCCAATCCATACCCAAAATAGAGAAACGAACCGACCAACGACTGCGTCAGGTAGTTCGTCAAGCTCATCTTACCATAAGGCACCAACTGTTTCTGCCAACGACGAAGAACCTCCGTCTGCCAAAGCGACAAAAACAGGGATACCCAGATGCTCATAAAAGCGAAATTACGTAGAGAGGATACAATAGTGGAAAGGGGTGACACTACCTCTGCCCGATCTATCCAACCCGGCAACGCATCAGCCAAGAAATAAAGCGGCACAAAACAGAATACTGCTATCAAACCTACATAGCCCCAAAAATGACGATGCTGCTCCAGGTTCGTGAAAAGGCCTTTCCGTCCCAACCACATTCCTAACAAAAACAGCGAGGAGGTCTGGAAAAACCGACCATAATCCCATGCCCACAATAGGCTGAACAACTGCCCATGCCACAAGTTCACCCGAATCATTTGCCAAAAATCATCCGCCATCAACGCCGGATAGAGGTCTTTCGCATGGAGCATCCAGCTCGCTACACCAGCCTCATACTCCGGATGAGCCAACGCATAAAGGCATTTGCCCCATTCCATTGGCTGCAACATCAGTAGAATAGCAAGCGCCAGCACCCATCGATTACTCAACCGACAACAAGGAATCAACACAAAGCCTAAAATGGAATACAGCACCAAAATCTCTCCCGGGAAAAAAGCGGCATTCAAATTTCCAATCAGGAACAACAACACCAAACGCCAAGCGAAACGAAAACGAAAATCTTTTCCTTTTCGCAACTGATTCTCATCCTGAATAAAAAAACTAAAACCGAAAAGCAAGGCAAAAATCGCATAAGCCTTACCGGAAAACAGAAAGAATAAAGTTTTCCATACACCTTGATCTAAGGCTGCCATAAAATCACTTGAGGGCGCAGGGAAATTATAGAGGTTAAAATGCTCGATGTTATGCAACAGAATGATTGCCATCACCGCAAAGCCTCTCAGTGCATCCACCACCTCGATACGAGGTCTGTTTTTTAGTAGTAGTTGTTGTTCCATGAGAAGAGTAGATTAATATAAATAGATCCACCGGCAAAGCCGATGGATCAGAAAAGAAAAATAGCTTATTCGCTTATTTCAATGTGCCTGCCTGCGCCTGCTGGATCATGGTCTCGTTCGCAAGAATCATGATCTCCACACGCCGGTTCTTGGCACGTCCCTCTGGCGTTGAGTTATCCGCCACAGGCTCATGCACACCCTTGCCCTCGTAATTC
Organism: Parabacteroides sp.; assembly: GCA_022775005.1. GTDB lineage: Bacteria > Bacteroidota > Bacteroidia > Bacteroidales > Tannerellaceae > Parabacteroides. The sequence goes on from JALFJR010000091.1 coordinate 18,113, forward strand.
ATACGCTTGCTGGATATGCCCAGATCGCTCATCAAATAGTCATGCACACTCTTCGCACGTTTCTCAGATAACGTCTGATTATAATCCACGTTACCCGTGCTATCCGTATGCCCCACGATCTTGATGTCCGTATCCGGATTCGCCTCTAAGCTGCGAGCCAAACTGCGCAAAGCGCTCTTCGAGGCATCGCTCAGCGTACTGGAATTGGTAGCAAACAAAATACCAGAATCAAATGTCACCTTCAACGCCTCGCCATCATTGATGGTCTCAACAACGGCCTCTTCCGGCAAGGTCTGTTCCAACTCCTTCTTCTGTTTGTCCATCTTCTTCCCGATCAATGCACCCGCTGTTCCTCCAACAGCTGCACCTATCACCGCACCTAAGGCGGTATTACCGGCAATCGCACCGATACCTGCACCAGCGGCAGCACCACCACCAACACCAATAGCCGTGCCTTTAGCCGTGTTATTCCATGTACCACAACTGCTGAACAACACAGCCATACACAGCATCATAACGGATAAAAATTTCCAATTCTTCATGCTTTCTTTCTCCTTTTCAATTTGTTTATGAATAAATAGGAACAACCTGCAAACGCTCTCAATCAAACATATTGAGAGTGTCGCAATACTCCATTTCTCCCTGCACAATGAAACGAATTTCTTCCGGCTCAAAACGGCCTACGTGGTCACGCTTGACATTCTTGATCACATACTCAATGACCTCATCCTCGTCTATTTCCACCTCCTTGTCATCATCGTCGTCGTCGCCAAGCAATCCATTCGTCTCATAATACTCATAGATCAAATCCAAAATATACAAGATATCATCGTCTTTGAACTTTCCTTTCAATTCCTGTGGCAAGTAATTCTGGATGAAGCGTACCGCCTCGTCGTCGTCATACTGCCAATCGTCTAACTCTTTACCCATTTTTCTCCTTTTTTGCCTATTACACTGGCCACAAATATACGATTAAATTTCGATTCTTCGCGCTAAAAACAACGAGAACCTAAGTTGCCATTACTCATTTAGCGATTATTGATTCAGCACATGCAACGTATGGCAGGCCACCAAAGCGGCGGTTTCCGTACGCAGACGACTCTCACCCAAAGAGATCGCTTCAAAACCATTATCTTTCGCAAAAGCTATCTCTTCAGGGCTGAAGTCGCCCTCCGGCCCAATCAAGATCAGCGCCCGCTCACCCGGATGGTAGAGCTGACGTAAAAGCGGCTTTTCGCCCTCCTCACAGTGGGCGATAAACTTCCGTCCTTCAAACGGACGTGACACAAACGCCTTGAAATCCACCATTCCCTCCAAGCGAGGCAGTGTCGCCTTCTGCGATTGCTTCATGGCACTGACAAGGATCTTTTCCAAGCGAGCCGGCTTGATCTCTCGCCGTTCAGAAAAACGGCAATTCAGGCAACTGATCGCATCAACGCCTATCTCCGCCGCCTTTTCCACAAACCACTCCATCCGATCCATATTCTTCGTAGGAGCTACGGCTATATGCACATAAAAAGGCCACAACGGCGCCTGTTGCCAGCTCTCCAACAGCTCCACGCCGCAATGCTTGGGATGTGCTTGCGTGATAGCCGCCTTATAAAACGCCCCCTTACCATCTGTCAGCAAGACATGATCTCCTTCACTGAGTCGCAGCACGCGCACGCAATGCCCCGACTCCTCTTCCGGCAAAACCGGATTGGCCACAATATTTGGTGTATAAAATATCTGCACAGTCTTCTATATATTAATAATGTATTAGTCGATAATCATACCTATCAATGTAGCGGAAAGGAGCGAAACTAATGCGCCACCAATCATGGCAGGCACACCCAATCGGGCGATCACCCCTTTTTTCTCCGGTGCCAACACGCCCAATCCCCCCAGCAAGATGCCAATCGAAGAGATATTGGCGAAGCCACACAAAATATAGGTGGACATGATAACAGATTTGTCAAACAGGAAAAGGCCTGCGTCTTTCCATTGTTGCAACTGGAAGTAGGCGACAAACTCATTGAGAATCGTCTTCTGTCCCAACAACGAACCCACCAACAGAATATCCGATGAGGGCACACCGAGTAACCACATCAAGGGAGCGGTGATCACACCCAGCATAAACTGAAACGTCAAGCCGGTAGCCTTGCCATCCGTCACCTCCACAATCCAATCATTCAGCCCCGTGTAACGACCTATCACCCCTTCTGTAAAATAGTTCGCCAATGCGACCAAAGAGATAAACACCAAGAGCAACGCCGCAATGTTTGTCATCAATTTCACACCCGTAGCCGTACCATTGGCAATCGCTTCCAACAGGTTCTTAGCTTGACGAGTATCCGTCTGTGCGCCTGTCGAGTCATGCACTGGCTCGGTTTGCGGGCAGATCATCTTAGCTATCACGATAGAGCCGGGCACAGCCATGATCGAGGCGGACAAGAGATGCGTGGCAAACAACACCTGCTGCTCTGGATCCGTTCCGCCCAACATGCTGATATAGGTACCCATCACCGTTCCGGCAATCGTGCCCATACCTGCCACCATCACCAAGAAGAGCTCCGAGGTAGTCATAGTCGGCAGGTAATGCTTGATCATCACTGGAGACTCCGTCATACCCATAAAAATATTCCCCGCCGAGACCAATCCCTCAGCACCTGAGATATTCATGAATTTACGCAAGCACCAAGCAATCGCACCAACCACCCGCTGAATGATTCCCCAATAATAACAGATTGAGACCAACGCAGAGAAAAAGATCACTACAGGAAGCGAGTGAAGCAAGAAGCTGAATCCATTCGCCTTAGAAGCATACGGACCCAACAAAAAGGAAAGACCCTCTCCAGTAAAATCCATCACTTTGACAAACACCTTACCACAGCCCTCCAAGAGATGACTGATCAAAGGCAAATATAAAATGGCCAATGCCAACATCAGCTGCATCAACAGGCCTCCACCCACCAATTTCCAGTCAATCCGTTTGCGATCAACACTCAAGGCATATGCGATGGCCAACAACGTAGCCACCCCCAACAATCCTCTTAACATGTAGCTTCCTCTCCGTTACTTTTTTCGCCGCTGCAACTCATCTTGGCAGAGCTTGGCATATTCGTAATCCTCCTCCTCTATCGCCTTTTGCAAACGCTCAATGAGCACCTTCTCCGAGGCCTGCATAAGCCAACTGCGCACCTGCCGCTCGTTCTTCGTGCTATCCAGGTCAAGATGATCGTCGTCGGAATCAGCCGAATCCCCTCTTCGTTCTCCACCCGTCTCTACGCCACATTCATCGAGTATATCAGCCAAGATATAAATCTTACAATGTACACGCAAAGCGATAGCTATGGCATCAGAGGTACGCGCATCAATCGTAACGTCACGTTCACCGTTCGTAGTCGATAGCTCCGCATAATAGATACCATCCTCAAACTTATAGATCAAAACACGATTGATTTGCACTTGATAAGCACTGAGCAATGAAGTAAGCAGGTCATGCGTCAGTGGACGAGGGGTGTGAATCTTCTCCAAAGCTATCGCAATAGCTTGTGCCTCTGGCATACCCACGACAATTGGTATCCGTCGAGTGCCCTCCTTCTCTGCCAATATCAACGCATAAGCACCCGATTGCACCTGGCTATTGGCCAGCCCTTGAACTTTCATTTCAATGTATTTACCCACGGTTCTTCGATTTTTAGAAAACTAACAGAAGCAAATGTACGTATTTATTCTGGATATATAATCGGCTATCCGATTAAAATGCATTCCCATCGTACAAATACAAAAACAGCTCCAAGATTCGCCAGCCAAACAATGGCAGACAAATCATTGCCCATCGTTTTCTAAAACGTTGCCCGTCGTTTCAGAAAACATTGCCCATCGTTTTTCAAAACATTGCCCATGATTTTTCAATGCGTTGCCCGTAATTTTTCAATGCGTTGCCCATCAAAACCGCTGCGGCTATTCGCCAACCCATGCCGCAGCGCCGCATCAACGTGCTATCCTGTCTGTATTTCGGCCAAATCGATAGTCAAAAGAATAGCTAAGCTGTCAAAATGACAGTTATTTGAAGCAAAAACTCGTTTGGCATTTTCTTTGTAGAGATTGAAGTGTAATTCGATAAAAAAACAGAAAAGAAAGGAGAACAACTATATGAACCTGAATAATTTTACAATTAAATCGCAAGAAGCCGTACAACAAGCGGTGCAACTGGTTACACGCAATAACCAGCAGGCTATTGAGCCGGAGCACCTATTGAAGGCTGTCATTATGACGGGTGAGAGTGTAACCAATTTCCTCTTTCAGAAATTAGGTATCAATATCCCGAATTTGAACCGAGTGCTCGACAGACAAATCGAGTCGCTGCCGAAGGTATCGGGTGGAGAGCCCTACCTTTCCAACGATGCCAACAAGGTGTTGCAAAAAGCCATTGATTACTCCTCCAAGATGGGCGATCAATATGTCTCTTTGGAGCCGATCATCTTGGCCCTCTTCACCGAGAACAGCACCGCATCACGTATCCTGAAAGACGCGGGTGTGACGGAAAAAGAGCTGCGACAAGCGATCGAGGAGCTGCGTAAAGGCAACAAGGTGACCAGTCAATCGGCGGAAGACACTTACGAGGCGTTGAGCAAATACGCCATCAACCTCAACGAGCGTGCACGTAGTGGCAAACTCGACCCCGTTATCGGTCGGGACGAGGAGATCCGTCGTGTGCTGCAGATCTTGAGCCGACGCACGAAGAACAACCCGATCCTAATCGGTGAGCCGGGTGTCGGTAAGACCGCTATCGCTGAGGGATTGGCTCATCGAATCGTAAGAGGGGATGTGCCTGAGAACCTGAAGTCGAAGCAGATTTACTCACTCGATATGGGTGCGTTGATCGCCGGAGCGAAATATAAAGGAGAGTTTGAGGAACGTTTGAAGGCGGTAGTGAACGAGGTGACCAAGTCGGAAGGCGAGATCATCCTTTTCATTGATGAGATTCACACCTTGGTAGGTGCAGGTAAGAGCGAAGGTGCCATGGATGCAGCCAACATCTTGAAGCCGGCATTGGCCAGAGGCGAGTTGAGAAGTATCGGCGCCACGACCCTCGACGAGTATCAGAAATACTTCGAAAAGGATAAAGCCTTGGAACGTCGGTTCCAGACCGTCATGGTGGATGAGCCGAGCGAACTGGACACGATCTCTATCTTGCGTGGTTTGAAAGAGAAATATGAGAACCACCACAAGGTGCGTATCAAGGATGATGCATTGATCGCAGCCGTACAGCTCTCTTCTCGTTACATCACGGATCGTTTCTTACCGGATAAGGCGATCGACCTGATGGATGAGGCAGCCGCTCGTCTGCGTATGCAGGTGGATAGCGTTCCAGAATCGTTGGATGAGGTCTCTCGCCGAATCAAGCAGTTGGAGATTGAGCGTGAGGCCATCAAGCGGGAGAATGACACGGAAAAATTGGCGCAACTGAACAAGGAAATCGCCGACTTGAAAGAGGAGGAGACCAAGCAGAAGGCGAAATGGCAGAGCGAGAAAGAGCAGATCAACAAGATCCAGCAGAACAAGATCGACATTGAGAACCTGAAGTTTGAGGCCGACAAAGCGGAACGAGAGGGTGACTATGGAAAGGTAGCCGAGATCCGTTATGGTAAAATCAAGCAGAAGGAGCAGGAGATCGCCTCGTTGCAAGAGCGACTGAAGACCATGCAGGGGGCAGCAGCCATGATCAAGGAGGAGGTCGATAGCGATGATATTGCAGATGTCGTATCTCGTTGGACGGGTATCCCTGTCAGCAAAATGATGCAGAGCGAGCGGGAGAAGTTGCTCCACTTGGAGGAGGAGTTGCACAAACGGGTGATCGGTCAAGACGAGGCCATCAATGCCATCTCAGATGCCGTACGTCGTAGTCGTGCCGGTCTGCAGGATCCGAAACGACCGATTGGTTCATTTATCTTCTTAGGAACGACCGGTGTCGGTAAGACCGAGTTGGCAAAGGCCTTAGCGGATTACCTCTTCGATGATGAGAACATGATGACCCGTATCGACATGAGTGAGTATCAGGAGAAATTCAGCGCGACTCGTCTGATCGGTGCACCTCCGGGATATGTTGGTTACGACGAGGGTGGTCAGCTGACGGAGGCGATCCGTAGGAAGCCCTATTCAGTGGTTCTGTTCGATGAGATCGAGAAGGCACATCCCGATGTGTTCAACATCCTCTTGCAGGTGCTCGATGATGGCCGATTGACCGACAACAAGGGACGTACGGTCAACTTCAAGAACACGATTATCATCATGACCAGCAACTTAGGATCATCACTGATCCGTGAGCATTTCGAGAAAATGACGGCGGCTAATCACGACGAGGTGGTAGAGGAGACAAAGAACGAGGTTTTGGAGCTGTTGAAACAGACCATCCGTCCGGAGTTTCTCAACCGTATTGACGATATCATTATGTTCACCCCGTTGAGCAAACCGGAGATCCGTGCCATCGTCAACTTGCAATTGAATAGCGTAAAGAAGATGTTAGCGGCTAACGACTTGACACTCGACTTTACGGATGCAGCTTTGGAGTTGATTGCCGACAAGGGTTTTGATCCGCAATTCGGTGCACGTCCTGTTAAACGTGTCATCCAGAAGATGGTGCTCAATGAACTCTCGAAAGCTCTCTTGGGTGGACAAGTCAACCGTGAGCGTCCGATCGTCATCGATCGTCAAGGCGAGAGCCTGATCTTCAAGAATTGATGTACTCACATCAACGCGCTATAAAGGAAAGAACGAATATCAGTTTTGTGAACAGCCTCCGGAAAGTCAGACAAAAGACTTTTTGGGGGCTATTCATTTTGATATACCCAGGGTATGCATTTGAGTCTTTCTTTGTGAGGCAAACAACATTTCACGTATTAGAAAGCCAAGAACGTCATAGAAATGTAGTAAGTTGGCCAAAAAAGGCTATCTTTGGGGCCATATTACAAAAAAGACTACAACATGAACTACGGTTTTGTCAAAGTAGCAGCGGCGGTACCCAGCGTCAAGGTAGCCGACTGCTTTTATAATACACTTCAAATAGAGGGACTTATGCGCCAAGCTGCCAATCAGCATGTGCAGATTATCGCATTCCCAGAGCTTTCTATCACGGCCTACACCTGCTTAGACCTATTTCAACAGGAGACCTTACTTCGGCAGGCAGAAAAGGCCTTAACGGAGTTGGTGAGTAAAACAGCAGATTTAGACCTGATGGCTATCGTAGGTTGCCCATTGCGTAGTGGCAGCCAGTTGATCAACGCAGCGGTGGTTTTCCAACGGGGCGAGATCTTAGGCGTAGTACCGAAAAGCTACCTGCCGAGCTATAAAGAGTTTCAAGAGGAACGTTGGTTTACACCGGCCTATCAGCTGCAGGAAAGCGTAATCCAAATTGGCGGACGCACGGTTCCGATGGATAGCTACCTACTGTTTGAGTATGAACAGGTTAAGGTAGGTGTTGAGATCTGCGAGGATCTGTGGGTGCCCATCCCCCCCAGTTCAGAATTAGCGATGCAGGGGGCGAACCTGATCTTCAACCTATCGGCCAGCAACGAATTGATCGGTAAACATGCCTATCTGCGTTCACTGATCGCACAACAGTCTGCCCGTTGTATCGCCGGATATATTTATTCTTCAGCGGGCTTCGGCGAGTCGAGCACTGACTTAGTTTTCGCTGGCAATGGTATCATTGCTGAGAATGGTGTAGTCTTGAAAGAGTCTGAGCGTTTCTCCATGGAGGAGCAATTGATCATCAGCGAGATTGACATAGAGAACTTAATGAACGATCGCCGCGTGAATACCAGTTTCATGCAGGGCTATCTGAATCATAACCTGACCAATGCCACGATCATTCCGTTCAGCCTACCTAACCATACGCTACGACTAACACGACCGATTGACCCGCATCCTTTCACCCCTTCGGGCGAAGCCTTGAAAGAGCGATGCGAGGAGATTTTCCATATCCAGGTAGCCGGTTTGGCGAAACGATTGGTGCATACCCATGCGCAGACCGCGGTGGTCGGTATCTCCGGTGGATTGGATTCAACCTTGGCTTTATTGGTGACAGTGATGACCTTCGATGCCCTCAAGCTGCCTCGTGAACGTATCATCGGCATCACGATGCCAGGTTTTGGCACGACGGATCGCACCTACACCAACGCTTGCAACCTCATCCGTTCTTTGGGTGTCACTTTGAAAGAGATCTCCATCAAGGCGGCCTGCCTGCAACATTTCCAAGACATTGAGCACGATCCCTCGGTGCACGACGTAACCTATGAGAATAGCCAAGCCCGTGAGCGTACACAGTTGTTGATGGACGTGGCAAACAAGGCGAACGGAATGGTGATTGGCACCGGCGACCTCTCGGAGTTGGCTTTGGGTTGGGCCACTTATAATGGCGACCACATGTCGATGTATGGTGTAAATGGTAGCATTCCTAAGACCTTGGTACGCTATTTGGTGGAATGGGTAGCCAACAACAAAGTGGATGATCAGTCGAAAGCTACCCTCTTAGACATTGTCGATACCCCGATCAGCCCGGAGTTAATCCCCGCTGACGAACAAGGTAATATCAAACAAAAGACAGAGGACTTGGTGGGTCCCTATGAGCTGCACGATTTCTTCCTCTATCATTTCATCCGCTTCGGAGCTTGCCCGTCAAAGATCTACTTCTTGGCGCAAACTGCCTTTGCGGATGTATATGACGCAGCTACCATCAAGAAATGGCTTTACACCTTCTTCCGTCGCTTCTTCCAACAGCAGTTTAAACGTAGCTGTTTGCCAGATGGCCCGAAAGTAGGCTCCATCACTCTCTCACCTCGTGGCGACTGGCGTATGCCAAGCGATGCGATGGCTACTCTTTGGCTGGACGAGATCGAGAAGCTGTAAGCTTAATTCCACCCCATCAGCTGACGCAGGAAAGGAATCAGCTCATCGGCCATGCGTTGTTGCTGGCCGATGCTGGGATGGAAATCAGCTCCATAGCCTAAATCGCCGTTCTGCGGAGAGAAACTAAAACGATAGACCTCCTTATCTCCCGCAACATTCGCTTCGGCAGTCACCTCATCCAAGGTGCGCTCCACCAACTTCATAGGCTCACCATTCAACATACAGCCACTCAGCCATACAATCTTGGCCGCTGGATAAAGCGTACGCAAACGCTGCCCGAAACGGACATAAGCTGCTTTCAGACGTACCGGATCATAGCCTTTCGTACTGCAATCATTCGTACCCAAATTGACACAGACCAAATCGGGCTGGTAACGCTGGCAATCCCATACCTCTGTGCTATCACCAAAAAGAGTTTGTAGATAGAGAGCCGGCATACAATTGGGATTCCCCTCCTTAGGACCGTTATAGTTACGGTAAATACCGATGCCACTACGAGCGGTAACATAGTGTTGTGCATTTAGCGCACGAGCGGCAATGGCTGCATAGGTATAATAATGATTCTCCGTATCCTCAGAGAAATGGATCTTGCCATCCAACGCCTCCACACCATAGCCACAAGTGATGGAGTTGCCGATAAACTCAATCTTACGGGTAGGCAATGCGGGAGGAGTGACTAACTTGCATCCCTCGTCTAACAAAAAACCCTTGAACTCCGGACGGCGTTCGTAAGCCTCCAAGACATTCATGACACACACCGTATGCGTGCCGTTTGGCAGAGCAGCCGCCAAAGAGACAATGGAATCCTTGGGAGAGTTAAATGCCACCTTGAATGGTTTCGCCTCGTCGATCTGCACCATGAAATAACCACTGTTCGGCTTCGCCACCATACGGAGGGATGTGCCCTCAAAGGCCGCACGGATCTGCACACCCGGATAGGTAAAACAGGGGACTTCAGGATTTGTGAAGCAGACACGCCCTACATACTGAATCTGTGGATCGGTCGGTTTCACCCATGTCCCCGTAGGAGCTACTGTTGTCTGGGCAATCATCCCCTGCCCCACGAAACAACTCATGAAAAGGCCACATAGCCATGTCTTGAATCTAAACTTTTGTGTTTTCATCGCTATCTATTTATGTATTAACCATCGTCCGTTCCATCTACTTGGCCACCACATTACGGCTTAATAACTTGCGAGCCTCTTCCTCGGTCAAGCCTCGACGAGCGGCATAATCTCGCAGCTGCTCCTCGTCAATGGTACCAATCATAAAATAGTGTGCTGCCGGATGCGCAAAGTATAGTCCGCTAACTGTGGCAGTCGGATACATCGCTCCGTTCTCCGTCAACCGCACACCGATACGCTGCATGTCCAACAGCTTGTCCAAGGTCTCATTGAGCCGCTGGTCAGGCAAAGAGGGATAGCCAATCGCAGGACGAATGCCTTGATATTTCACCTTATAGAGATCCGCTACGGAGAGTTGCTCCTGAGGCGCATAGCCCCAGCACTCCTTGCGCACTCGCTCATGCAAATACTCTGCCAATGCCTCCGCCAAACGATCACTCAACGTCTGCAACAGCATCGCGTTATAGGTATCTCCTTCCGCTTGGTATTGCTCCATCCATTGTTCCAAACCGATACCTGCCGTCACGACAAAGGCTCCCAAATAGTCTGTCCGATGCTCCTCAGCCGGCATCACAAAGTCTGCCAGACTCTTATAAACCGTCTCGGGACGTTTCACCTGCTGCCTTAACGTAGGCAAGAGGTAATCGCCGATATGGATCGTATCTCCCTCACTATGGGCTGGGAAGAAACCATAGATTGCTTTGCAACAAGCCATCTTTTCTGCCACCAACCGCGCTAACAGGCGAGTCGCATCCTTGTAGAGCTGCATCGCCTCAGCCGCTTTCGCCCGTTCCTTCTCGGGGAATCCAGCTAACCACATCGCCCGACAGGAATCACAACCATGAATCTGCGCAATTTCCGCGTAACGTCCCGTCAGTTTCCAAGCACTAAAGAAGAAGGTCCAATGAATGTAAGGGATCAACTCCTCCACCGGCACAACAGGCAGCTCATGGACACCCAGCTGATTAGGCACGACGGGCGTATAGGCATTCCAATCGATAGCTACCGGATGTTGACGAGCCTCTGTCAATGAAACTAACTCCTCTTGCTTCTGCCCCATCGACACACGCAAAGCCTCCTGCTCTTGCGTCAACTCTGCCACATAGGCATCGTGCGTAGCAGGATTCAACAGCTTGGCCGCGATCAATGGATTCTGAGAGGCATCCAGCACATGAATTACCGGGAAATCGTAATGCGGAGCGATCTTCACCGCGGTGTGCAGTTTGGAAGTAGTTGCACCTCCTACCATCAAAGGTATGGTTAATCCCGCCTTTTGCATCTCCTCCGCTACGTGCGCCATCTCCTCCAACGAGGGGGTAATCAAACCAGAGAGACAAACCAAATCAGGTTTCTCCTCGATCGCCTTCTGCACAATCACCTCCGCAGGAACCATCACGCCCAGATCGATCACCTCATAGTTATTGCAAGCCAACACAATAGAGACTATGTTCTTACCGATGTCGTGCACATCACCTTTCACCGTGGCGAAGAGTACCTTTCCCGCCTTTGCCGAACCGGAAGCCTTTTTCTCCGCCTCGATAGCCGGCTGCAAGATAGCCACCGCTTTCTTCATCGTGCGGGCAGTCTTCACCACCTGCGGCAAGAACATCTTCCCTGCACCGAACAGGTTGCCTACCTTATTCATACCGCTCATCAAGGGGCCGTCAATAATCTCCACCGCATGGGCGTACTGTGTCAAAGCCTCCTGTAAGTCAGCCTCTAAATAATCTCCTATACCTTTAATCAAGGCATACTCCAAACGCTCGTTCAACGAGCCTTCTCGCCACGCCTCTTGATGTTTCTCTGTCTGCTCGCCTGCCGCCTCAGCATGCAACTGCTGCGCATAAGCGATCAACTCTTCCGCTGCCTCTGGACGACGATAGAGAATCACATCCTCCAAGAGCGTGCGGAATGCCGGTTCTATCTCCTCATACAATACCGAAGTGGAGGGATTAACAATACCCATATCCATTCCCTTGGCAATGGCGTGATAGAGGAAAACAGCGTGCATCGCCTCACGCACTCGATTATTACCCCGGAAAGAGAAGGAAAGGTTACTTACACCACCACTCACCTTCGCACCGGGAAGGTTCCGCTTGATCCATTCCACCGCACGGATGAAGGCCAAGCCATAGCCATTATGCTCCTCCATACCGGTAGAGATCGCCAAGATATTGGGATCGAAAATAATATCCTGCGGGTTGAAACCAACCTTTTGCGTCAGCAGGTCATACGCTCGTTTGCAGATCTCAATCTTCCGTTCAAAGGTATCTGCCTGCCCCTGCTCATCAAAAGCCATAACAACCGTAGCAGCACCCAATTGCTTGATGCGTGCCGCATGGCGCAAGAACAGCTCCTCACCCTCTTTCAGCGAGATGGAATTGACAATGCTCTTGCCCTGTACACACATTAGACCCTGCTCAATCACCTCCCATTTAGAGGAGTCGATCATGACCGGTACCCGAGCAATATCCGGCTCAGCCGCAATCAAATTCAGGAAATGGGTCATCTCCTTCACCGCATCCAACATGCCATCATCCATATTGATGTCGAGCACCTGTGCTCCATCCTCCACCTGCTTCCGAGCGATGGTCAGTGCCTCTTCGTAGTTGCCCTCCTTGATCAAACGCAAGAACTTACGTGAACCTGCTACGTTGCAACGCTCACCCACATTCACGAAGTTATTCTCTGGCTTCACCTCCAACAGTTCCAATCCAGAGAGCCAGAGGCAATCAGGCTTCGGTGCCGGTTGATGCGGCCGTTTGCCACGCACTAAATCAGGGAACTTAGCGATATGTGCCGGAGTCGTACCACAACAGCCACCCAACACATTCACCAAACCCTCCTCCACGAAGGGGCGCACATGCTCCAACATTGTCTCAGGGGTCTCGTCGTAATCGCCAAACGTATTAGGTAAACCCGCATTGGGATAGGCACTGATGAAACAGGGAGCCAAACGAGCCAACTCCGCTAAGTAAGGCTTCATGTCTGCCGCTCCGAACGAACAGTTCAAACCCACGCTCACGATGTGTGTATGCTGCACAGATGCCAAAAAGGCCGCCAACGTCTGTCCCGAGAAGGTACGTCCGCCCTGCGCCGAAAGCGTCAAGGAAAGCATGATCGGCAGATCTGCCTGATGTTCCTGCAAAACCACCTCCGCTGCCTCCAAGCCCGCCTTGACATTCAAGGTGTCGAAGGTTGTCTCAAACAGGATGATATCCACACCACCTTCTACCAATGCCGCAATCTGCTCCTTGTAGGCTGCATACAGATCGGCGTAGGTCACAGCACGATAGGCTGGATCGCTCACGTCAGGACTCATGGAAGCGGTCTTATTGGTCGGGCCTATAGATCCTGCCACCCAAATCGGGCGACCCGTTCGTGCCGTATAGGTATTGGCTGCCTCACGCACCAAACGTGCTCCTGCCCGATTGATCTCGCCCACATAGGCTTGTGTACCATAATCAGCCATAGAGATCACATTGGCATTAAACGTATTAGTCGTGACAATGTCTGCCCCTGCCTCCATATATTGCGTGTGAATCTCTTTCAGCACATCGGGCCGGGTGATGTTCAAGAGGTCATTATTGCCTTTCAATTGTCCGGGGAAATCAGAGAATCGTTCCCCTCGATAATCCTGTTCTGTCAGTTTAAACCGTTGGATCATGGTGCCCAACCCTCCGTCGAGCACTAAAATACGCTCCCGCAGAAGCCGTTCAAACGCTGATCTTGTCATGTTTTTCTCTCCTGTTCTTTTTGCCTAACGAAAAAATAACCGCTATTTGCTATCGCTTGAAAGCCCGATCCATCTCTCGCCGATCGTCACGCTCACGGATGGAATCGCGCTTGTCGTACTCCTTTTTACCCCGAGCGATGACTACCACAACCTTGGCCAATCCCTTCTCATTGATAAACAATTTCGTGGGAACAATCGTGAAGCCACTGGCTTTTACCGCTCCCTCAATCTTGCGTAGCTCCTTACGAGTCAGCAATAGCTTGCGATCTCGACGGGCTGTGTGGTTGTTATAAGTGCCGTAAAAATACTCGGCGATATACATGTTCTTCACCCATAGCTCACCCTTCTCCACAATGCAGAAGGTATCAACCAAACTGGCTTTGCCTAAACGGATAGATTTAATCTCCGTACCGGTCAATACGATGCCGGCCGTAAAAGTATCGAGCAACTCATAATCGAAAGTTGCCCGTTTATTCTTGATTAATATATTGTTACTTAACTTCTCTTTCATGGCTTATCCCTCCCCATTCATTGGATTTATTAGCCTAATCCAGGCATAAACATGCCCATCAATTTCTCTATAACCACGGGTGTCAATAAGATAACCACTGTTGTCGTACAGGTAAACTTCATGCGCTCTTTCTCCTCTATCTTCATATAGGGAACAGCTCCTTCCCAAATCATATAGAACGTATAGAGTACAAAGACCTGCAAAAAGAAAAACTCCGGCAACAGCTGCAACACGATATTCAGCGCAAACATCAGCGAGGAGGAATAGCCCACGAAGCGCATCCATCGCTTCAGGTCTTTCTTCTGCTTAAACACACCCTGCCAAATCTCGTTCATCAAGTAGGCACCCACATAAAAACCACCAAAAGAAGACACCAAAGCACGGATCGCCTCTTTCAGCGCATGCTCCAAATCAAATTGCTTCATGGTGAACAATACACCTGCAAAAGCTGAAATGGTCACCAATCCGATTAACGGATAGATGAAACCTGAAAGAAACTCCTCATGATTCTCTTCTCTTTTCGACAGCACATGCCAGGCTTTCGTTGGCTGCGAAATCAAGCCGATCACCCACTTCAATATCTCTTTATACATCTTTTATCTACTATTTGAAAAACAAAAGTACACATTATTCTGAAAACCGCAACGTAAATGGATTAGTTTTGCCCCAAATGTAAACTGTCGTGTCAGCCTTGTAACACATAGATGCCATCAATGAATAGCGATTGGCTCGGTAACGCCCCACGTAAAGACCGTGCTATCCGACGGATTGATGCCATTCACATAATACAGTTTCACGTATCGCTCACCTGTCCCTCCCCACGCCTGACGCAACACCGAAATGTCAAATGCATAGAGGGAAGCGGCATAATCTGGTTCGCTCTCGGAGGACTCTCCCGTTGCCGTCACGCGCAAAAAAAGCGGATAGATGCGCTTGCCTTCGCTCACCTCCGGCTGCTGCTCCGGAGAGAAACTCAATTGCCACTGCAAGTTATTCGGCTGATTCGTCCAAGATACAACAGGCAGGAACAGGCAATCATCCAATTGGACACAAAGCGTGGAATCCAACGGACTCACCGCATCTGCTACCGGCTGTTCACCCGTTAGCAGACGATCTATAGCGGGTACTGAAGTGGAGACTGCCAACCGCTCTACATTCTGCTGTCCCGTCACCGATACAGCATAATACCCCAAAGCCTCCGATTGCTCATTCTCCGCCGGATCATAGGTGAAATTGAGCAACAAGCATTCTCCCGGCAGGTGGCTGCTCAACCGACTGTCATACAACCACCCTAAACGGGTATTCGCCATCACGAAAGCACTGTCGCCATGCTCCTGAATCACTGCCGCTACCGGCCCCGGAGCGTAAGTAGTACTGATCTCATGCAGGCAAGAACTCAACAGGACGACCAACCCACAAAGCATTATGGAGAGATAAGACCGTAGAGCAGAGAAGCGACGCTTGCCTCGCCCATAAAACGCCCAAATCAAGCTGCGTTGCATCAACTCTGGGATGGGTTTTCCGGTAGCCAATCGAAGGTTCTCCGCACGCACCGACGCATAGGTGGGCAACAACTCTGAAAAGGCTTTGCGTGCCTCATAAACCGCCTTGGCATTGGGATAGTGCCCCTTCAGCAGGAACTGCAACGCAGCCACATAATCTAACCAAAAACGTGTTCGCATCACGGGTTTCAAGTCCTTTTCCGGCAAGTTCTTATAGAGCATCAAGAGGTTGTTGCGGAAATTGAGGAAGGTCTTGTGCGGATGCTCCATCTCCAATGTCGCTCCACCCACATGATAGACCACCGAGGCTGGCGTGCAACAGATGCGGTACCCCCTCGTCCGCAACCGCCAACAGAGATCCACCTCCTCCTGATGGGCAAAGAATTGGGCATCCAATCCACCCGCCTCCTTATAAATAGCGGTACGCACGAAGAGGCAGGCACCCGTGGCCCAAAGTAAATCCGCCGGCTCATCATATTGCCCCTCATCTTTCTCCACGACATGCAGTACCCGACCGCGGCAGAAGGGATAGCCATAGCGATCCATGAAACCTCCTGCGGCTCCGGCATACTCAAACTTCTCTTTCTCCCGCCAAGCTCGGATCTTCGGCTGTACGCAAGCCACATTCGGATCGGCATCCAAGGCTGCTATTGGCGCGTCTAACCAGTGAGGGGTCACCTCCACATCGCTATTCAGCAACACACAATATTCCTGATCCACCTTGGCGATCGCTCGGTTATACCCCTCCGCAAAACCATAGTTGCGCTCCAACACCAGCTGCTTGACCGTCGGGAAATGGGTGCGCAGCATCTCCAAGGAGTCATCGGTTGAACCGTTATCCGCCACGATCACCTCCGCCCAATCGGGTGTGTTTTGCACCACCGAGGGGAGGAACTGTCGCATCAGCTTGCTGCCGTTCCAATTCAATATGATAATCGCTACACGCTTCATGCTTTTTCTTCACGTTTATGTTTCCATCGCCGATGCGTCCAAAGCCAGTTGGCAGGATCTCGCAAGATGGTCTCCTCCATCAAGCGGGCATACCGCTCGGTGATGTAAAACTCGGGGGTCTCTTTGGGCTTATCGGTAATTAGCTTCATCTCCACCGTGTAGAAGCCTCTGGCCTCCTGTCGCACGTCACAAAACACGACAGGCAAATTCAATTTGCAAGCCAATCGCTCCGCTCCGGTCAGGAAAGGCGTATCTTGCTTCAAAAAGTGGGTCCAATAATGCAAGTTGGCTTTGCTCGGTGTCTGGTCGGCAATGAAGATGCTAAGCGCACGCTCCTTGGTGCCACGCAGACGAATCATCTCCCGCACCACGTCGTTCTTGGCTATGCCGCTTGAGCCGAAACGAGTCCTTAGCTCCATGAACAGGCGGTCGAAAGCCAAACTGGTCAACGGACGATAAATCTGATAGAGATGAGCCTGCCGAAAGAACGGAGTGGATCCACTGAACCACTCCCAGTTGCCGTAGTGTCCCATCATGAGGATCAGCAAGGGGTGTCCCTCGTCCTGCAACTGGTCGATCAATTCCGGGTTGAGGATCTTCGCCCGACGCAACAACTCCTCATGACTAATCGCTCCCAACTTGATGGTTTCCACGATGTAATCCGTGAAATGGTGATAGAAGCGACGTTCCAATGCTCGACGCTCCTGCTCCGTCAGCTCCGGGAAGGAGGCCGCCAAGTTACGCCTCGTCACCTTCACCCGGTAACGTACCACCCGATACACCAATACATAGAGTAAATCCGAGAGGAAGTAGAGACAGCGCATGGGCAGATGCGCATGGAGCATCACCCACCCTCGCAACAACGCATACATAATCTTTGCTCCCATCATTCGTTTCCTTTCGCTATCAATGGCTCCTCCACCACCGTTAAAGCGGTATGGTCGGCATTCCATACACCGAGACGCACCGTCCGTGTCTCATTCACCCATGCCTCCTCGTATGGACGCTCTACTTTAATATAATTCTCCGTGAAGCCCTGCATCATCTCTCCCTTGCGGGTATGCTCAAAGAGCACCTTCGCCTCCTGTCCAATGTGCGCCTCGTAAAAGGCTCGCCACTTCCGGTCGGAAAGGTCGAGTAACTGCTGGCTGCGGGCATGTTTCGTGGCCGGATCCACCACATAGTCAATCTTCAAGGCCTGTGTGCCGGGACGTTCCGAATAACTGAAGACATGCAGCTGCGTCACATCCAAGCTCTCTATAAACTGACGGGCCTCCTCGAAATAGGCATCCGTCTCACCCCTTGTACCTACGATCACGTCCACACCAATAAAGGCATGGGGCATCGCCGCCTTCACCGTCTCGATTTTATGCCGGAAAAGCGCCGTGTCATACCGGCGGCGCATCAACTTCAACACCGCATCGCTACCGCTCTGCAAGGGAATATGGAAATGGGGCGCAAATCGGCGACTATGAGCCACGAAGTCGATGGCCTCATCTGTCAGCAAGTTCGGCTCGATGGACGAGATACGATAACGGGAGATGCCCTTGACCTCATCCAAAGCCCGGATCAAGTCGAGAAAGCACTCTCCCGTTGTCTTCCCGAAATCGCCAATATTTACACCAGTTAATACAATTTCTTTGCCGCCCTGCCGAGCGACCTCCTCCGCTTGCGCCACCAAACTGGCAATCGAGCCATTACGACTCCGTCCGCGGGCAAACGGGATGGTGCAATAAGAGCAAAAATAGTCACAGCCATCCTGCACCTTCAAGAAATGGCGTGTGCGGTCGTCTGCCGAACAGGAGGGGGCAAACGTCCGAATATCTTTGGTAGCCGAGGCAACCACCGCCCCGCCTTCCGGTCGCTTCTCCAACGAGTCGATATAGCTGAGCAGATCCAACTTATGCTCCGCCCCAATCACGAGATCCACCCCGTCGATATGGGCCACCTCCTCCGGTTTCAACTGGGCATAGCAACCCGTTACTACAATAAAGGCACCGGGATGCTCCTTCCCGATACGACGGATCGCCTGCCGACATTTCTTATCGGCCAACTCCGTCACCGAGCAGGTGTTAATCAAGCAAATGTCCGCCCGCTCACCGGGGCGAACCTTGCGCACACCCTGCTCCGCCAGCATCTTGCCCAACGTAGAGGTCTCCGCAAAATTCAATTTGCAACCTAACGTATAATAAACTGCCTTCTTATCTTTAAATACCTGTTGATCGATCATCTTTATATATTTAAAATGGCATCGGCTCCTCGTTGCTACCTGGTTTCAAGAAGTCGGGAGTAGCGGCCGGTATCGGCTGAGGCTCCTCCTGGTTCATCTTCGAGATCACCTCATGCAACTCCACATCATCCTCGATGTTCATAAACTTCGCAAACTCGCTCTTGAAACGTAGCCGCACGTCGCCTACCGCACCATTACGATGCTTGGCAATGATGATCTCCGCCAACCCCACTAACGAGTTGCCCTTCTCATCCTCCAAGATCTTGTAATACTCCGGTCGGTGAATAAAACAAACCATGTCGGCATCCTGTTCAATGGCACCCGACTCACGCAAGTCGGCCAACTGCGGGCGCTTTCCCTCCGCTCCTTGACGTGCCTCCACACCACGGTTCAACTGCGAGAGGGCAATGATCGGGATGTTAAGCTCCTTCGCCAATCCTTTGAGCGAGCGAGAGATCGTGCTGACCTCCTGCTCACGGCTGCCGAAGTTCATACCGCTGGCATTCATCAACTGCAAATAGTCGATGATAATACACTTAATGTCATGTTCACGCACCAACCGACGGGCTTTTGTACGCAACTCGAAGACGGAGAGGCTCGGCGTATCATCCACATAGATCGGGGCATCGTAAAGCTCCTTGATCTTGAAGTCGAGCTGTTCCCACTCATATTTTTCCAAGCGGCCACTCTTGATCTTCTCGCCCGGTATCTCGCAGACATTCACGATCAGACGGTTCACCAACTGCACGTTGCTCATCTCCAACGAGAAAAGCGCCACCGGGATTTTGAAGTTGACCGCCATGTTCTTCGCCATCGAGAGCACGAAAGCGGTCTTACCCATCGCAGGACGTGCCGCAATGATCACCAAATCGGAGTTCTGCCAGCCGGAAGTGATCTTATCCAACCCGTCGAAGCCACTGCGAAGGCCGCTCATACCGCCCTCCTGGTTCGCTGCCTTCTCCAACATCGTGAGCGCCTCCTTAATCACCGGGTTGATCTGCGTCACATCTTTCTTCACGTTGCGCTGCGAGATCTCGAAGAGCGAACCCTCCGCCTCCTGCATCAGGTCGTCCACATCCACCGTCTCGTCGAAAGCCTTGTCTTGGATGGTCGCCGTGAAGCGGATCAGCTCACGCGCCAAATACTTCTGGGCGATGATGCGAGCGTGAAACTCCAAGTGTGCCGTGCTGGCCACTTTGCTGGTCAGCTCTGAGATATAGGGCGCACCGCCCACTTCATCCAAAGCCCCCATCCGCTTGAGTTGCTCCGTCACCGTGATCATATCCACCGGCTCCTGCCGCATGTAGAGATCACGCACAGCGGTGAAAATCAGCTCATGCGCTCGCTCATAGAAACACTCCGGCTTCAAGATATCGCTCACGATCGAATAGGCGTCCTTCTCCAACAGGAGCGCACCCAGCACCGCCTCCTCCAATTCCCTGGCTTGCGGCTGCAAACGCCCCATCTCAGGTACCACCTGCACCGTGGCCCGCTTTCGTCCCCTTCCGGAGTTTCTAACCTCTTCTGCCATCTTCCTTGCTGTTTGAGCCGCAAAGATAGTGCAAACTGAGCGCAAAAGCATCAAACGTGTTTGGATGTTTTGCCGAGGTGCAGCCTATCTTCGCCGTTTTTGTGGCAAAAATACAAAAAGGTTTCACTTTCGCCAAGGATAGCCCACCTTTCTAAAGGAGGAGACGTCACAGACGATCACGATGCAATCAGCGGACGATACCGATGAAATTCCTTGCGCCATGCGGCTCCTTTCAGTGCGCCATGCGAGGAAAAAGCCTAAGAAGCCCGATAAATTTTCCGTTCGCCTCAGCCGAATGGACATTCAGCTCAGCGGAACGTACATCCGGCACAGTGGAACGGACATTCCACACTGCTGAACGAAGATTTCTTCCCATAGCAAAAGCTTCTTCAGCGGGATGCAGCGGCTTTCTCTTCCCATAGCAAGCACAAAAGGAGCGGCAACCTCCATCCCCTTGTTCGGCAAGTATTTTTGGTTTATGCTATGTAATATATATATAAGGAGTTAGCTCAAAAGCATTACCTTTGCGACATCAGTTAACGTCTTAATAAACGAGTGTCATGAAAACAAGTGTGTGTTTAGCGGGGCTTTGCGCTTTGCTGGCCAGTTGCGTCAGCGACTTCACGCCAGAGGTGAAAGGCGTGAGTGGCATTCTCGTGGTAGATGGGGCAATCACAAATGGCGAATCGCTTTTCACGTTGAGCCGGAGCGTCTGCATCACAGATACCTTATGGGGCGATGAGGGAATCACCAACGCAGTCCTTGCCGTGGAGCGGAGCGACGGAACCATCCTGCCCGCCGAAAACGAGGGGAAGGGCACCTATCGGGTGCAAACGGGGGATCTTGATCCTGAGATGTCCTATCGACTCAGCTTCACGATTGGCGACAAAACCTATCAATCTTCTTTCTTGAAACCGATGCCGAGCGTAGCGATAGACAGTCTCTCTTATGCCAAGGCCGACCTGCATCAGCCGGTGACCATCCACGTCTCGACACACGACGATGCCAACCAATCCCCCTATTATCGCTGGAGCTTCGTGGAGAACTGGGAGCTGAAAGCCAAGTTCTTCGCCTCGCATGGCTATTGGGAGGGGCAGTTCATCCCCTTCACGCCCTACAAGAACGCCTACTATTGCTGGGCAAAGGATGCCTCGAAAACCCTCTTGATCGCCTCCACCGAACGCCTGCGGGAGAACCGGATCGTCAACCAGACGCTGACCGAGATTCCCTGCGACAACGAGAAGGTCTCCATTCTCTATCACATCGAGGTGACACAGATGCAACTGCGGGAGGAGGCCTACGACTATTTCCGCATCCTGCGAGACGAGATTGAGCGCACCGGTGGATTGTTCAGCCCGGTGATGTCAGCAGACGACAACGGCAACATCTTCTGCCTCAACAATCCAGAAGAGACAATCATAGGTTTTATCGAGGTGGCAAATATCTCGAAGCAGAGTATGTTCGTGCCTTGCGAGGAGCTCTTTGAGGACACTTGGCAATGCCGCACCGGTGGAACCATGAATCGCCAAGAGAGTCTTTATCATTGGATCAAATTCAGTTATAGCGGCGATGCGCTCAACACCTACTCCTCAGAGGAATGTGTGGATTGCCGCACGCACTATCATGCGACGAAGAACAAGCCCTCATGGTGGCCAACGGATCACTATTAATTCTGTAAACAATGAAAACCATCTATTCCTATCGCATTGGACTTTGTGTCATGGGAATCGCCCTTAGCTGCGGCGTGGCAAAGGGACAAACAGACGCAACTCCGGCAACGGCCTACCTCCAGCAGGCAGAGAAGGAGGCAGCGCTCTACAACGGAAAGATCGAGCAACGTTATTTCACTACGGCAGAGGGGCACCCCTATGCAGACACGAAGGAGTTCACGGAAGGGGAACTGCGCTTTGATGGTATCACCTATCCCGATGTACCCCTACGGCTGAACGTGCATCGAGACGAGCTGATCTTGCTTTCGCCTGACCGAAAGACCTGCTTAGTGCTGCCAGCTGAGGGAGTGGAATATGCCCGCTTCGGGGGCTATGAGACACGCTGGATGCGTCCGCAGGGCGAGAAGGGCTACTTGGCGGAGGGCTATTACCAACGGATACGCACCCAAGGAAACCATCCCCTCTATCGCCGACTGAAGAAACGAATCAGCGAACGTAAACGAGGGATGGAGGTGACACAATATTTCGATGAGAAACAGGAGTATTACCTGCTGCAAGCGGGGCGTTTCCATCCCGTGGGAAGCCAAAAGGCACTACTGCGTTGCCTCTCCGACCGGCAAGCGGAACTAAAAACCTATATCAAGCGGCACGGCCTTCGCTTCAACCAAGAACGAGAGCGAACGCTGGTCACCCTCTTAGATTATTACGACACAATTAAGGAATGAGGAGACTGAAAAGATGAAACGAACGCTATTATTGGGATTGACACTGATCAGCTTAGGTGCGAGCGCACCGCTGAGCGGACAGGAAACGAACCGCATTGACGCACGGTTGCAAGATAGGCCGGTGATTGAATTGGTGCGCCTGATCGAACAGCAAACCCCATTCCGTGTGCTGGGTGATGCGGGCCTGATGGATTCCGTGCGAGTGAGCGTTGATGTCCAAGGGATGGAGGCGGAAAGCCTGCTGCGCACCGCCTTGCAAGCGGCGCAGATCGCTGTCTCTCGCTATGCCAACGACCTGATCCTGACAGCCGGCGAGGGATTGAGCACGGAGCTGTCCGAAGGGTTCTTCCTGCCCCAACAGACAGCCATCCCGACGGATAGTCTCTCCTATCTTGCCCTTAGAGGAAACGTGCGTGCCTCGTCGGAGAACAAGGTCTATACCGTGGGCAACGCCGGGCAGTCGGCTGACGAGTGGGTCACGATCGAAGGAACAGTCAGCCACTTCAAGACCGGTGAGCCGTTGCGAGGAGTCTCTCTCCAATCGGCCGATGGCACAGCCGCCACGGTCAGCGACGCATCCGGTCATTACGTCCTGCGCCTCCCGGCCGGAAGGCACGACCTTCAAATCCGCTCCGTGGGCTTGAAAGAGACGAAACGACAGGTGATGCTCTACGCCTCCGGGCAGTTCGACATCGAGTTGGAGGAGGAGGTGTATGCCTTGGAGGAGGTTTCCGTTTCTGCCAACCGCATGGCCAACGTACGCAGTACCACAATCGGCGTGAACCGCTTGCAGGTGAAGGAGATCAAGAACATCCCGACCGCTTTTGGCGAGGTGGATATTCTGAAGGTAGTGATGGCCCTACCGGGTGTGAAGGCGGTCGGCGAGGTGTCAAGCGGCTTCAACGTGCGAGGTGGCGCAACCGACCAGAACCTCATTCTCTACAACAACGGAACGGTCTATAACCCCAACCACCTATTCGGCCTCTTCTCCATTTTCAATGCAGACGTGGTGGAGGGCATGGAGCTCTACAAGAGCAGCATCCCCGCCAAGTTTGGTGGACGCATCTCCTCCGTGCTCGACATCAACGGGCGAACAGGCAACAAAGAGAAATTCAAGGGATCAGCCAGCCTTGGCTTGCTGACCAGCAGCCTCACCATCGAGGGCCCCCTGCGCAACGGCAAGACCTCCTACTTGCTGAGCGGACGCACCACCTATTCGGATTGGCTCTTAGGGATGTTGCCGGAGAAGAGCGGCTACAAGGATGGCAAGGCGGGCTTCTACGACCTCAACGCCACCATCGACCACCGCTTCAACGAGCGGGATCGCCTCACGGCAAGCGGTTACTTCAGCCACGACCGCTTCAGCTTCGACCATGCCGAGCGCTACGCCTACCAGAACGCCAGCGGCTCCCTCTCATGGCTGCATAGCTTCAACGGAGATCTCATCGGCCGTTTCACTGCCGGTTATGACCATTACGATAACCGCACGGAGAACGAGGAGAATCCCGCTACCGCCTATCGCCTCACCTTTGGCGTGGATCAATTCCATGGCAAGGCCGACTTCAATTGGCAGGTGCACGATCAGCACACAATCAACTTCGGAGCAAGCAGCCTCTTCTATCACCTCCAGCCCGGTGAGTATGTGGGCAAAGGGGAGGCCTCATTGGTGCTCGACGATAAGCTGCAAACAGAGAAAGCCTTGGAGTCAGCTATCTATATCGGCGAAAAGTGGGACATCACCCCAGCCTTCTCGATTGATGCCGGCATTCGATACAGCTTCTTCCAAGCGATGGGGCCTCGCAATTATCGCCTCTACGACCCGTCGCAGACACCCTCACCCTCCACGGTAATCGAGGAGCGCAATGAGGGCAGTGGCCCCTTCAAGACCTATCAGGGGCCAGAGTTCCGCCTTTCCGCTCGCTATGAGTTGGCAGACGGGCTATCGGTCAAGGCCGGCTGGAACACGATGCGGCAATATATCCACAAGCTGTCGAACACCACGATCATGTCGCCCACCGACACCTGGAAACTGAGTGACGCCAACATCCGTCCGCAAAGCGGGCAGCAGGTAGCGATTGGCCTCTATAAGAACTTCGCCCGATTGGGTTTGGAGACCTCCATCGAGGGCTACTTCAAGACGATGGACGACTATTTGGATTATCGCAACGGCGCCAACCTCGTGATGAACCATCACATCGAGACCGATGTGGTGAACACCTCCGGACGTGCTTATGGCGTGGAGCTGATGCTGCGCAAGCCGCAAGGCAAGCTGAACGGCTGGCTGAGCTACACCTACTCCCGCACAGAGCTGCGACAGGAGGATCCCCGCATCTTGAAGCCGGTGAACCGGGGCGAATGGTACCCGGCCGACTATGACAAGCCGCATGACCTGAAGTTCGTGGGCAACTACAAGTTCACGCAGCGATTCAGTATATCGGTGAATTGCGATTACAGCACCGGTCGCCCCGTCTCCATCCCGGTCAGCAAGTTCAACTTTGCCGGAGGCGAGTTTGTCTATTTCTCTGATCGCAACCAATATCGCATTCCCGACTACTTCCGCATGGATCTCTCGATCAACATCGAGCCGAGCCATCACCTGACGCTGCTGACGCATAGCACCGTTTCCATTGGCCTCTACAACGTCACCGGGCGAGACAACGCCTATTCCGTCTATTACATCGCAGAGGAGGGGCAGCTGAAGGGCTACAAATTAGCCATCTTCGGCGCACCGATCCCCTACATTTCCTACAACATTAAATTCTAATGGAGCTATTGATCATGAAACGTTTATCACCCTATATCGCACTGCTACTCGCTTGGCTGACGCTCTCGACACAAGCGGCGAACCACCCCGTGGAGCGCCTCCACACCCTCACGGACAAACGGCTTTACCTATCAGGCGAATTGCTATGGCTGAAGCTCTGCCTCACCGACGAGGCAGGTCTCCCCCTTGATGACAGCCGGATAGGTTATGTGGAACTATTGGATGAGAGCGGTCCCGTGGCACAAGCCCAGATCGCCTTGCAAGCGGGCGTGGGAGAGGGTTGGTTGGAACTGCCTGCTCCCCTACCCTCTGGCTATTATCGACTTGTGGCTTACACTCGCCAGATGCGCAACCAAGGCGAGGCCGATCGCTGCGGCCAACTAATCGCAGTGGTCAACACATTGCGGGAAGCGGAACGTATCCCCAGCGACAGCACCCTGCAAGCTCCCTCCCAACCCACTGAGAGCAACCTCCGGCTAACGCTGGATCGCTCCACCCTTGCCCGGCGAGAGCAGGGCACCCTGCGGATCGAGGGATTGCCTGCCAACCTGCATACGCTCGCCGTCTCTATCGCCGGGGAGGAGTTCATGCCCCTACCCGACCTGCCTACCGCCGCACCGATCCCTTCCACGGCCACACAGTCGCTGATCGACTACGAAGGGGCAGTAATTGAGGGCACCTTGATTGACCTGCGCACAGGGGAAACAGCACAGCAAACTAACGGCGTGACCGCCTGGTTAGGGGGTATCGGCAATGAGATCCAGCTGTTCAGCGGACAGATTGACGCAACGGGAACGGTGCGTTTCTACACCAAGGGTTTAAATGGCGTGAAGGAGATGGCTACCACTACGCAAGCAACCAACGGCGGCTCTTATCGGGTAGATCTACAGTCACCCTTCGCCACCCATCCTGCCCTGCAACTCCCACCATTGAAGGTGAACCCGGCATGGCGTAGGGCATTGACGCAACGGCACGTCGGTTTGCAAGTGACTCGCCTCTTCACCGCCGACTCAATGAGTCGGGTAGAGCCCTCCTTGCCCCTTTTCCATTGGACACCCACGAAAAGCTACCGGCTGGAGGAATACACCCGCTTCCCCACGATGGGCGAGACCATCTTCGAGTTTGTGGAGGCGGTTTCCTTCCGCACAGAGCAGGGACGGCATAACCTGTTCGTGCTCCTGAGCGATCTTTCCAACAATAGCGTCTCGCTCCATCCCCCTTTGGTGTTGCTCGACGGTATTCCTCTGCTTGATCCGGAATGGATCTACCGCTACGATCCGGCCTTAGTGGAGCGCATAGATGTCTATCGGGATCGGTATGCCTTTGGAGGCCAGCAGTTCGAAGGCATCGTGGCCTTCTATACGCATCGGCATAATTACCCGACACTGAAGTTGGATAAGCGCACGCAGCTCTTTGACTTCGCGGGCACGCAGCCGCACCGCCGCTTCTACGCTCCGGATTATGCGGATACCTCCGCTCGTGAGAGTCGCCTGCCCGACTATCGCCACACCCTGCTCTGGTTGCCGGAGGTAGAGACAAACGGCTCAGCAGAGGTTACCCTCCCCTTCTCCACCTCTGACCTGCCCGGTCGTTACCGGGTGAGCGTGGAGGGCATTACCCGTGAAGGGCAACGTCTTTCGGGCTATATCTATCTGCTTGTTGAAAGGAACTAAAATCCTAACTCCACCACACAAGTAGTCAGTGAGCGGGGAGCGATGGAGAGCGAACGTGAAGCCCCATCGAGGATCTCCACCAAGGAGAGATCGGTACGCTCGTCCGTGCGATAAAGGGAAATCTTTCGCACCTGTTTCTGCATAGCCTTGGGCAGGGATAGTTGCACCTCCTCCCGCTCAAAACCGGTATTGACAAAGACCATAACCAACTGCTTGCCATCGGGCGAGCGATAGGCGGAGCCACAGAGCGTAGCCAACTCCTCTGCTCCCTCCAACGCTACTCGTTGATACCCTGGACGAATAAAACGACTATAATTACCCAAGGCCCAAAGCAATTTGTTAGGTGTGGCATGACCGCCCATCAACAGGTTGCCCTCCTTGGCTTGGAGCGAGATCAGGGCATGGTTGCCATTCAGCTCCATCGCTTTCCAATAGCCCCAAGCCTCCGCTCCTGAGCGCACAATGTCGACATAGATCAATCGACCCATCAGCAGCGCCACCTGCATATCCGTATGCGTACCGGCCTGCCAATCCGACGTGAACCCATCGAACCGCCGAATTTGCTCCTGGCCATAGGGCAACAGGCACCATTCAGTTTGATAATAGCGCACATCGTAGTGCGCACAAGTATCTTTCACAGGCCGACGAGTCTCCTCAATCTCTTGATTTGTCGTATGATTATGATAGGTATGCGCACCGATCAGCCGGGGGACATGCTTCAAGTCGCCCACGTAATGGGGCGATCGGGAATCAAAAAAGGCTTGAATCACTCGATGCGGGGTCTCCACATCCCCTTTGAACTGACGGCTCACCCCCTCATCTTCCCGATAGAGCACAGGGATCGAGGCCGCCTCTCCTACCAAGATTTGCACGCTATCTAACGAAGCACGCTGCTGCATCGCCGCATCCAAAGCGGCATACATCCGCTTCATCTCGCTCAGTCGCCAAGAGCTACCCTCTTGCGCTGGGCGTGCCCAATCCACCTGCGGCTCATTGATGGGACTGATATAACGAATAGGAAAACCCTGCTGCAAATAGTGGGCAGCTACCTCAGCCAAATAGTCGCCATACAGCGCATAGCCCTCCGGACGGATATTAGCCCGATCCTTATGATCCGCATAGCCCTTTCCATTGGCGGTCCACTGCACCAACGGCGAGTTAGAGAAGAGCAGGAAGCCGTTGCAGCCCATCGCTTTCGCCTGCTCCATGAAATAACGTTGCCCGGCACATTTGCCCCAATCATAGTGCTGACCGTCGATTGTCTTGAACGATTCCACCCGTCGCTGAAGCGGGTAGATGTCGCAATCGGCCTGTTCCCAAGTGCCCGCTCCGGTATTCACTCGCCACAGTGAGAGGCCAATCCCTTTCGGGTGCCCTGCCGCATCCAACTCTTGACTAAACAGCCATTCCGCGATTTGTTTGCGCTCCGGTTCCGACCAATAGCGCCCAACCAACGCTCCACTCCACGCATCCGATGCCGTGAAATGATCCATCGTTTGAAACACCTGTGTGGGATCCACCTTCACCACACGATCAGCCGCCGACAGCATGCCCGCACTCAAGCAGGCGCACAGCATGAATGCCACTCGTCTCATAGTCCTCATAAACATGATTATACACTTTGTTCATATTGTTCCCGATGGCTGATGATCGTGGGCATGTGGCGCAGAGCCCAGTTGGTGAGCTCCTGGATAATAGGCATTAAGGAAAATCCCATCTCCGTCAGCTCATACTCGACACGAGGCGGCACCTCTGGATAAACAGTCCGCTTCACCAATCCGTCAGCCTCCAAAACCTGCAACGTGCTCGAAAGCACCTTCGACGAAATGTCGGGAATAAATTTCCGCAGCTGGTTGAAACGCAAACATCCCTCTTCCTTCAAAATCAATAGGATCAACAGTGCCCACTTGTTTCCAAAGCGGGCAATGACATTCCGAATCGGGCATAACTCTATATTCAAAAATTTATCTTCTATTCTTGCCATAGTAAATGTCTTATTATGAATAAAAGTGAGTTTTAGGTAACCTACTTACCTTTCTGTAACTTCTTGTTTATTAACAATATTCTTCACATCTTCGCAGTGTCGGGAAAGAAAAGGTTATCCGACACAAAGGTAATTCAACAAATTCATTAAACAAACAGAACAGATGAAAAAGCGTATGCAAGCACTCCGAATCTGGATACTCCTTTGGCTGACTCTTTCAGCCTTGCAAGCCCAAACCGCCTCCTACCAAGTGTATGGCGAAGGAAAAACAATCTTGTTGTTAACCGAAGATGACTCGAAAACAGGTATCGAACTTATCAGCAAACTAACCGAGCATTCCTTTCAAGTCATTGTGCCCGACATCCATGCCTACAAAGAAGCTTTACCACAAAAAGACTCGTTGAGCGACGACCAACTCGCTATGCAGCTGATGACCACAGCCACCCGCCTCTCCCGGAAGCCGATCGCCGTAGTGGGATGCGGAGCGCATACGGCTATGGCCTGTCGCATCGCACAACTCTATCCTGCACAGGTGGATAGAATCGTAACCTTTGGCGAGAAAATAAACACACCACTGCCCTGCCCCATCCGGCAAGTGTCGGAAGGAAAGCAAGCATGGAAAGCGATCAAGCCCTTCCTGGAAGCGGATTTGAAGACGCTGCTCGCTGAGGGAAAGCCGCAGGATATGAAGCGGAAACGTATCTTGTTCGACCTGTCGCATAGCCAATGCACGGATACTTATAAGGGATATGAGACCTATCCCTACCTCCTCCCCGCTTACGAGCGAATGCTGCAGGAATTAGATTATCCCGCTGAATTAGTCATCCATGAGCAGGGCGAACTCACAGAAGAACTGTTAGCTGAAGCGGATGTGGTTTTGATGCTCTCGCCACTTAACAAAGGACTGCAAAAGAACCTAACGGAGGAGGAACGTAAAAACTTGGTACGCTACGTAGCAGAAGGAGGCTCCCTACTCTTCTTTATCGATGACGCACACCGGGTGGATTGGCAAGCCTATGGAGCCGCCGATGTAGTCGGGCCTTACGGCATCTCGTTCGGGGCAGATGTTCCACTGCCGGGCAATGTAGGAGCAATCGCCTTCCCGAATCGCATTTTCAAGGAGCGTTACGAGATTCCTTATAGTGGCGCCTGTCTGATGCGTGGCGGTGAGCCGGTCAGTGTCTGTATGGAAGGAGGCTATCTGCACGGAACCATCGTGGAATTGGCGAATGGCGGTAAACTATATGCCGGTGGAGACACGATGGTTGGCCTTCTCTTAGGCTATGTCGATGGCGAACGCCTCAACTTTGACAAAATGGCCACTCGCTGGTGGGGCAAGGATTCCTGGAACTACATGAAAACATTGCTGAACTGGGCACTCTAAATGTACGGGGCATAAAAGCAGTCTGTTCCTACAAGCCGAAATCCACGCTTACTAAAAGCATGGATTGATCCTTACTAAGACTATGTGTGTACTCTTACTAAAACAGAGAGTGCACTCTTACTAAGACTGAGGGTCAGTCCTTACTAAGCGTGAGGGTCATCTCTTACTAAGACAGGGGGTGCACTCTTACTAAGACAGGGAGTCCGTCCTTACTAAGACCGAGGGTGCACTCTTGCTAAGACAAAAGGTGCACCCTTACTAAGAACGTTTTCAAGGGTTGGCCGTCAACTTCTCCGTCTGATAGATGATCGGGTAATCCAGACTGCGGTTATCCAATACAAAGAGTTGGAACTGATCGCCTCCAGGATAAACACGCACCACCACATGACCGGCTGGCTTGATCTGCTCACCGTCAGCACCTAAACGAGTTAAGTTGCTCGGCACCATCCCTGTAGCGAACACCATACGCTTACCAGGATAGAGCTCTTTAGAGAGCATGTTGCTAAGCGAGGTAGGCTGGGGATGATAGAAATCCCACACCGGAAGGATGAAGGCCTGCGGCTTCACGGCTGCCACATAGGGAGGAAACATCGCATCCGAATAGGCATGGTGGTTAGCCACAACCACATCTGTCTCGCCCAACAGTTGCCCGACAGATGTCTCTATGTCAAACCATTCCGGTTTATGCTTATCCTCCGCTTGAATATCTCCCCCTGAGAAATAATCAAAATCACCATACGTAATGCGTATGCCACAGCTGCAACGATTCTCGTTCAAAAACAGATCGGCCGGAGCATCAGCGGGGACAATCTCCCGGAAGGCATCCCCCTCACCTGTCCATAATTTTCCATTACCTACAATATTGCGAATCTCAAAATTGGGATAAGCCTCCGCATCCTTGAGCAATCGGAATTGCTCGTTGCTACCCACCTGGAATCCTTCCGTATGAGCTCCTTCCGCATCCCGAGCTGCCACGAACCGCTGATAGTTCTTCACATGCTCCTTGGCGAAATGCTGCTCATTCGGATAGGTATAGTTCGGATAATCTCGATCAATCAGTTTGTGGATAGGCAGCAAGTTCGCCACATGACTGATGCCTGTCAACTTATAATCCAAGCCCTCCTTCTCCACAGCCAAAGGCCCGTTATCGCCGATATGATCATTGTCAAAATGGGTCATCAACGCATAGTCAATCTCCCCGCCATTCTTCAACGGCGCAGCGAAATGGGTAATATAACGCACAATCCATTCAGCCGGACGCAGTGAATCGTTGGGCATTGGCTGCATGATCTCCTGTGGCCCTCGGCTTACCCCTAAATCGCCCGCATCAATCAACATCGTAGTGCCATCCGGCAAAATCAGGAAAGCGGCGTTCCCCCTGCCGGTACTTATCTGATGAATATCCAAATATCCCGCCTGCCAATCAGGCAAAACGTTGGTGGCAGTCTCATCCGTGGTTTCTTCTTGGGATTTCATGGATTGGCATCCCACATGAGAGATTAACAAAGCAGCCAAACACAATCCAATCCCACTAATCTTTTGCTTTTTCATGTCATTATTTATAATTATAGGGTATGCGCCAAATCCATGTTAGCACATACCCTTTATCATTCAATGAATGTTTAATCAATGTTTATCCTTCAGACGGAAACGAAGCGTCCCGGCATTCACAAGGCGATCATGCGAGAGGGTGAAGCCCTTCAGCTTTCGATCACCCACTGTAACCTCTTGCACATAAATCGATTCCGGGGTATCATGCTTCGATTCGATCACCAACTTACCCTTCGGATAGAAACGCTCGTCAAGATGAATCGTCACCTTATCGAAGGCCGGCGAGGTCAGCACATAATTTACGTCGCCCGGACAAGCAGGATAGAAGCCCATCATGGAGAAAATCGCCCATGCGGACATCGTACCCGTATCCTCATTACCCGGGACACCATTGGGCGCATTGTGATAGCCACTCTTCAGCAACTCATGAATCAATTTCTGCGTACGCCATTCCTCTCCCTTGAAATAACTGAAGAGGTAGGGATAAGCGATGTCCGGCTCGTTAGCAGGATCATAATAGCCTTTGTCAAACACACTTTGCAAATGATTGACGAATGCCTTATCACCACCCATCAACTTGGCCAAGCCTTTGATGTCGTGAGGTACATAGAAGGTGTAGTTCCAGGCGTTGCCCTCATGGAAACCTGGGCTCGGCTCAAAGTTCTCACCCTGCTTCGGATCGAACGGCGAGTAGAAAGAACCATCGGGCAGCAAGGGACGTAAAGTCTTGAACTCCTTGCTATAATAGTGCTTATAGCCCATCGAACGTTCATAGAAGAGTTGCGCATCCGCCTTCTTACCCAATGCTTGGGCGAAGTTCGACAAGTTCCAGTCGGCTATATAATACTCCAACGCATGAGAGACGGAGTTATCATACTGCTCACGTAGAGGCACGTAACCCCGGGTGAAATAGTCATTCGCATCCGGACGCAGCAAATTGAACTCACCCGGTGTGGTCGCTCCTTTACGCATCGCCTCATACGCCAAGTTCACATCATAATCACGCAAACCGCGCATGTAGGCATCCACGATGTAAGGAATCGAAGGATCGCCCTCCATCGTGAAGGTCTCTCGTCCGTAGAGTTCCCACTTCGGTAACCAGCCATTCTCCTTATACATATCAATCATGGTACGAATAATATCCAACTGACGATCTGGATAGAGCAATGTCATCAACGTGCTCACATTGCGATAGGTGTCCCACAAAGAGAAGACTGTGTAGCGATTTCCTTTCGTATGCCCCACCTGCAAGCTCTCCATCTGCGGGTATTCTCCATTCACATCCTGCAAGATATTGGGATGGATCAAGAGGTGATAAAGGCCGGTATAGAAAATGGTACGCTCATCTTTCGAGCCGCCCTCGATCTCGACACGAGAAAGATCCTTGTTCCACATCTCACGTGCCGCCATACGCACCTTGTCAAAATCAAAGCCCGGTTGCTCCGCCTCCATGTTCTTGCGGGCATTCTCGATGCTGACGTACGAGATACCCATCTTCACGGAGATAGACTCATTCTCTTCTGTCTCATAGTCAAACCAGACACCCACATCGTCGCCACTCATCTCACGGGTATAACTGCCGTAAATCTTATATTTACCCGCATCGGCATCCCAAGCGGCCTCCGCCGTCATCGGACGCTGCTTCTTCCAATAACCTCGTTTCGTGGGTGCCTTGCTCAGCTTCATCACGAAATAAACCGGAAAGACCGCAGCCGGATTGTAACAGAAAGTACCCAGCAGCTTGCTGCCCTCTATCTCCGTATCGTTCACGAAGCGAACGGTAGCACCCGATTCGTTGGTCAAACCCTCCCCTAAATTCAGCAAGATATGGCTCTCTCCTTTC
>JALFJR010000103.1 GCA_022775005.1 Parabacteroides sp.
CAACAAGGGCTTACCTGCTTTCAGCTGTTCAATAGCCTTGTTCTTGATACTCTCGAAATCAAACTCTTCTTTCATAAAAAAAACTGTGTTAGCAAAGTTAATATTTTATTCTTTGCTGACACAGTTTAATTTACATCCTCTAATAGTGTGATTTATGCAGGTCTTCAAACGGCATTTTTCTTTCTTCCATTTCTCTACTTTGTCCCTGCAATACTCATGGGTATATTTGTTGTTTGGGCAAATTTCGCACCAAACGAGAAGACAAAAAGCATTGTGATATTAGGATCTATTGCATCAGGTAAAACAACACTTTGGAACCGGCTAAGAGGTCTTGGATATAAAGAGGAACATGTCCAAACATCAGAGGCTATCATCGATAGTTTTAAAATACAAGGTAAGGAGTATGAAGTTACGATCAAATCTACAAAAGATTTTGGAGGTGGTGATCAATGGGTAAGATATTATGATGAGTTGATTAATGAAGATACTTTTGTATATTATCTTATTGACCTGACTCGACTGGATGAGAAAACTTGCAAGGAGACAAGATCTCGTTTACAGAAAATATTTAAAATAATATCTGAGAATAATTTTAATAATTGTGGATTAAAAATATTAGCTACTCACTTTGACGAGTATATAATACAGAATAAATATAGCAAGGACAAAGTTATAGATATTGTTAAAGAATTTATAGGATTTGATAATATCAAAGGAGCAGAAAAGATTAATTTCAGCAAAGCAGTACTAGCTGTTAATCTTTTAGATATCAACGATGTTTCGATAATCAAGGAGGATATTTGCACATTAAAAAAACAATAGATTATGGGAAAGAGTATATTATGGTATCAGCATGAAGATTCTTCTATTGGTGATGTGATTTTTTGCAATGGAGAAAGAGTTTTAGATAAAAATGAAGAGATTTTGAATTTTGATACAATCAAATCAAAAGCAGATAAGGTCATAAAAAAACATTTACCATGGTGTGGAAATGTAAGTGGTTATTTCTTCATGAAGGGTTTTCTTCAATCAAAGGATGACAAGCAACGAAGGATGTGCTTTATGTATGTAACCGATTTAAAAGATTATGAATCGGCCTGTCGTGAAGAGTTAAAAGCTGCGGGCCTTGCTATGAGCGAAGATTCAGAGCAGTGTTTAAAAAAGAAGCAACTTCCTTCGTGGCTAATCTTAACAGGGTTAGTCTTAATTGTACTAGCAATTATAGGCATAGTTACATATCTGAATAATAGTAATCATCCCTTGGCGGATTTGCCACAAGAAATATCAAGCATAGAATAGTTGTTAAATTTTTGACAATAGATAAATAATGGAATATGAATAATAAGTCTGAAGTGCTGGCGATTGTAGATGAGGATTTCTTCTATGGTATAGAAAATGGATATTATCCTCAACTTGCGCAAGATATAAATGAGGGAAGAATAGAAATTATCTCCATAGAACAATATAATAATTTGAGAAAATGCTCTCAGATTTCTATCTTAACCAATCCTAAGAATCAAGGAAAAGATTTTTATATTAAGAATCCCTATACGAATAGTTATGTATCCGTGTTGGATGATAATATAGTTTATGAGTTTATAAAAGATCGTAGTCTGGTTATGAAAGAGGCTTTGGTTCGTTTAGGAGCAAAAGAAATTAAGTTAGAAGATAATATTTCGGATAAAGACAACTTGGCAATTTCTGTTGAAGGGAAGGCAAACAATGGTGTTGGCAATGGTCAGATGGAAGCTGCATATACAAGGGCTCAATCTTTGAATCTCCATTCTTTGATTGAGAGTGTAGATCCCAATCGGAAACCTAAGAGTTATTCTGTTGTCCAAGACTATATTTTTTCTCATGGGCTTGACAAGGATTCAGGAATAATGTTGTATTTGGAACGGTTAAAAGAGGATGGAAGATTGTTCGGAAAGGAGAAATATGAAATCACCTTTTGTTCTGAGATCCAGAGTGCTTTCAAAATTCTATCTTCAATTGACTATAAACTGTTTAATGCTGAATTGGATTTTTCTATTGAACATAATTGTGTTCATACTGTCACTAAGAAGCTATATTTAGATTTTGGATGAGTTCTTTCTAGTGATGATTTTGACAGTGAATCGGTTAAATATAACTATAATTAAATTGAGAACTGAACAACACAATAACAATATAATTAATATTAATTCAAAGAATCATGGCACTTTTTAGAGTAACAGTAAAGCAGATGAAGAATACGAATGGTATTCGAGTAGAGAAAGGAATGAGTGTTGAGGTCGTTACGAACTCGATGTCTAATCCGGTGACAACAAACGGCGGTCAGGCAGTGGCAGATGCGTTCTATCGTATCTATGGCATTGATGCCAAGAAAGCGGGAATCCTCTCCACTGTCTATTTGGATGTGCAACGGATTGGTTAATGTCTAACGTATTTCTCAAATGATTGTATTGAAGTGTATCAATGGATCGTTCGCAGGGATGCGTCTGCATGGTGTCCCTTTCGAGCGCAAAGTACTCCACATGCATGGTGTGGAGGCGGAGGGAGTTTTCCCAGTGTTTCAAGGAATCAAGGTAGAATTGCTTGCCGATGTGGATACGCTTTACCATCAGTTGGGTAATACGGATCAGGCATTTTATTGGGGCACGATGAGGGAGGCGACCAAGGTACTGAAAGATGTATTGCGTTGCACTCCCTCTTTGAGTGCTCAGTTTTCCGCTCAGCAATTGGAGGATATTGCGCAGGAGAAAGGGCAGATTATGGGTAAGGTATGGCATCATTATGAGGAACTCACCGCTGATGGCCGTCCTATCATGCAGTTGGTGGATCGGGAGCCGCATCAAAAATGCAAGCATACCGGTGGTAGTTATACTTGGAATCCCAAGCATTTTCACAGAGAATAAGAATAAATAGTAATTAGAATGGAAACTTTTGAGGAGATATTGGCTTCCTATTTGGAGGCTTTCGAGCAACATCCGGATCAGGATGTGGAGCAGCTGATCGCACAGAAGACCACTGAACATGGTCTTTCGGATAAAGGCAGGGCCTTGCTACAAGGGACAAATGCTTATTTAGATGATTTTCAGCAGAAAGTAGAAGAGATTGCTGACGCTAAAAGGTCAAAGGTTGGCTTGAATACTTGGTTCTCAAATAACCTTGACCAAAGTTTGGATGGATTGGAAGAGGGACAAAAAAGCGTTATGTGTGATACACTTTTGAAACAGATGACACAACAAACCGAACGTTTAATTGCTAAGGAGGAGAGTCATGGAAAATCTTAAAATGGTAGGTGCTCAATTAGTTGATCAAGCACGAAAGCAAGATGCTATAGAATCTCTTTTATTAGGGCAAGAGTTACCTATAGATCAGATTCCTATAATTAAGGAATTTAGTGTAATGAAAGAGTTTCTGGACTTGCCGATGGATGATCCCAAAGAGGTTGCCTTGAAGAAAATCATAGCAGCGGCCATAGTCACAGCTGCCGAAAAAGGAGTGTTACCCATTCCTATGGAAATAAGTTCTGAAGCTATAGCCAGTTTAGTGGATGATGGATTAACACGCATAAAGGTAGCCTATAAAGTAGCAAATGGTGATCTGAATGCTATTAAGGCCACTGAAGCAGTGGTTAACCATAGTATGGCTCGTGTTGTGACTGTCGTTAAAAAGGTCGCCGATAAACTGATTGATCAAGCACTACCGATAGTGGCTGATGCTGCACTCAATGCGATTTTGATGGTTTACCCTCAAGCGCAACTGCTAAAGCCTTATGTATGTCAAGTGCTTCCTTACGTCGGTCCGATGGTAAAACAGGCAGTTCATATTGGAGTTAACCGAATAGCGGAAATGGCAAAACCTGTAGTTAAATCCATCATTACCTCTATAGCAGCTGAAGGTAAGACTATTTGTTCAACCCTAAAAAATGTTCTTTTTGCATGACCTTGATACCTATTGCAAAACCGGTTCGGATTCGCATCAAGTCTGGAGGCGAAGAACATTCCTCTTTGGAATCATTGAAACGAAATTTCTGTCTGGAGGACATAAAACCGCTGTTGGATGGACGTTTGATTCGTTGGTTGCAACGGTTAGGAAAGAAAGAACAAATGTTGGCAGATAAGTTGAAAGCTTTTGATACCAATCGATTGGAACGAGAGGAAGGTATGTTCGCCTTTATTCAACTTTTTTTTGACCAAGAATTAGATGCAGCCCATTTGCGCTCTTTGCAAGATGTGGCTCAACATTGGCTGACTAATCCAAACTATCAACGTAATGGTATTTATTTAGTGAAAGCTTTTTTCGAATCGGATGTGCAATGGACTGATTTAACTCTTGCAAAAGAAGTGTATAAAAAACGACTTTTTCCTACACAAGATTGGTCGGCCATTTTTAAAGGTTTTCTATACCAAAAAGATCCGGAATTGTTTTTTATCTATGGCAAACTGTTGTATGAAGGCATCGGTTGTACCAAAGATGATGTGACAGGTCGCAAATACATGAATGAGGCATATAGTTTGGGTTGGGAAGAGGCAGGAACTTATCTGAAGCGTGCTGAAGATCAGTCCATATTAGAGAATAGAAACCTGGTTCGCAAAGCAGTGTTAGAGATTATTCGGAAAGAGATGGCGATTCATGCCATCAATGATCGTACACCCATCAGGTTTATGCTTTATTCCCATTTGAGAGATCAATTGCTTGAACAGTTTAATGTTACAATAAGTAGTAGAGATCTTCAGGACTATAAAACTGCTGGTGAGTTAGCGGATTTCATCGTGAAAAGGATCCCTGCTGAAACTCCGAAGAACAAAATGACATTAAAGATAGATTTAGAACGATGGAAAAATGGGTGTACATACACAAATTTTGTTACCAATGAGGATTGTGAACGTTTGTGGCAGCTACTTAAAACGAAGTATCAATTGGAGATACCATTTAGTGCGTTAATAGGAAGAAGGGGGCGCAGTCGTTTGATCATTGATTATGTTTTATCCCAGTATTCCGAATAACGAACAGCTATGAACACAAAAGTTATTTCTGCCTTTCAAAAGATGATAGATGTTAATACACCTATCATCTATATCCATGATTATGATTTCGCTCGGGTGGATGCCTTGATTGAAGAAGTGATTCCTGATATAGATAGTATATATGAGTGGAACCCTGCAACGGGAACCACAAACTTTGCAACCAAGGAACCTGAAGGAAATGGAACGGAAACGAAACTTGATGTTTTTTTGAACCAGCTATTTAATTCTTCTCAAGAGCAATATGTGGTCTTGAAAGAGGTTCATGATTTTTTAGATGATCCCAGGATTAAAACCCTTTTAGCCTTGATGGCTCAACGTAAACTTTATGATCGAGACTATGAAACGACTATTATTATTGTCTCCTCTGTCTTGCGTGTGCCTTCGGAGCTTGAAAAGTATGTTTCTTATTTGGAGATTGATTTCCCGAATGAGGAAGAGATTAATACTTTGATTGACCAACATATCGAGGTAAACTTTTATGATAAAGAGAAGTTTACGAAGGCTGACCGGGAAAAATTGATGCCCTCACTGAAAGGAATGACTGCATTTGAGATTGACCGAATGCTTGATATGGCAATGAGTAGCAATGGTTCTTTAAGTGCAGAGGATACGGAGATGATCTTGCGCCAAAAGAAGCAAATGGTCAAAAAGTCTGGATTATTGGAGTTGATTGACACCCCTGAAAGTTTGGATAGCATTGGCGGTATGGAGGCGTTGAAAAGCTATTTGAAGAAAAAGGAAAAGGTGATCAAACG
Source organism: Parabacteroides sp. (assembly GCA_022775005.1). GTDB lineage: Bacteria > Bacteroidota > Bacteroidia > Bacteroidales > Tannerellaceae > Parabacteroides. The sequence continues at coordinate 5,771 of JALFJR010000103.1, forward strand.
TTTGGCTGAAGCGCAAAAACAGGGCGTTGCTGTACCGAAAGGTGTGTTCATAGTTGGAATGCCAGGATGTGGTAAATCTCTCTGTGCTAAGGCCTCAGCTGCATTGTTTGAAGCTCCTTTGCTGAAATTAGATATGGGTAGTATGATGGGTAAATACGTGGGTGAAAGTGAATCTAATCTACGTGCGGCGATCAAGATTGCTGAAGCGGCTGCTCCTTGTGTTTTATGGATTGATGAGATTGAGAAGGCTTTCTCAGGTGTAGGTGGTCACAATGATATTTTGACCCGCATGTTTGGTTATCTGCTCTCTTGGTTACAAGATAAGCAGAGCAGTGTCTATATTATTGCCACAGCTAACAATGCAGAAAGTTTACCACCAGAATTAAAACGTAAAGGACGTTTTGATGAGATCTTTTGTGTGAACTTGCCAAATAAGGAAGAGCGGAAAGCCATTTTCAAAGTGCATTTGGGGAAACGCAAGAAAAAGTTGGGAGAAAATATAGATGGTTTACTAAACGCCACTGAAGGATTTAATGGCGCAGATATTGAATCGGTTGTGAATGAGGCGATAGAGGATTGCTTCATCAATCAAGAACCATTGAGTATCGCTAAATTGACACAGGTTGCGAATGAGACGGTCAGTATCACTAAATCGTGTGGCAAGCAGATAGAGGCGATGAAAAAACTATTCGATGAAAATTGTTTTAAGGATGCCTCGACAGGAAAGTATACAAAACGGAGGTGAGTGTGCTTGCAGCCAAAATAAATGAAGAAGCATGATACTGAAAGAATTATTTGATCGGGTCACATTCGATCAGTTGCTGCCTTATCTATTACCGAGGATAGAAGGGCATGAGGACAATATTCATCATTTTCGAGAGGCTTACGATTTGATTAGCCTCTATGAACCTATACAGGGTTTAGCAACGGCTGTATGGATCAGTGATGATGAGGATGTAGATAACGCATATCATATTGAGGTTCGTTTTTTAGATGGTGATACTTGGCCTCATGCGTTAGCTAAAGAGGTCATTTTTGAGGAGGGTGTCGTTTTCAACGAGGCAGAAGTGTTGGCTGCGTGTCTATGGGAGATGACCTTCTATGGGTATTCAGAGGAGGAAATTACTGGCGAAGGGGATGAGATTGGTTTCTCTTATGAGCCCAAGTGGGTACTGAACGCACAATATGAGCGTTTAAGTAAAAGGATGGATAAACATGGCTATCGCTGGAAGCACAAACTGAACCGAGCAAAACGGAAACGCAACTACAGACAAAGCGCACGATTGGATCTGTTGGAATGCTTGGCAAAACGGGAAACCTTGATCTTGCGCATGAAAGAGGCTTTCCCTGATGAGCGTTTGGGATTCTTGTTATCGATTGATCGGGGTATGGAGTATCATTATCGTTCCACTCTTGCGGGTGGTAATGAACGATTACCTTATATCTTGAAATCGATGACGGTTTACCAGCAGATGGATAAATCTCCGTATGAAGAAGCTTATGTTTGGGCCTATTTGCCGAGTAATTTCCCTTGGCTGGAATAGGATTGGCTCCACTTTCAGGAAGAGGTTCGCCGATGGTTAGGTATGCCTGTCCATTTTGGAACAGTTCTGAAAGAGATGAGTTGTGACGAGATAGGTGTATGTCTATTGATGCTTAAAAGGTAAAAATAGTCTATATATGGTATTTGGAACAACAACCTTTAAATGATTAAGCTATGCATACAAACAATTCAGAAAAGTCGCTCTTGATTGCTATGGGAACGGGAGCGAACAACATGGTGATAGGATATTTGTGTGAGCGATTAGCGGATCAAGTAGATTTCGTCTTGATTGACTCACTGGATCAGAAAGAGTGGAACAAGGAATTGCCTGATACAAAATTGCAGGCATTGAAACAAAAGGAATCGTCAGTTATCTTATTGGTAATGTTGGGCGGGAACACCGGCAGTGGCTGTGTGGAAAAAATTATTCCATTACTTCAAAAGCATCAGCTGACTTTTTCAGCGATTGTGGTATTACCATTTGAATATGAAGGCACACGACCTAAGGCGTTGCCTTTGGCCGAAAAGTTAAAGGAGGCGGCTGTAGCTTATCGTCAATTCGATAATCAAACTCTTCTCGCCTTGCAAGATCTAACCATGAGAGAGGCGATGCAACATGCGGACAAAGAGATAGAGAAATTGCTGATGGAAATACTGTGATGCAAAATGAATGGGATGGACTGCCCAAAGAAACAGGTCAGCGGATTTGTCGTTTAGATGAGGCTATCCGTGCAGCTAAAGAAAATACTTTGGTCGATCTACATATAGTTTGCAAAGATAGTTTTTTCTTTTTGAATTGTCGTTGTAATTCTGCGAAATCTCCCCGCGAGCCGCGGGAGCTTTTTTCAGGGGTGATATTTCTTCCCGCGAGCCGCGAGAGCCTTTTTCAGGGGTGATATTTCTTCTCGCGAGCCGCGAGAGCTTTTTTCAGGGGTGAAATTGCTTCTCGCGAGCCGCGGGAGCTTTTTTCAGGGGTGATATTTGCTCTCGCGAGCCGCGGCGACCTTTCTACAGGGTGAAATTGCTTCTCGCGAGCTGCGGCGACATCAGGTTTACACAATCTGGATAATCGTTGCAATGAGGAGAATAATTTGTACTTTCGCGCAGGAATCTTGCCAGAGTGAGATCCGTGCTTTTTATGATGATGACGACAGAGACGAAACAGATACGTATGGAGGATTATGACTATCCTCTGCCCGATGAACGCATTGCAAAATTTCCATTGGCAAAGCGCGACGAATCCAAGCTACTTTTATATCGTAAGGGTGAGATCGAAGAGAATCAATTCAAACGGCTTCCTGACTTCTTGCCGACCGATGCCTTGATGGTGTTCAACAACACGAGGGTTATCCAAGCGCGCCTGTTTTTCCAAAAAGAGACGGGTGCACGCATCGAGGTCTTTTGCTTAGAGCCTTTCCAACCCCTTGATTATGCGTTGGTTTTCCAACAGACAACTTCCTGTGTGTGGACCTGTTTGGTGGGTAACTTGAAGAAGTGGAAAGAGGGCACCTTGCATCGCTCTGTCACGATCGGAGCAGATGAGGTGGTGCTTCATGCGGAGAAATTGGCATCGCATGGCGATACGCACGAGGTTCGTTTCTCTTGGGACAATGCGCATTATACCTTTGCCGACATCTTGGACGCGGCAGGCGTGCTGCCTATTCCTCCCTATTTGCATCGAGCCACTGAGCAGAGCGACTTGCAGACCTACCAAACCGTTTATTCCAAGATCAAGGGTTCGGTAGCGGCACCTACCGCCGGTTTGCATTTCACGCCGGAAGTCTTGGCGGCTATTGACGAAAAGGGAATTGGTAGAGAGGAGGTTACTTTGCATGTGGGTGCTGGTACGTTTAAGCCGGTTAAGAGCGAGACAATCGAGGGACATGAGATGCACACAGAGTTTATCTCTGTACGCCGAGAGACAATCGCTCATCTGAAGAGTAAAATAGGTCACATCATCGCTGTTGGCACCACCTCCGTGCGTACGTTGGAAAGCCTCTATTATATAGGTGTCATCCTGTCCACTCAGCCGGAAGCAACCTCCGAGGAGCTGGTGGTCAAGCAATGGATGCCTTACGAGGCCGCGAATAACCAACTGACCGCAGAGGAGGCTTTACAAAACATCTTGGATTACTTAGACCGTCATCAAGCGGATAAGTTGGTGACTGCCACACAGATCATCATCGCTCCGGGCTATACGTTCAAGTTGGTGAAAGGAATTGTGACCAATTTCCATCAACCCAAGAGCACACTGCTACTGCTCATCTCCGCCTTCGTGAAAGGTGATTGGCGGAAGATCTATGATTACGCATTGGCGCATGATTTCCGTTTCTTAAGTTACGGAGACAGTTCTTACCTTCAATTTTGAGTTTTGAATTATGAATGATAGAGTACTGTATTTTTTGATGCTCCTTCTTTCGCTTTGCGCTTGTCGATCAGCCAAGTTGAGCGAGGCGGAGGAAAAGCAACGGATTGGCGAGTATTATGAGGCAGCCGCTATCTATCGGAAGGTTTATACGAAGACCTCACCCCAGAAACGGGATTTGCGGGGGTATATCGCTTTCCGCATGGCTGAATGCAATCGACTGATTAACAATACAGGAAAGGCTACCAGTGGCTATATGAACGCCATTCGCTACGACTATCCGGATAGCATCGTCTATCTGCGTTTGGCACAGATGCAGCACAAGGCTGGAGCCTATGCGGAAGCTATCAAGAATTACGATATTTATTCCGAGAACGCACCAAGCAGCCAATTGGCGATCAATGGCATACAGGGCTGCGAGCTGGCTCCCGGATGGCGAAAGAACCCTACCCGCTACGAAGTGCATCGCATGGAGAAATTCAATTCCCGCCGAGCAGAGTTTAGCCCGATGCTGACGGGTGACAAGTATGACCAACTCTATTTTGCCTCTTCTCGCACCAAAGACAAGGAGGCCAAGATCAGTGCGATCACCGGGCAAAACAACAATAATCTTTTCTTGGTGAAACAAGATGAGAAGGGAGCTTGGTTAGCGCCCCAAGAATTGGAAGATGAGGTGAATACGGAGTTTGACGAAGGTACACCCTCTTTCTCCGCTGACGGGAACACCATGTATTATACCTATTGTGCCCAAGATCCGGAAGGACCACGAACCGCAGAAATTTACATCTCCAACCGGAGTAGCGCCAAATGGGGAAAAGGTACCCGAGCGACGATCGTAAAAGATTCCGTGACGGCTTTGGGACACCCTTCCATCTCACCCGATGGGAAATATCTCTACTATGTATCGGATGCGGTAGGTGGATTAGGGGGAAAAGATATTTTCCGTTCTAAGGTATTAGGCAACAACAGCTTCGGGCCTATGGAGAATCTGGGGCAAGAGATCAACACCGCCGGCGACGAGCTTTTCCCCTATTGTCGTGATTCTGTCACGCTTTACTTCGCCTCCAACGGCCATCCAGGGATGGGTGGATTGGATTTATTTAAAGCCACCCAAGACAGTACCGGCCATTGGAAAGTGGAGAACATGGGAGCTCCCATCAATTCCATGGGCGATGATTTTGGCATCACCTTCGCCGGACAGGCAGAAAAAGGTTTCTTTAGCTCCAACCGCAACGATGCTCGAGGTTATGACCACCTCTATTCGTTTGAGCTGCCTACGATTACGATTTCCATCGAGGGCATAGTCAACGACGTGGATGAATACCCGATCGAGGAGGCCACCGTGCGCATCGTTGGTAAAGATGGCTTGAACGTGAAGGTCCCGGTCAAGAAGGATGGCTCCTATCGGGTAGAATTGGAGCGGGATATTCGTTATGTGATGATGGCGAGTGCCCGAGGCTACCTCAATCAGAATTATGAGCTGCACACCGGCCCGGAGGAGAAGAACGAGACCTATATCGTCGATTTCTTCCTCTCTCCCATCAGCAAACCGGTGGTCATCGAGAATATCTTCTATGATTTCGACAAAGCCACCCTGCGGCCAGAGTCGAAGAAAGCGTTGGACGAGATGATTAAGATGCTGAACGACAACCCTAACGTCACGATTGAGCTGGGTGCGCATACTGACCGTAAGGGTACGGATCAGTATAACGAACGGTTGGCCAGTCGCCGAGCTCAATCCGTGGTGGATTACTTGATTGCAGGGGGTATCAAGGCCGATCGCTTGGAGGCGAAAGGGTATGGCGAGAGCGTGCCCAAGACCATCAACAAGAAAATGGCCAAGCAGTATGACTTTTTGAACGAAGGGGATGTTTTGACGGAAGAGTTTATCTTGAACCTGACACCCGAGCAGCAGGAGATCGCCGATCAGATCAACCGACGGACGGAGTTCAAGGTGCTACGTACGAATTATAACCTGTTTTGAGAAAGGAGTATATCAAACAATGATCACCCTTTATTTGGCACGACACGGACAAACCGAGCAAAACCTGGCGCACATCTTCCAAGGGCAAATGCCGGGCAACCTGACCGCCTTAGGCCGACAGCAAGCCGCCGAATTGGGGGAGCGGCTGCGTGCGATTCCGTTCGATAGCCTCCTGAGTAGCGACCTCGCCCGTGCTTATGACACGGTAGAGATTGCTTGCGGCGATCGTCACCTCCCCCATTACACCACCCCCTTGCTTCGAGAGATCGACTGGGGCAGCTGGACAGGTTTGGACATCACCCCTGAGCGAAGCCTGCTGATGCGTCCGGCCGATGCCGAGAGCGATGCGCAACTCTACGAACGAGCCGCCCGCTTCGTGGAGTACGTCAGGCAGCACTTCGAGGGGCAGACCCTGTTCGCCGTCGGGCATGGCATGATCAATCGCCGCATCATCGCCCAAATCGAAGGCCTTCCTTTGGAGCGCGTCAAAGAGGTGCCCCTCTTCACCAATTGCGAATATCGCCGGCTGACGTTATAATCATTGCCCATCGTTTTGGGAAACCATGGGCAACAAGTTTCCATTCCTATGAATTTGTGGCAAAATTACACATTTTTCCTATGAAAAACGTGATGATTTGCACATTTCTGACACTTATCCAACCGGGGACCATGGAGATTTTGACAGCATGAGATGCCGGGGCAAGCCCGGCAGGACACGAGGGAGAGTAGAGACGTCACACCGGGGCGTCTCAATCATAACCCATGACCTCACACGTAGAGACGTTGCGTGCAACGTCTCAAAATACCATCCGGGGATCATGGAGACGTAGCACGCTACGTCTCTACACACAGCAACCCTTATTGAAGAAAAATACTTGGCCAGTTAGAGAAATATTTTTCTACAACTGGATAAAAATTTTCGGTCAATAAAAATAAATCGCAAATGACCGGGTACAATCATTGAACCCTATTTCCTACCTTTGCCATCAATCAATGGGACAGGCATCCTTATCGGAGAACGAATCATTGAGATGTAACCTTATAAACTTAATAGGAATATGAACATCGAAGCGAACAAAAAGCTTTGGGCGAAGATCGTCGCCAAAGCATGGTGTGATGAGGCCTACAAGGCTGAGTTGTTAAACAATCCTGAGCAGGTGCTGAAAGCGGAAGGTGCTGATATTCCCGAAGGAGTGCGTGTGCACGTGGTGGAAGAGCAGAAGCCCTCGACTGCGGAGGATATCTACCTTTACCTGCCCTCTGTGAAAGGGACCATCGTCATGGACGAGAACGAGGTGAAGAAGGCAGCAAAGAGCTGTTGCTTTACCATGTAACGAAGCTGAACTGGAGGATAGCATGGAATACCGATTCAAACAGGACATACATATAGCGCAGATTCCCGCTTTAACCGCCGAGCAGACGCAGCGGTTGCAGCAGACGTGGTGGACGGAGGATGACTTCGTAGAGCTTTTCTCTGCCTCGCCCGATGGCTTTACGACCGCCTATTTCCTGCTCGAACAGCTGAAGAAGCAGCAACTTTTAGAGGTCCGCTTGGCGGATGCCACGCATGAGCTGCGCCTGCCCGCACACTATGCGGACTTTCGCTTTCCGGAACCGTTAGAGCTGCCCGACCGGGTTCGCCTGAGTCGTTGGGCTTATTTGCGTTCCTCCACAGAGGATCTATCCGAACGCAACACGTTGCGTCCCTACCTCTGGTTACGCTCTTCCAAGTCTTTGTTGTGCTATCGGTTCGAGGCTGAGGTGCTTCCCCACCTGTTTGCCCCCACCGAGGCATTGACTGTGTTTGAATGGCAAGTGCGCTTCCTGCTCTTGCAGGAGGGTGTGCTGCTATCGGCTGAGGCTCCGCAGGAGGAGGCGGGTGCTTGGGAATTTCACGACCGGCTGTTCTATGCCGAGAGCACGGACGGAACCACCCTCTCCCCGACGGGAGTACGCTTTGAATTGCAGGGCAGCGCACCATCTCTCTACAAAGAGCCAATGGTGGACGAGGCTCGGTGCATTGCCTTGCCGGAAGTCGCCCTGTCGGAGGAGCGTTCATTCGCTGAGGTGCTCCACGGTCGTCGCACAGATCGGCATTTCAGCGAGGCCGCCTTACCACTCCCGTTGCTGTCCACTTTCCTTCGGGAGAGTATGCAGGTGCAACAGGAGGTCTCTTCAGGTCTTAGTAAGGAGGACAGGGTATCGCTCCGCCCCTCGCCATCGGGAGGTGCCCGCCATGCGTTGGAGTGCTACCTGCGCATCGACCGGGTGGAGGGGCTCGCACCGGGGCTCTACCACTACCTGCCACAGCAGCACGCCCTGGAGCCGATCCCCTTCGGTGAGAAGGCGTGGAAAACGACCGCCCGACTCTGCTATCCCCTTCGCACGAAAAGCGATTTTCCACCGCAGGTATGTTGCTTCTATGCAGTCCGCCTCAGACGCATCTCGTGGAAATACACCGGCATCGCCTATCGGTTGGCGTTGCCGGATCTGGGCTGCCTGCTGCAGACGCAGCAGTTAGTCGCCACCTCCCTCGGGATGAAGAGCTGCATCTTCGGAGCTGTGGAGGGCGAGGCGTTCGCCAAGGCCTTTGGAACCGACGTGGAGCAAGAGCCTTTCATTGGAGAATTGATCATCGGCATTTAACCTTTAAAAATAGACATTATGAATATCGAAGAGAACAAGAAGCTGTGGGCGAAGATAGTAACCAAGGCTTGATGTGATGAGGCCTTCAAGGCCGAGTTGCTGAGCAACGCAGAGCAGGTGCTGAAAGCGGAAGGTGCGGAGATCCCCGAAGGGGTACATGTGCATGTGGTGGAGGAGCGGAAGCCCTCGACGGTGGAGGAGATCTACCTCTATTTACCGCCTGTAAGCAAGACCATCATGCTGGAAGAAGAGGAGGCCAAAAAGGCGGCAAGCATGTGTTATAGATATACTAAAAGTTGTAAGCCTTAATCCTGCATCAATGTATTCTTAAAGAAGATCACCTGATTAGATTACGACAAGGTGTACCCACTGTGAGGGGATGTAAACAGCCCTCCTGGTGAGTACACCCTTATTCATATATAACAATATAGTATTGCAAAGAACGGAAAGCGTATGCGAAGCGAAACCTATTATTTGAAAAGAGACTGGAGCTTTATCGAGAAGGTGGGGCAGGTCGTGCTGATGAAAGCAGACTATTCCCTGTTCTATGTTTCCAACCAAGCGACCCACCTGTTGCGGCTGCTGGCGGAGCGACCGCACACCGAGGAGGAGCTGTTGGCGGCTGTGGAGGAGAAGCTCGACCTGACGGAGTACTACTACCTGTTGGAGCAATTCAAGCAAAGAGGAGTGATTGGCTGTACCCCCGCTGCTCGCCACCATTTCCTGCTGATCCACACGGAGGAGGTCACCGCCGCAGAAGTAGAGCGATTGGCCGCCCTGCTCAGCGAGGAGGACGAGGTGGAGGTAGCCGGACAATGGGAAGCGTTGCGAGAGGTAGCACCCGACAACCTCGTAGTGCTCTGTGTGCCCCATTATCACCATCCTGCCCTCACCGCCTTCAACCGTATCGCCCATGCGCAGCATTGGCACTGGATGCCCCTCGCCATTGGCGACGATGAGCTCTGGGTAGGACCTCGCTTCGAATCGGGAGAGGGCTGCTTCGAGTGCCTCGGCTTCCGCTTCTACCACCAATCGCCGGTGGTTCACTATGCCTATCTGCAATCCGATTGCCACCTGTCCACCCATCGGGCTTCGTGGCGACAGCTGTTGGCAGCAGCTGAGTTGCTCCGGGAAGAGGCCGATGCCAAGGAGCAGCGACTCACCCTCGTCAAGCGGACCGGAGAGACGACGGAGAGGGAGTATCATCTCCTGCGTCCTTGGCCTCACTGTCCCACCTGCAGGAGGGAACAGCCCGTGGAGGAGGGCGTGCCCGTCAGGCTGTAAAGCCGTCCGAAGATCGGCTATACCGACGGAGGCGATCGGACGGAGGAGGCCCAAGCCACGATCCGCCGCTTGATCGACCGGGTGGATCCCTTCACCAGCGAGGTGGGCCGATTGACTCCTGTGGTCACGCCAGAGGAGGGCTATGGCTACTCGATGGTGGTCAGCCAATGGGCCACGCTCCGCAATGCGGATAGGCTGTGGAACGGTGCGGTCGATTGGAAAAAGGGACGCATCCAGTCCTTAGGAGTCAACGGACAACCCGAACGTACCGATGCTCTTGGGATTGGGTGCACACTATCGGGTGGAGGTGGCCCTGCAACGGGCTTTGGCGGAGCTGACGCAATCACTGAGAGAGGATACAGAGGCCCCGGAGGGCCATTGGTGGCACACGGTGCGACAAGCGAATCCGGCCTATCTTTATCCCGACCCGACACAGCCGATGCGCCGACCCACTGACTTCATCGACCAATCGACCGATGACCTGCTGACCGACATTGAACGGGCAGTGGCTTTGATGCGTGCCGAGGGTATGGAGTTGATCGTCCACGACTTGACCCGTCCGGAGACGGGACTGAACGTGATGCGGGTGATCGTGCCCGGCCTTTCCCACTTCTGGCCCCGCTTCGGGGATCCTCGGATCTATCAACACCCCGTCCGTCTGGGATGGACCGCACGGGCGCTTACCGAGGAGGAGCTAAACCCCGTCCCCTTTCCCTTCTGACCAACGACAGACAATTTGCGAAAAGATAAACTGATACAAATTGTTGAGAGAAGATGATGAATAAAATTGCTTGTACCCTCCCCTTGGAGCTGCGTTGGCTCTCGCTGATCCGCCAGTGGGTCAGCGGTTATGCCAGGGCCGTGAAGTTCACCCCGGCCTTGGAGGAGCTGCTGCTGCACTCCGTGGAGGAGGCTTGCGGGGAACTGCTGCGTCGAGCTGAGGAGCTGCGAATCGGCGGCAATTTCCGATTGGAATTGGGCTACACCGGGGAGGCCTTAGAGATCGCCCTGGCCTACAACCGAAAGATTCCCTTGAACCCGCTGAAGGATGCCCCCTACGAGGTGCCCGACGGGGAGGCCGACTTGGATGAGATCCAGATCGACGCCTTGTGGCTCTTCCAGATCAAACGCTACATGGACCGGGTCTATTTCCAGATCGACGGTTCCGACCATGTGCTGCGGATGCAGAAGTTCACCCGAGCGGAGGGTGCGGAGAAACGGGTTTGGGTGATGGGGCTCACACCCCGTCTCAAGCCGGAGCTAAACCTCAACCTGCGTCGATCAGCTGAGGGAGCTATCTTGGGGGGATTCATCCAAGACTTCGAGACAAGTGCCCTGCTAAAGGTGGGCCCCGCCGAGGCCTATGCCTTGAGCCAGATGAATGGCCAACGCACCTGCTATGAGATCTACCTGCAAGCAGTGGAGGAGGGGCTCTTGCTCTCGCCCGTGCAGTTGACCGCCCTCTATGAGGCTTTGGAGCAGAAACAGATGTTGGCGCTGCCCGAAGCACCCAAGCCCTCCCCCTGGCGTTGGCTGACCAACATCCACAACCTGAGCTTCTCCATTCCGCATGCCGATGCCGTGGTGACCGCTGTGCATCAGGTGGCGAAGCCGCTCTTTAGCCGTGTGGGTATCTTCCTGATGCTGCTCATCGGCCTTTCCGGCCTTTATCCGTTGATGCACAGCAAGGCACATTTCTTCGACCTCATGTCACAGGCGCAGGAGATTATCCTGCATGATTGGTGGGTGATCCTCCCGATCTACGGAATCTCATTGCTCACGGTGGCCCTGCATGAGCTGGGGCACGGGGTCTGCTGCAAGCACTATGGCGGGACGGTGCCAAGGTTAGGTATCACCTACTACCTCTCCGACTTCATCTTCTTCTGCGACGTGTCGGCCTCCTACAACTTCCCGGAGAAGTGGCCCCGCATTGCGGTCTCGTTGGCCGGTCCTTTCATCACCTTCGTCACCTGGAGTCTCTCCTGCTGGTGCTTCTATTGGTGCGAGGATCCGCTCTGGCAATTTATTTGGAACATGGTGCTCTTCTCTGAGACCATCGGACTGATCATGAACTTCAATCCCTTCCTGCGGATGGATGCCTACTACATGCTGATGGATTGGACCGGTATCTCCAACCTACGGGACAAAGCCACTCAATATGTGACCGCCCTTTTCACAGGCAAACGGGAGAAGTATGCTGGCTATCCCGCTTCTCTCCAACGTTGGCTACTGGGTTACGGATTGGTGGGTGGCGCCATGACGGTCTTGATGTTCGTCTATCCCTTCGTGGTGTTCTTGCCCCGCTTGCTGCAGGATAGTGAGGGTTGGCTGCGCATCGGTTAGACACTCTTCGTCCTGCTGTTAGCCGTAGGCAACCTTTGCAACTTCGCCTATCAGAAGTTTCGAGCTATGCGCCACCAGATCCATAAGTTGTGAGTCTCTCTATCTTGGAGCATCACCACTCGCGCTGCTCTAAGTAGCGCCCGGCCTGCTGCCAATCATCCCCATCTAACAGACTGTGATTAAACTGAATAGAGAGGGTGAGCATCCATCTTCCCTTCCAGTTCTCCTCTGGCTTGCTTGCATAGAGGTAAGGGATGCCCGTCAGCCCCTCCGGGCTGATAAAGTTCATGTCGAAACCTAAAAGACGAACCTGCGGGAGGATATTCAGGACAAAACAGTTTGGAGGCGTGGGTGTTTCGCGTTCCTCCATGGGTAGCGCCTCCATGCGTCGCTTCTCTGCTTTGTAGGCTACTCTCAACTCCGTTAGGGAGCCTGTCAAGGGTAGGAGCATGAAATAGTAGCGATTCGCTTTGTCCAAAGTGGCCAAGCGCACTTTGATATGGTCGAAAAGGAGCACCTGATCCAGTACCACCCGGTGACGGAAAGCCTCGAAATGGTTGATGGCCTGTCCGATCGCATGGATGAACATCAGCCAGAAGCTGGTACGCTCCCGTCTTGCCGCCTCGTGGATGCGGGTCACGTCCACCTCGACCGAGCAGGAGATGATGGGATACTTTCCCAATTTTTGATACCGCTCAAACATCTTGCCTTTGTTCCATTGGGCTACATCTACGATCTTTACATGCATAGATTCTTTGGTTTATGGGTTTTACAACTAAACGTGTCAGATACGCTTGTTCTGCCATTTAGCCCGACGCAGATAGAGCATACTGAGCGAGAACAATCCTACATAATAAATAATCTCCGCCCCGAAACAAATCGCCACGGGATAGCGCATGATCCTGCCCGACCAATAGATGAAGAGGGCATAAAAGAACAAGGTAGTCATTTCGATCACCAAAGAGGCTTGCGTGTTGCCCGTACCGGTCACGCCATTGAAGACCACGAAAGCAAATGAGGAGAGTACCAAGGCGGCTGCTATGACATAGACCGAAGGAATTGATTCCGCAATCAATACCGCATCATTGGTATAGACGGAGAGAATCCCCGTCGGGAACAGCACCACGCAGAGCAAGACAACAGCCATGATCGAGACTGACCATAGGGCTACTCGCCGAATCACCGCGATCACTTGATCTGTATGTCCCTCGCCGATCGTATTGCTGACCAATGTATTGGCAGTCATGGAAAGGGAGTTGATGGGAATCAGCAGAATCATGTAGAGGCTACGCACGATATTGGCGATGGCCAACGCACGCACACCCAGATGCTCCACCACGACAAAAAGCATGAAGTAGGTGGTCAAGGAGATGAAATATTGCAACATCGTGAAGACTGAGATAGACAGTATCTGTTGCAACGTATCGAGACGGAACCGCCCGAAACGGTTGAGCCCATATTTCCGATAATCGACTTGCATAAATGTATAAACCACGAAGAAGAGCACAGAGATGGCTTCAGCCATGACTGAAGCGATCGCCGCCCCTTGGATGCCTAAACGAGGAAATCCGAAATGGCCAAAAATCAACGCATAATCTAAGAAGACGTTCGTAACCGCCATCACCAGGGCGTTTAAGGTCAATACCTTGGTGCGGGTGATACCGATATAGAGCGCCCGGAACATCACGGAAAGACCGATAAAGAAGAAACCCCAAATGCGATAGGTAAGGAAATCCTGCGTGGCCTGCCACACCTCGTCCGACGAGATCAAAAGCCGCATGATGTCTCCGGAGAAGAAGCGAGAAAAGAGGATGAACAACAGGGACAATACCAGCATGAAGAGCGATCCTTGAATCAGCAAAGGACCGATCGTGTGATAGCGTTGCTCTCCATTGCGGCGAGCGATCAAAATCTGCGCACCCGTGCTGAAACCAAATGCGATGGTGAAGACACATATATAATATAAGCCACCCATGCCGGCAGCACCCAAAGCAACCTCGCCCACACGTCCCAAAAAGGCTGTATCTGTCACATTGATAATATTTTGTGCTAAAAGACCTAAAAAGATGGGATATGTAATCTGCCAAATACGTCTGTCTAAACTCATAAAATCCGCTTTTTCGCTGACGAAAGTACAAAGTTATTCGCAATTGACAATGGATTCAATCTTTTTGGCTACATTTGCGGCTCGACGACTAAAATGTAACGAAGAATTAGATAGGAATAATAGGTATGAGAAAGATTGTGATTTACACATTGATAGGTTTATCAACCGCACTCTGTCAGGCTTTCGCTCAAAGCAACCAACTGATTCAACCGCAAATTATCCAGCAAACCATACAGGCTACTACTCCTCCTGACAGCACCGAAGAGGATCTTGAATTTGACGAGAGCGACTTGAAGAGCATCGTCACACTTCGACAACAGTTTGATCGACAAAACAGTGGATATGCAAAGCAAAAGGCCCTCAATGAGAACCTGCTGCGCTTCTTGAAGAAAGATGAGCTGGAGCTATCGGACGAGACACTCTATTGGGCACGTTGGGTGCGTGATGCGGCTACCCGGTTCGACGATCGCATGACCTTCCAAGACACAGTCATCGTGAACCCATTGTTTATGCCTATCGTCTTTAAAGGCAATTATTTGCCAGAGGAGCAAGACTTGGTGTTCTATGACACGAATCCCTTCCCTGCACGTTCGCCCTACGACAACCTATACGCTACCGACAGCCTGTTTAAGGATGAACTGCGCCTCCAAGCGATCGAGGCCAGCGCCCATCGGTATGTGGAGACGAACCACCCCACCTATTTCCGTTATTCCCTGCAAGATCTGCCAACTGAGTTGATCAAGCAGCATGTCATCAATAAAGATATTCACGAAGATACGCCTATTAAGGTAGAGAACGAAGCCAACTTCGAGGAAGTGGATGCTCCACAAAAGTTTATCCCAGAGCGTCGCTACTGGACCTCTCACTTCGAGAGCAGTGTACAGTTCGCCCAGAATTATATCTCCTCTAACTGGCACAAGGGAGGAACCAGCACCCTGAACCTCTCTAACCGCCAATATTTTGTTTACAACTACGCAAAGGACAAGGTACAATTAACCAACGAGCTGGAATGGAAGACCAATGCTTATACCGCTCCTAAAGATACGTTGCGCAACTATAAGATTGGTGATGACGTATTGCGCCTGCATAGCAACTTGGGTTACAAGGCCTACAACAAATGGTTCTATACGTTCGACTTCACGTTCCAGACCCAATTGTTCAGCAACTTTGCCGAGAACACCAACAACAAGATCTCCGCATTGCTCGCTCCGTTTAGCATCAATATGGGTATTGGTATGAAATATGACCTCGCCAAAAGTTTCAAGAGCAATAAGCACAAAAAGCTCTCATTGGCCTTGAACGTGGCTCCTATCTCCTATACCTATATGTATAGCATTCGTGACGACATAAACTTCGGCAAGCATGGTTTTGAGAAAGATGAAGCAACAGGCGAATTCAAACGCAGTTATAGCAAGTTCGGTTCGACCATCAACGCCACTTTCAACTTCCAGTTCAACCGCAATGTCAGCTGGTATTCTCGTTTCTACTACTTCACCAGTTACGAGCGCATCTTAGGAGAGTTTGAGAACCGCCTGAACTTAGCGATCAGCCGTTTCTTCTCGACGACGATCTCACTCAACCTGCGTTACGACGATGCCGCACAGAAATCTGACGATTTCCTGAAGAACTACCTTCAAATTAACGAGCTACTCAGCTTTGGCTTCAATTACAAATGGTAAGCGTTGAAAGGAGCACATCCGTAAAAAACTCGATGAATCAACTGTTGGTAAATAAATAATCGTTACTTTTGTCCCGATTTTGCAAAGTCGAGTTGACAAGCGAAGTAAACCATGAGCGAAACTATCCATCACACGGGAGTCGTGACACGAATCAGCCAAGAGGCCGTCTTCGTACGCATTACGCAACGGTCGGCCTGTTCAGGTTGTCATGCCCAGTCCTTGTGTAGCGCCTCCGAACAAAAGGAGCAAATCATAGAGATTCCAGACCATACCGGACAATATGCTGTCGGCGAGAAAGTGGAGATTTGCGGGCAGATCAATTTAGGTATGGAGGCCGTAATATTGGCATTTGTGATTCCGCTGATTCTGGTCGTCGCAGGTGTGGCAATCGGGATCACCCTCGGATGTGACGAGAGTGCCAGTGGATTGATCAGTTTGCTGACGCTGGTTCCCTATTATGGGGCGCTCTATCTGTTTCGTGACCGACTGAAAAGACGATTCGTGTTCACTATAAGAAAACTAAATTCATAAACATATCATGATTTTAATTGCCGTTATTTCATTAGGAGCAATTGGAGCGATCGGAGCCTTGTTTCTCTACGCCGCTTCCAAGAAATTCGAAGTCTATGAAGATCCTCGTATCGCTCAGGTGCAAGCTGTGCTTCCGGGTGCCAACTGCGGAGGTTGCGGTTATCCGGGCTGTGCGGGTTTTGCCGGAGCGTGTGTGAAAGCAGATTCGTTAGACGGAATGCTCTGTCCCGTTGGCGGTGGCCCGGTGATGGCCCAAGTTGCCACGATCTTAGGAAAAGAGGCGGGAGCTACTGAGCCCATGGTCGCTGTTGTACGTTGCAACGGTACCTGTAAGGCCCGCCCGAGAACAAACCAGTATGATGGCACGAAGAGCTGTGCCATCGCCTCCACCCTGTATGGAGGAGAAACAAACTGTACCTTTGGTTGCTTAGGCTATGGCGATTGCGTAAAGGCCTGCAACTTTGGTGCGATCCACATCAATCCCGAGACAGGTCTCGCCGAGGTGGATGAGGAGAAATGTACCTCTTGTGGTGCCTGTGTAAAGGCTTGTCCGAAGAGCATCATCGAGTTGCGCAAGAAGGGGCCGAAGTCTCGTCGCATCTTCGTCTCTTGCGTCAACAAAGACAAGGGTGCCGTAGCCCGCAAGGCCTGCCAGAACGCCTGCATCGGTTGTGGTAAGTGCGAGAAGGAGTGTCCGTTTGGTGCTGTGGCTGTTACCAACAACGTGGCCTACATCGACTACACGAAATGCCGTATGTGCCGTAAGTGCGTAGCAGTTTGTCCGACCGGCGCTATCCATGAGTTGAACTTCCCGCCTCGTAAGGAGGCCGCTCCCGCTGCGCCCAAGGCCGCAGAGGTAAAGCCCGTTGCACCGGCTGCGCCGAAAGCCGCTCCTAAGGCAGAGGCCATCGTAGAGCCTAACGTAAGTATCCAATCACCTACAAAAGAATAAATCAATCAAAACTAAAATTCCAAATATATGCTAAGGACATTTCGAATCGGAGGTATTCATCCCCCCGAGAATAAACTGTCTGCCGGGAAAAAGATTGAGGTGCTTGCCACCCCCAAACAGGTCATTATCCCACTTGGACAACATATCGGAGCCCCTGCTTTAGCGGTTGTAAAGAAGGGCGATATAGTAAAGGTGGGTACACTACTGGCTAAGGCCGGTGGATTCGTTTCGGCGAATATCCACTCCTCTGTTTCCGGCAAAGTGAACAAGATTGACAATGCGCTCGACGCTAGCGGCTATCGTCGCCCGGCCATCTACATTGACGTAGAAGGCGATGAGTGGGAAGAATCTATCGATCGCACAGATACGTTAGTGAAGGAGTGCAATCTCTCATCGAAAGAGATTATCGACAAGATCGCTGCCGCAGGTATCGTAGGTTTGGGTGGTGCGACTTTCCCAACCCAGGTGAAGTTGATGCCGCCTCCCGGCAACAAAGCCGAGATCGTGATCATCAACGCCGTAGAGTGCGAGCCTTACCTGACCTCCGACCATTCGTTGATGATGGAGAAGGCGGAGCAGATCTTGGTAGGTGTAACGATCCTGATGAAGGCTGTGAACGTGAACCGTGCCGTGATTGGCATCGAGAATAATAAGCCCGACGCAATCGCCAAGATGCAGCAGTTAGCGGTCAACTATCCGGGCGTGGAGATCATGCCGTTGAAAGTGCAATACCCGCAAGGTGGTGAAAAGCAATTGATCGACGCGGTGATTCGCCGTCAAGTGAAGAGTGGTGCGCTGCCTATCTCAGCCGGTGCTGTGGTGCAGAATGTGGGAACTGCTTACGCCGTCTATGAGGCCGTGCAGAAGAACAAGCCGTTGTTCGAGCGCGTCGTAACGGTGACCGGTAAAGCGTTGGCCAATCCGTCGAACTTCTTGGTGCGTATGGGTACACCGATCAGCTGCCTGATCGATGCCGCAGGTGGTCTGCCGGAAAATACGGGTAAGATCATTGGTGGTGGCCCGATGATGGGTAAAGCCTTGATCAGTGCGGAAGTACCTGTCTGCAAGGGTAGCTCAGGCGTCTTGCTGCTGACGAAAGAGGAGTCTGTGCGCAAGCCGATGCGCGATTGTATCCGCTGCGCAAAGTGCGTGGGAGCCTGCCCAATGGGCTTGAACCCGACCCTGCTGATGACCTGCACGGAGTTCAAGAATTGGGAGTTGGCCGAAGAGAATCATATCACCGATTGTATCGAGTGCGGATCTTGTAGCTTCACCTGCCCCGCTAATCGTCCGTTGCTGGATCAGATTCGTATGGGTAAGGGTAAAGTTATGGGCATTATCCGAGCGAGAAAGTCATAAAACAAGAGCAACATGGAAAATAGTTTATACGTATCGCCCTCGCCCCACATCCATGGTGGCGACAGCATTAGCAAAAATATGTATGGGGTACTGATTGCCTTGATTCCGGCTTTCTTGGTATCACTTTACTGTTTCGGCCTTGGCGCATTGATCGTGACCGCGACCTCTGTCTTGGCCTGCGTGATTTTTGAGTACTTGATCCAACGCTTCCTGATGAAGAAGGAGCCGACCCTTTGCGATGGCTCTGCCATTCTGACCGGTGTGCTGTTGGCGTTCAACGTCCCCTCAAACCTGCCGATCTGGATCATTTTGATCGGTGCGTTGGCTGCGATCGGCATCGGAAAGATGTCGTTTGGCGGTTTGGGTAATAACATCTTCAACCCCGCTTTGGTGGGTCGTGTCTTCCTGTTGATCTCCTTCCCGGCACAGATGACCACATGGCCGGTGCCCGAGGTCTTCCCGATGACCTATACCGATGCGGAGACCGGTGCGACGATCCTCTCCGCCTTGCATGAGGGAGGCGCAGCATTGCCCTCAATGGTGGACATGCTGATCGGCCACATCGGCGGTAGCTTGGGTGAGGTCAGCGCCATCGCCCTGCTGTTAGGCTTCGCCTTTCTGTTGTGGAAAAAGATCATTACGTGGCACATCCCCGTTTCCATCCTGGCAACGGTGTTTGTTTTCACGGGTATCCTCTATTTGATCAACCCGACAGTCTATGTCAATCCGTTCATTCACCTGCTCTCTGGTGGTCTGTTGCTCGGTTCCATCTTTATGGCGACCGACTACGTCACCTCTCCGATGAGCAAGAACGGCATGATTGTCTATGGTGTCGGCATCGGTCTGTTGACCTCCGTGATCCGTATCTTCGGTTCCTATCCCGAGGGTATGTCATTCGCTATCTTGATCATGAATGCCTTCACGCCGTTGATCAACAGCTATATCAAACCTAAACATTTCGGAGGAAAGTAAGTATGGCAAAATTGAAATCAACATTACCGAATATGCTCCTCTCGCTGACAGGTATCTGTCTGATCGCTGGAGCGATTTTGGCGGGCGTCAATGCGTTTACGGCTGGCCCTATCGCGGTTGCCAAAGCGGCAGCCTTAGAGGAGGCCATCAAAGCGGTAGCCCCGGAGTTTGATAACAAGCCGACCGAAGAGGCCTACATGGCCGTAACGGCAGACGGTGACTCCTTGAAGATCTATCCAGCCAAGAAGGGCGACGAAACCGTAGGTGGTGCCGTAGAGAGCAACACGCTGAAGGGTTTCGGCGGAGAGATCAAGGTGATTGTCGGCTTCGACATGAAAGGTACGATCTTGAACTACTCCGTGTTAGAGCATGCGGAAACACCGGGCTTGGGTGCCAAGATGCAAGAGTGGTTCCGGATGGACAAAGGGCAGCAAAGCATCTTAGGCCGTGCCGTTCCCGCCGATGGCTTGAAGGTGGTGAAAGATGGTGGCGACGTAGATGCTATCACCGCAGCCACGATCTCCAGCCGTGCGTTCTTGAATGCCGTGAACCGTGCGTATAGTGCTTTTGCGGGTGTAGATGGATTGACCTCCGCTACGCCTTCATCAGATAACAATTAATAAGGAGGACCAAACAATGAGTAATCTGAAAGTAATTTTGAACGGTATCATTACCGAGAACCCGACCTTCGTTTTGCTGTTGGGTATGTGTCCTACTTTGGGTACGACCTCTTCGGCCATCAATGGCATGAGTATGGGTCTGGCCACGATGTTCGTGTTGATTTGTTCCAACATCGTGATCTCCGCTGTGAAGAACTTGATTCCGGATATGGTCCGCATCCCGGCCTATATCGTGGTGATCGCCACCTTCGTGACCGTTGTTCAGATGTGTATGCAGGCTTTTGTGCCGGCGCTTTACGCCACCTTGGGTCTGTTCATCCCGTTGATCGTGGTGAACTGCATCGTGTTGGGACGTGCTGAGGCCTTCGCCGCTAAGAACGGGGTAGTTGCCTCCGCTTGCGACGGTATTGGTATCGGCCTGGGTTTCACCTTGGCTTTGACACTTTTAGGCGCATGTCGTGAGTTGTTAGGCACAGGTAAGCTGTTCAACCTGACGCTGGTTCCTGAAGAGTATGGATCATTGATTTTCGTGTTGGCTCCAGGTGCGTTTATCGTGCTGGGCTATTTGGTAGCAATCGTAAACAAACTGCGTAAAGCATAATAACCGATCAGTATGGAATATATCTTGATATTTATCGCCGCTGTTTTTGTAAACAACGTCGTATTATCCCAATTCTTGGGTATCTGTCCCTTCTTGGGCGTATCAAAGAAGGTGTCAACCGCAGTCGGCATGAGTGCGGCCGTTACCTTTGTCTTGACGATCTCTACGATCGTCACCTTCTTGGTGCAGAAGTATATTCTGGATGCCTTTGGCTTAGGCTTCATGCAGACCATCAGTTTCATCTTGATCATCGCCGCCTTGGTACAGATGGTGGAGATTATCCTCAAGAAGGTCTCCCCCGCCCTCTATCAGGCGTTGGGCGTATTCTTGCCCTTGATCACTACGAACTGCTGTGTATTGGGTGTGGCTATCATGGTGATCCAGAAAGATTACAACCTCTTGGAGGCGATCGTCTATGCGATCTCTATCGCCATCGGTTTCGCCTTGGCGTTGATCATCTTCGCAGGTATTCGTGAGCAGCTGGCCATGACCCACGTGCCGGAAGGCATGAAGGGTACACCCATCGCTTTGATCACCGCAGGTTTGCTGGCTATGGCCTTCATGGGATTCTCCGGTATTGTCTAACCGCAAACATACAGCGTAGCATGAAAAAGAAGATTTTGGTGGCAGGTGGCACGGGCTATATCGGCTCACACACCTCCGTAGAGTTAATCAATGCCGGGTATGAGGTCGTTATCATCGACGACCTCTCCAACTCCAACATCGAGGTGCTCGACGGCATCGAGAAGATCACAGGTGTACGCCCCGCCTTCATCCAATTGGATTTGAAAGACAAGGAGGGAGCACGCCAAGCGTTGGAAGCCCATCCGGGTATCAATGGAATCATCCTCTTCGCCGCCAGCAAAGCGGTGGGCGAATCGGTGCAGATGCCGTTGAAATATTACCGCAACAACATCGTCACGCTACTGAACCTGCTCGAGCTGATGCCCGAGTTTGGCATCGAAGGCATTGTCTTCTCCTCCTCTTGCACGGTCTATGGCCAACCTACGCCAGAGAACCTGCCCGTGACCGAGAACGCGCCGATTCAGCCGGCCCTCTCGCCCTACGGCAATACCAAGCAAATCAACGAGGAGATCATCCGGGATACGATCCATGCGGGAGCGCCCTTCAAGAGCATCATCTTGCGCTACTTCAACCCGATTGGCGCGCATCCCAGCGCAGAGATTGGAGAGTTGCCCAATGGTGTACCCCAGAACTTGATCCCTTATTTGACACAGACCGCCATCGGCGTGCGTAAGGAGTTGAGTGTCTTTGGCGACGATTACAATACGCCTGACGGCTCTTGCATCCGCGACTATATCAATATCGTCGATCTGGCCAAAGCGCACGTCATCGCCATGGATCGTATGTTGCAAGGCAAGTCTGCTGAGGCTGTGGAGTATTTCAACCTGGGTACAGGCCGTGGCGTTTCCGTCTTGGAGCTGATCAACACCTTCGAGGAGACCACCGGCGTGAAAGTGCCGCACAAGATCGTAGGTCGCCGAGAGGGAGACATCGAGAAGGTTTGGGCCAATCCGGAGCGTGCCAACAAGGTATTAGGCTGGACAGCTAAAGAGACCTTGGCCGACACCTTGGCTTCCGCTTGGAAATGGCAACTGCGTTTGAGAGAGAAAGGCATCATGTAAGGTGTTCACACACAGCTACAAAAAGCGGGCGAAAGCAAACGGACTTTCACCCGCTTTTTGGTAGAGAACCCTATTTCTTTTAGCGCAGGAGGCCATTTATTTAATGAAGGATTCAAGATAATCCATATATACAAATAATATCAACCTATAAATCATAAACATCATGAAGAAAGACATCTTATCCCTTACCCTGTCGGCCCTGTGCGTCCTCTCCGCTTGCTCCAACGATGACGAGGAGTGGAGATATGGCGAGGAGCAAGCGCTCAACGCCACGGAATGGATCCGCGTAGGAGCGGTGTACGACGCGGCGGAGAGCTTCTCGCCGATCCGATTCCCCAAAGAACAAACGCTGAGCTTCGGGGAAAACGATTTCACGATGACTACCCAAGGCAGCATCCATGACGAGAAGTCGGACAGCATGCGCGACACCACCATCATCACCCGCGGGAGCTACACATACGAGCATCCCACGCTGCGAATGACACCGGAGGCGGGCCTTCCCACCGTGGAGGCCTGGATATCGCCACAAAACAGGATCTGTTTTTACGACTCCAAGGATTTCTGCGAGTTCCAGCGGAAATAGCCGGCCCAGACGGGAGCCTCCGGCGGCCCTCCGAAGGCTCTCTAAAACCCCAAGCTCGGTAACGGCGGCCCTCCGAAGACCCTCGAAACCCTCCCGTTATCGATATTTTTCCCCTTGAACATGGAAGATCCCCGAGGAAGAAGTATATTTAGGGAAATTTTATGAACCGTATAAATCAAGTTATCATGAAAGATCAAATCGTTTCCATTTCCCTGAGCCGATCGACAACCTGTTCGCTCAGCTCCTTCAACAACGGAATCCTCGACCTGATCGAGAAGACGACACCCGCCGCCTTGCACATCGAGAGCCAGTTTCCCGCCTACAAGACCGCGGTGGGCACGTTGGCCAGCATCGTGAGACGCCGCACGGCGTTCGTCTCCACCCAGATGCTGCAAGAGGCGGACCAGCGGCGCGACAACGGTTGCGGGACGGTCATCAACGCGGTGAAGGCCTTTGGCACCAGCCTCGTAGACGAGAAGCGGGAGGCCTCGAAGATCCTGCTCCCGCAGCTCGCGCCCTACAAGAGGATCGGGCGGCACGAGTACTCCAAGCAGAGCGCCGAGCTGCGGGGTATGCTGTCCGTGCTGAACGCCGAGGCGAATGCCCCCCACGTGAAGGCGCTGGGACTGACCGCCGACGTGGAGGCCCTGCGAGCCGCGAGCGAGGCTTTCGACCAAGCCATCGAGCAACGGACGACCGAGATGACCGAGCGCCTGCCGGAGCGTGCCAACAAGGTATTAGGCTGGACAGCCAAAGAGACCTTGGCAGACACCTTGGCTTCCGCTTGGAAATGGCAACTGCGTTTGAGAGAGAAAGGCATCATGTAGGCTTATCTACATAACCTTATACCACAGAAAAGGGTGTATCCGATCGTGCGATACACCCTTTTTTTTTCAGTGTGGCGGTTTGCCACATGGCAAATTATCTCAAACCACATCCGGATTCTCAGGCTCCGGCTCCGGTTCGGGCTCCGAAGGCTCCACAGGCGTAGGAGTCGTGGAGCTGGTAGCCTTCTGGTTCAACACCTCGCGCTTATAGTGCACGATCTCGGCGTTCAGGTAGTCGATGAAGCCTGCATAGGCCGCGTCACCCTCCACCAAGGCATAAGCGTTGATCATCTTCACCAAATCGCGATAAGCCTCGTCGGTCACCGCACGGGCCGTCTTCAGACTCTCATCCATGCGTTGTGTCGTCACCTCGATCACCTCATCGTTCGCCTTCTTCAGCTCCTCCACGAGCGGCATCAGCCCCAAGGCCTCCACCTGCGTCTTGTTCTTGCCCATAAGGTCGTCCAGCAGGTTCATCAGCAAACCGGTCTCTTTGTCCAACTGCATTTTCGGATCAATTCTATAATCCTTGATCAACTGAGACAGGATGATCGCTGCCTCCTGAATAGCCGGCACGGGAATGCCCTCTGAGCCTTTCACCGCCTTCTTGAATGCCCGATAATAGTCATCGCGTAGCGCATCAGCCTCTTTCAGCTTATCGGAAAGCAGGCTTTTTTGAGAAAGCACCAAACATTTGTCTTCCGTGACAACCGCAGCCTGGAGGCTACTCAAATAGTCAGGCATCTTCTGCCCGATCACCTCAATCTCACTCGCACGCGTCGAAACGCGGTACATGAACATGTAGTGCGCACCGTTGTTCATCGCCTCAACGGTGATCGCATCAATCTGTTTGTTCTGGATCATACTCAAATAGTTTTTAGGTAAATATTAAATAGGCTCCAAGTACTCATCACTTGGTTTGCACTGCAACAAATGTACGGAAAATAACTTTATATCAGTCACATTCTTCTCCGGAACCATGAATAAAGCACTTTTTCCAGCTTGTTCCCGAGCGGGAATACGTTAGAAATGTCCTTTCCAGCCTGTTCCCGAACGGGAATACGTTAGAAATGTCCTTTCTTGCCTGTTCCCGAACGGGAATACGTTAGAAATGTCCTTTCTTGCCTGTTCCCGAGCGGGAATACGTTAGAAATGTCCTTTCTTGTCTGTTCCCGAACGGGAATACGTTAGAAATGTCCTTTCTTGCCTGTTCCCGAACGGGAATACGTTAGAAATAGCCTTTCTTGTCTGTTCCCGAACGGATTCACGTTAGAAATACCCTTTCTTGCCTGTTCCCGAGCGGCGGCACGTTAGAAATAACCTTTCTTGGGCCGCCCAGGTAGTCTATCCAAAAGATTTTTATCGCATCCCTCCATCGCTCCGCGGTTCCATCCAAAAAATTCGGCCTAAGCGGCGCAGCGTAAAGCGGAGCGATGGAGGCGAGCGATCAGCGTCAGTTTTGAACTTTTGGAGGGGGTGTCAAAATTCTTTCGTGTCATTGCGGGCTCAACCCGCAATCCCATACTATCCAGATTCTCAAGACAGGATGAGATGCCGGGTCAAGCCCGGCAAGACACGGAGAGAACGTCTGCAGCATTTTGACACACCAACATTTCCACAAAAAAAGAGAGACGCCACACTGTGACGTCTCTACTATGGGTTAATCCAGCTTGTGAATCACCAAACCGGAGCGTAATTTCGGCTCAAACCACGTGGTCTTTGGCGGCATGATGTTGCCCGTGTCGGCAATATCCATCAACTGCTTCATAGTGACGGGGTAAAGGGCCAAAGCGACTTTCATCTCGCCGCTATCAACCCGACGCTTTAACTCACCTAATCCACGAATACCACCGACGAAGTCGATCCGCTTGTCTGATCGCAAATCCTTAATGCCCAAGATCTCGTCCAAGATCAAGTTGGAGGAGATGGTCACGTCCAACACACCAATCGGGTCTTGATCGTCGTAGGTGCCCGGCTTTGCGGTCAACGAATACCACTTGCCCCCTAAATAGAGCGAGAAGTTGTGCAAAGCGGCCGGCTTATAGATTGCCTCGCCCTTCGGCTCGACCGTGAAATGACGACCCAACGCAGCCAGGAACTGCTCCTCCGTCAGGCCGTTCAGGTCTTTCACGACCCGGTTGTAGTCAATGATAGTCAACTGATTAGCCGGGAAGCAGACTGCCATGAAGTAGTTGTACTCCTCATCGCCCTTGTGGTTCGGGTTCTGCTTGGCCTTCTCCGCACCGACCAACGCTGCAGCGGCAGAGCGATGGTGACCATCAGCGATATAGAGCGCCGGCATGGCCGCAAAGAGTTCAGTAATGCGGGCGATGTCTTGCGCCTCATCAATGATCCAGAAGGTGTGTCCGAAGCCATCCAGTTTCGCTACGAAGTCGTACTCCGGTTCACGAGCCGTGTATTTGGCCACGATCTGATCCAACTCCGCATTATCGGGATAAGCGAAGAAGACCGGTTCGATGTTGGCATTGTTCACCCGCACATGCTTCATGCGATCCTCTTCCTTGTCACGCCGCGTCAGCTCATGCTTCTTGATCACGCCATTCATGTAGTCGGGCACGTAAGCGCCCACCACCAACCCATATTGGGTCTTGCCATTCATGGTCTGCGCATAGACGTAATAGCACTCCTGCTTGTCTTGCACCAACCAACCCTTCTCTTGGAACAGCTTGAAGTTCTCCGCCGCCTTCAGATAGACAGCGGGATCATGCTCATCTGTCCCCACCGGAAAATCAATCTCCGGCTTAATGATATGATACAGGGACTTCTCGTTGCCTGCCGCCTCAGCCCGTGCCTCCTCTGAATTCAACACGTCATACGGCCGGGAAGCCACCTCCTCGATCAATGCCTTCGGAGGTCGAATGCCCTTGAATGGTTTAACTACTGCCATAATTCAAAAGTTATTTATTGACTCTGAATCGCTCGTTTCCGTTCACTAAATAATCGACGATCTGCTTGGCAGCGGCGATACCCGCATTGATATTGGCCTCCGCCGTCTGCGCACCCATCTTCTTGGGTGTGCTGAAATAGCGACCGCCAAACTTCTCAGCCAACTCCGGATGAATAGCCGGCATGACATCGGTCAGGTACTTGAAGTCAGGACGCTCCGCCAAGATCTGCGCCAAGCCGGCCTCGTCCATCACCTCCTTGCGTGCCGTGTTCACCAAGATCGCGTTCTTCGGCATAGAACTCATCAGCTCATGATTGATCGAGCCCTTCGTCTCCGGTGTTGCGGGGATATGGAGCGATACGATCTGACACTCCTTGAAGAGATCAGCTGTAGAGGCCACTGCCTTCACACCATCCGCCTCAATCACCGAAGCCGGACAGAATGCGTCGTACGCACACACCTCCATGCCAAAGCCCTTCGCAATGCGAGCCACGTTACGACCTACATTGCCATAGGCCAAGATACCCAACTTCTTACCCTTCAGCTCAATGCCTGAGGTACCGTTATAGAAGTTACGCACGGCGAAGACCAACAGGCCAAAAACCAACTCCGCTACCGCATTTGAATTCTGCCCCGGTGTGTTCATCACTACCACCTGATGCGCTGTCGCTGCCGCCAGATCCACATTGTCATAACCCGCACCCGCACGTACGACAATCTTCAACTGCTTAGCTGCGTCGAGCACCTCATTATCCACTTTATCGCTACGGATGATCAATGCGTCCGCATCCTTCACAGCCTCTAAGAGCTGTGCCTTGTCGGTATATTTCTCTAAGAGCGCCAACTCCATGCCTGCTCCTTCGATCACCTCACGTATTCCTTTGACGGCTACTGCCGCAAACGGCTTCTCCGTAGCCACTAATACTTTTGCCATGTTCTTGTTGATTTGATGTGATTAGTGTTTCCGCTCAAACTCTTGCATACAAGCTACCAACGCCTCTACGCTGCTCTTCGGCATCGCATTGTAGAGAGAGGCACGGAAGCCACCCACTGAACGGTGTCCCTTGATACCGACCATACCAGCAGCCGCAGCAAATTTGCTGAACTCCTCCTCCAACTCTTTGTACTCGTCAGCCATCACGAAGCAGACATTCATGATCGAACGATCCTCCGGAACTACCGTACCACGGAACAATTTGTTGCGATCAATCTCATCATAGAGGATAGCCGCATTCTCTTTGTCTTTCTTCTCCATTGCGGCAACACCACCCTGCTCCTTATACCATTTCAAGGTTTGCAAAGCCGCAAAGATCGGCAATACGGGAGGTGTGTTGAACATCGAATCCTTGTCGATGTGGGTCTTATAGTTCAACATCGTGGGGATCGGACGCTCTACATGACCCAGGGCATCCACACGCACGATGGCCAAAGTCACACCGGCAGGTGCCAAGTTCTTCTGCGCACCCGCATAGATGATGTCGTATTTAGAGACATCCACCGGACGAGAGAAAATATCGGAAGACATATCAGCCACCAAACGCTGCTTCACATCAAGGTCTTGACGAATCTCCGTTCCATAGATCGTGTTGTTGGTCGTGATATGGAAATAATCCGCATCCTCAGCGATCGTGTAATCCTTAGGAATATAGGTATAGTTCTTATCCTTGGAAGAAGCCACTACCTCTACCTCTCCAAACAATTTCGCCTCCTTGATCGCCTTAGACGACCACGTACCCGTATCGAGGTAAGAAGCCTTCTTGTTCAATAAGTTGTAGGGCACCATGCAGAATTGCATACTCGCACCACCGCCCAAAAAGACAACCTCATAGCCAGCCGGAACATCCAGCAACTCCTTGATCAAGGCACGTGCCTCATCATTTACAGCCACAAATTCTTTACTTCTGTGGGAAATCTCCAGCAAAGACAAACCCATACCCGCAAAGTTCTCCACCGCTGCAGCGGTATTCTTGATCGTGTAATCACTCAAGATTGACGGACCTGCATAAAAATTGTGCTTCTTCATACTATCATGCTTTTTTTAGAATGTTATATTTACTGTTCTTAACTAATCTCATTTCAAAAACGAGCGGCTAAAGTAATCATTTTACTGAAAAATGAAAACAAAAAGCATCAAAAATCGACATTTAGATAGTCTTTTCGCCTTTTAGCTTACTTCTGTCACTCATAACGTGCGCCCCACAACGCTCTCATCCGATCGATCAGCTTTTGCTCGGCAGGATTCAGTTGCCCTTTCCACAAGTGTTTACCCTGCAACTCCTTGGGCAAATACTCCTGCTTCACAAAATGGCCGGGATAGTCGTGCGCATACTTATATTCCTTGCCGTAATCCAGCTCAGCCATCAGCTTCGTCGGTGCGTTACGCAGGTGCAACGGCACCGGCAGATTGCCCGTGCGATTGACCAGCTCTAACGCCTCATTGATCGCCATATAGGCGGAATTACTCTTGGGGCTACAGGCCAAATAGACCGTTGTCTCCGCCAAGATGATGCGACCCTCCGGCCAACCAATCTTTTTCAAGGCATCAAAACAGGCATTCGCCAGCAACAGGGCATTGGGATTGGCCAACCCGATATCTTCCGACGCAGAGATTACCAATCGCCGAGCGATGAACTCGGGATCTTCCCCACCAGCCACCATGCGCGCCAACCAGTAAATCGCACCATCAGGATCACTGCCACGAATGGATTTGATAAAAGCCGAAATAATGTCGTAGTGCATCTCACCGCCCTTATCGTAGGCGGCCGGATTCTCCTGCAGCCGCTCAATGACTTTGGCATCCAAGATCTCTACTTCGTTCGACTCCTCCGCCGAAACCACTAACTCTAAAATGTTGAGCAATTTACGCGCATCTCCTCCGGAATAGCGCAACAGTGCGTCTGTCTCCGTCAGCTTGATCTGTTTCTCCTTCAACACTACATCCTCTGTGATGGCCCGATGTAGCAAGGCCAACAAGTCTGCCTTATCCAACGATTTCAGCACATAGACCTGGCAGCGCGAGAGCAATGGTCGAATCACCTCGAAAGAGGGATTCTCTGTGGTGGCACCAATCAAGGTTACGACTCCCGTTTCCACCGCGTTTAGTAATGAGTCTTGCTGCGACTTGCTGAAACGATGAATCTCATCGATAAACAAGATCGGTGAGACACTGTCGAAGAAACGATTGCTCTTCGCCTTCTCGATCACCTCACGCACATCCTTCACCCCAGAACTAATCGCACTCAGCGTATAGAAAGGCGCATTCAGCTTCTGGGCGACAATCTGCGCCAAGGTGGTCTTTCCTACACCCGGAGGTCCCCACAAGATGAAAGAGGGCACTCTGCCCGCCTCAATCATTTTGCGCAACACCGCCGTCGGACCGACCAAATGCTGCTGTCCGATGTAAGCATCCAGCGTCCTGGGACGCATTCTCTCTGCTAATGGTTGACTCATCATGGAAGCAAAAGTCGGAAGTTATTTTCATTTGACAAAGAAATCAATCGAAAAATTCAGGGAGAATAAGATGTTAGACAACATGATTTTACGACAATATGTCAACAATTTATCAGTAATAAGTCCTATGTAAACTATAAATCATGACAATATGATAAAATTCACTGCGATGCTCGCACAAACAGGTATAATCCTCCCGTTACGCATGGAGCTCAAGAACAAAAAAAGCCCTGCAGCAAAAAAAATGCTACAGGGCCACTGAAGAAATAATATTCCCTTTATTTTACGAAGGGAGCGTTTGCCAAATAGGTGGCACAATCTTTCACGCCAGCAAACTGCGTACGTCCGTCGGGCATCTTCTCCAACTCTACAAAGTAATCCTGAATGCCGTTCGCATACATTTGTTTGAAAATCATCTCAAAGTTCATCATACCACTTTGGCCGAATACAGCGCGATCCTTGATATGAAGCACCTTGATGCGATCCTTGTGTTTCTGCATATACTCCACGGGGTCGTTCTGTCCCATGACTGTCCAATAAACGTCCATCTCGAAATAGACCTTTGAAGGATC
>JALFJR010000080.1 GCA_022775005.1 Parabacteroides sp.
TATCCTCTTCTTTCAGCCCTACAGGAGATCAACCGGAGGCAATCGCAGCCTTGTCGGAAGGGATCAAGCAGGGCATACCTTACCAAACCCTGCTGGGTGTCACTGGATCGGGAAAGACCTTCACGATTGCCAATGTCATCCAGCAGGTGCAGCGGCCTACGTTGATCTTGAGTCATAACAAGACCTTGGCCGCCCAACTCTACAGTGAGTTCAAAGCCTTTTTCCCTAACAATGCTGTGGAGTATTTTGTCTCCTATTATGACTATTACCAGCCTGAGGCCTACCTGCCCCAAACGGACACATACATCGAGAAGGATTTAGCGATCAATGAGGAGATTGATAAATTGCGGCTGCGTGCGACCGCCTCCTTGTTGTCTGGACGAAAAGATGTAATTGTCGTTTCATCGGTCTCCTGTCTTTACGGTATGGCAGATCCTTCCGCTTTTGCCTCCAAGGTGACCCACATTGAACGGGGTATGCGGATAGATAGAGACGAGTTGCTGCGCCGTTTTGTGGATGCGCTCTACATCAACAACAAATTAGATTTCAACCGAGGTTGTTTTCGGGCAAATGGTGACACCGTAGATATTTTCCCAGCAATCGAGACATTTGAGGAATTGGCCTATCGTATTGAGTTTTGGGATGATGAGGTGGATCGCATATCTTCGTTCGATCCTACTACAGGCGAGGAATTTGCAGAACAAGAGGAGTTAAACATTTACCCCACCAACCTATTCGTAACTACTCAGGAACGTATTAACCAAGCAATCAGTCAGATCGACGTTGATTTAGGTACGCAAGTCGATTATCTGAAAGAGATAGGCAAGCCGTATGAAGCCAAACGGCTGTATGAACGAGTCACTTTCGATTTGGAAATGATCAGGGAATTGGGCCATTGCTCCGGCATTGAGAATTACTCCCGCTATTTTGACGGACGAGCAGCCGGCGATCGTCCCTTCTGTCTGTTAGACTACTTTCCTAAAGATTTTCTGTTGGTTGTAGATGAGAGTCACGTGACTATTCCGCAGATCCGAGCGATGTATGGAGGTGACTATGCCCGCAAAAAGAACTTGGTGGATTATGGCTTCCGACTGCCTGCCGCCATGGATAACCGCCCCTTGACTTTTGAGGAATTTGAGTCAATGACTCCTTTGGCTATTTATGTAAGCGCGACTCCTGCAGACTTTGAGTTGGCCAAAAGTGAAGGAGTGGTAGTAGAACAAGTCATTCGTCCAACCGGCTTATTAGACCCACTAATTGAGGTGCGTCCCTCCTTGAATCAGATTGATGATCTACTGGAAGAGATTACTCAACGAGCTGAACGTGACGAGCGTGTCTTAGTGACAACACTCACCAAACGTATGGCAGAGGAATTAACCCAATATCTGACTCGCATGGGAGTACGGTGTAATTACATCCATAGCGATGTTGATACCTTAGAACGGGTACAAATCATGGATGACCTACGCAAAGGACTATTCGATGTATTAGTAGGAGTTAACCTGTTACGCGAGGGATTAGATCTACCCGAGGTTTCGTTAGTCGCCATCTTGGATGCAGACAAGGAGGGCTTTCTTCGTTCACACCGCTCTTTGACTCAAACGGCAGGTCGTGCGGCCCGCAACGTCAATGGAAAGGTCATCTTCTATGCAGACAAGATTACCGACAGTATGCGCCTCACCATGGAGGAGACCAATCGACGTAGAGAAAAGCAAATGGCATACAATGAGACTCATGGCATCACCCCCAAGCAGGTGATGAAAAACAGCGTATCCCTATTGGCTGAGAAGCAGCAAGCGGCAGAACCGTATGCGTATGTTGAGCCGGAATGTAGCCAAGTAGCTGATCCGATTGTGCAATACATGACAAAGGCACAATTAGAGAAGACCATTGAGCGCACTCGCAAACAGATGACCGAGGCAGCCAAGAAATTGGAATTTATCGAGGCTGCCCAATACCGAGACGAACTGATCAAACTGGAGGATTTATTAAAAAACAAACAAATAGAATCAAGATGAAACAGACCGCAAAATGGTTGGGTATATGCCTCATGCTTCTTTGGGCAATCGCCTTAAATGCCCAACAAACCAAACGGATAGCCTATTACACCGCTGAGGACATAATTCTCTTCCAACGTTATATCGACACCATGCAGCCCAAGCGCACCCTGCCGATGAACGAGTTGATGATTCAAACAGCTCTCTTCTTTGAAGGCACTCCCTATGTAGCTTCTACCTTAGAGAAAGAACCCGAAGGATTAGTAGTCAATCTCAGGGAGTTGGATTGCACTACCTTTATGGAGACCGCATTGGCCCTCTGTCGCACTTTGAAAGGCGATCAACACACTTTCGAGGCCTATTGTGATAACTTGCAATACCTCCGTTATCGAAATGGAACTATCACAGATTATACCGATCGCTTGCATTATATGGCAGATTGGTTCTATGAGAATGAGCAAAAAGGCATCGTGAAAGATATTGCCCAGTCCATCGGCGGGGATACCCTCTCACTCAACCTCTCTTTCATTTCCACCCATCCAGACAGCTACAAACAGCTGAAAGGACATCCAGAGTTAGTTCAGAAAATGGAAAAGAAAGAGCAAGAGATCAACCAACGCTCCCACTATTACCTGCCTAAAGCTAATATCAATGCCCTCTCCTATGGCATACAGAATGGAGACATACTCTGTTTCGCCACGACAATCAAAGGATTGGATGTAACCCACGTAGCTTTGGCTTATTGGCAAGCCGGAGAATTACGCTTCATCCACGCCTCTTCGTCGGCAAAGAAGGTGATTGTTCAAAATAGTTCGTTGCAAAACTATGCCAACAACATTAAAAGTTGCAAGGGGCTATTAATAGCTCGTCCTTTATAAGCCAAAATAGCCATTTAGACCTCACTTTTATCTGTTTTGCGCAAACAAAGCTAATTTTTTCTCAGATTGCATGATGTATAACTGAGAAAATTGTATATTTGTGCTCGATAAGTATGTTATAGAACAGTCGTGGTTAAGCAATCAAGAGAAGAGGTCGATTTATCGGCCAGTATATCAGAGGTATGGAGGGTTTTGACCGACAAAGAGCGGGAAATCCTTCGGAATAATTCAACGATCCAGCATTTCAAACGTAACGAGTTGATTTACTGTATTGGCGATGAACCAAAGGAAATGATGTGCTTATTAAAAGGAAAGGTAAAAATCTCGAAAGATGGCGTAGGTGGTAGAAGCCAAATCATCCGAATGATTAAGCCTGTTCAATATTTTGGCTATCGTGCTAGTTTTGCGCAAGAGAACTACCTAACAAACGCTTCCGCCTTCGAGGCCTCTACAGTCTGTATGATCCCGATGACGGTCGTGACAAACCTTCTGATGAGCAATCCGAATTTGGCTATGTTCTTCATTCGTCAACTGTCAGTGGACTTAGGTGTGGCTGACGAACGTACGGTGAACTTAACACAAAAGCATATTCGCGGACGTTTGGCAGAATCTTTGTTGTTTTTAAAGGACAGCTACGGATTGGAGGAAGATGGAGCTACCTTAAGTATTTATTTGGCACGCGAGGATTTGGCCAACTTGTCAAATATGACAACTTCGAATGCCATTCGCACTCTCTCCACTTTCGTGGCAGAGCGCATTATTGCGTTAGATGGTAGAAAAATCAAACTGATCGATGAAGATCGCTTACGCAAAATCAGTAAGATGGGATAAGATCCCTTGCCTAAAAGATAAAAAAGCGTTCATGCTCTCCTGAAACATGAACGCTTTCTTTTTATGCTTTGATCGCCTCTCTGATACGAACCAAACGAGTTAGTAACTCTTCCAAAAGATCCAACCGTAACATATTGGCTCCATCTGATTTAGCCGTAGCCGGATCCGAATGCGTCTCAATAAACAAACCATCCGCTCCTACAGCTATTGCTGCCTTCGCAATCGTACCGATTAAAGCAGGCAGACCACCTGTCACACCTGAAGTTTGATTAGGCTGTTGCAAAGAGTGCGTCACGTCCATGACCACAGGTGCACTGGTTAATTGCTGCATCTGAGGAATACCTCGGAAATCAACTACCAAATCTGTATAGCCAAATGTTGTACCTCGCTCCGTAATCATCACTTGAGGATTACCCGCATCTCTAACCTTCTGCACGGCAAATTGCATCGCTGCCGGAGACAAGAATTGTCCCTTCTTAATATTGACTATCTTTCCAGTCTGTGCCGCCGCAACCAAAAGATCAGTCTGCCGACAAAGGAAAGCAGGGATCTGCAATACATCCACATACTCAGCAGCCATAGCCGCCTCATGCGTCTCATGAATATCCG
The DNA here is from genome assembly GCA_022775005.1 of Parabacteroides sp. Taxonomy (GTDB): domain Bacteria; phylum Bacteroidota; class Bacteroidia; order Bacteroidales; family Tannerellaceae; genus Parabacteroides. Next base: position 4,316 of record JALFJR010000080.1, read on the forward strand.
TCACAGTAGGAATATGAAAGGTCTCTCCCACCTTACGCAGGATCTTCAAAGCCTTCTCATCGCCAATGCCGGTAAAAGAATCAAGCCGCGAACGGTTCGCCTTGCGATAGGAGCCTTTGAATACATACGGAATATGTAATTTCTCCGTGATCGTGACCACCTTCTCTGCAATACGCATTGCCATCTCCTCGCCCTCTATGGCACAAGGACCTGCCATTAAAAAGAAATTAGCTGTATTTGTTAAATCATTTATTGCCAACATATTGAATCAAAATTATATAATGACACACTAATCTATCGCCTTATCCCAACCAAGCCAGGATCTGATCCACTTTATCTGCCATCGGCAAGGTTGCATCCAACCAATGGATGGTACAGCCTCTGCGCTCCATACCCCTAAACCAGGTCATCTGCCGTTTCGCAAATTGATGGATAGCGATCTCCAACTGGCTGACCATCTCCTCGTAGGTTAACTGCCCTATTATATATAGGGTAAGGAATTTGTATTCCAATCCATAATAGATCAGATCCTCTGGAGCCACTCCATTGGATAGAATACGGCGAACCTCATCCACCATCCCCTCATCCAAACGTGTACGCAATCGCTTAGATATCTTCTCTCGGCGAAGCTCCCGATCAATATCCACGCCCACAATCAAACTATTGAGCGGAGCATACTCTCGTATTTCCGGTGCCTGCATGCAGTAGAACTCCTCGATCTCAATCGCCCGAATAGCCCGCTGCACCGAATCCACATCCGTCTTGTTATGCAACACCTTATACCCAGCCAATATAGACTCCAACTCTTGCAAGCTTTTTCCGCTCAAACGTTCACGCAAGGCAGGATTGGGAGGCACATCCAGTAATTTATACCCTCTCAACACGGCCTCAATATACAGCCCAGTACCGCCACAAAGGACGGGAAGTATGCCTAGCTCCCTCAAAGAGGTAAACACCCGAAAAAAATCATGTTGATATTCAAACACATTGTATTTATAGCCCGGATCGCAAATGTCGATCAAGTGATAGGGAATCAGTTTCCCATCCACCTCATAATCCGCCAAGTCTTTCCCGGTTCCGATGTCCATTCCCCGATAAAGCTGACGAGAATCGGCACTAATGATCTCCGTATCCAAACGTGCAGCCAAGGTCGCCGCTAAAGAAGTCTTACCGGAAGCTGTAGGCCCTAATATCGTAATCAGTTCGTAGTTGTTCATACCGCGAACTTACATATTTTGTAGCGTTTCTCAATAGCCTAAATAGGGAAATGCTTGACGCAAACATTGCAAAGCCTGCGCATAATCCGCCTCATCAACCTCCACCTCTACCTGAAAACCTGGTGTATTGAGCACTGTCGCCATTGCCCCATTTTTTTGCGTCGCAGCGATTCCCTCGTTCTCTAACAAATCGCACAGCATCTGCGCCTGCATGATATTATCCAATATTGCTAAACGAACTGTTCCCATAAACTTTTCCTCCTCTTTATTATTATATATGTTAAAACGATAGTGAAGACAAAATTGTTGCGTCAATTACTAATTAATAAGCCTATGCTTATTGGATAAAAAAAAGCCGCACCCCGAAGGATGCGGCCCTATAAAATAATCTCAAACGTTTACTGATTATGCGTTTACAGAAGCCATGTGAGCGATCAAATCGAGAACCTTGTTAGAGTAACCGATCTCGTTATCATACCATGAAACAACCTTAACGAAAGTATCTGTCAAAGCGATACCAGCCTTAGCGTCGAAGATAGAAGTCAACGTGCAGCCCAGGAAGTCAGAAGATACAACAGCATCCTCAGTGTAACCCAGAACACCCTTCAACTCACCCTCAGAAGCAGCCTTCATAGCAGCGCAGATCTCGTCATACTTAGCCGGCTTAGCCAAGTTCACTGTCAAGTCAACTACAGATACATCCAAAGTCGGAACACGCATTGACATACCAGTCAACTTACCGTTCAACTCAGGAATAACCTTACCTACAGCCTTAGCAGCACCTGTTGAAGAAGGAATGATGTTGCCAGAAGCAGCACGACCACCACGCCAGTCCTTCAAAGACGGACCGTCAACAGTCTTCTGAGTTGCAGTAGTTGAGTGAACTGTTGTCATCAAACCATCTGTGATACCCCAGTTATCGTTCAACACCTTAGCGATCGGAGCCAAGCAGTTAGTCGTACAAGAAGCGTTAGATACAAACTGAGTACCCTTCACATAAGTCTTCTCGTTAACACCGCAAACAAACATCGGAGTAGCGTCCTTAGAAGGTGCAGACATTACAACATACTTAGCACCTGCCTGGATGTGAGCCTGAGCCTTCTCCTGAGTCAGGAACAAACCTGTTGACTCAACAACATACTCAGCACCTACCTCATCCCACTTCAAGTCAGCCGGATTGCGCTCTGCAGTTACGCGGATAGCGTTACCGTTCACGATCAACTTGCTGTTCTCAACGTCAGCCTCGATCGTACCCTCGAATTTGCCGTGCATTGTATCATATTTCAACATGTATGCCAAATAATCAACCGGGCACAAGTCGTTAATACCTACAATCTGGATATCATTTCTTGTTTGTGCTGCACGGAATACGAAACGGCCGATACGACCAAAACCGTTAATACCTACTTTAATCATTGTTGTAAAACTTTTATGAGTATATTAATAATAAATTCGTTTATCTGATTCAGTCTCACAGGAGAAGCATTACAGCTTTCACCCCCCCGTTTTTCAACGCCGCAAATTTACTTATGTTTTTTGGATTAGTCCGTATGTTGTATGAGGAAAAAACATGCCCTATAACATAAATTAATTGTTGCTGCTTACCTTTTTTTAGGGAAAAGAAGGCGAGAAAACCATTTTCTTACTTTTTTGATTCCCCATGTCATAATTAATGGCTGCGCCACTTCCCATGCGACAGGCAAAAGACTCTTCCCTATGGCCAAGAAGTCACCCCATCCCAAAGGCTGGGTCGTTGCGGCAGCTGTCGCTGTTCGATCAGCAGTAGCTTTAGCCTCCTGTTTCTTGTTTCCTCCGAGGAATAACAACGAAGAGAGGCCAGATAGCAACAAGCTACCTGCATGCGCTTGGATATAAGCACAGTCAGCATTCAATTTAATCTTGCGCAACTCACACTCCACGGTCACACGTTGTTTCTCATGAAGCAACCGTTCCAGCGGTGTCAGCGTCTGTGGCAGGTTCGTCGTTTGTTGTCTCATTCCTCTTTTCGTCGTTAGATAGCAAGGTAGTGATGACCTCATTCAATACTTTTGTCGTAATAATCTCTCGATTACGAATGATGAGTCCCATCAGCAGCAGATAGAGTACCGCCACTAATGCGAAGCCCGCACCCGTAAAGCCGATCCACTCTCCCAAGAAAAAGCCTAAAGCCAAGAAGATGAACAGGATCGCAAAAAAAGCGAGAAACAGAAGTACCAATCCATACGAGAGGACGGCGATCACTTTACCCGTCCGCTCGTATGTATTGAGTTTGAGGAGCTCCAATTTGAGTTCCACAAAGGCTGATACGTCCTCCCTCAGCTCTTGGATGATCTTATCCGGATCTTTCTCCATAAATGCGGAGATTATTCAGCAGCCGCCTCTGTGGCAGTCGCAGCCGCCTCTTTTCCCTCTTTGTACTTCGCCAAAGCAGAGTTGAAACCCTCTTTTACCTTGCCAACTACGCCGTTCAACTCTTCCAGCAATTGCTCTCTCTTGTCTGTAGCAGCCAAATAACCTACGGCCGCACCCACGGCTGCACCTACTACGAGGCCCAGCAATAACTTAGAATCTACGCTTTTCATGATCGTTCCTGTTTTATAATTAGTAAATTGTATATGGATAACGTTTTTACTTCTTGGATAGTTTATCTGCGACTTCGTTTTTTATCGTTAAACATTGTTACGCCTTCACGACTTTGACCGCCACCCAATTATGGCGCTCCTTGTAACCCTCTACTCGTAAGCCGTTTCGCCGGCACTCCTCCTCGATAATCGGGAGATCTTCCAGATAGAAACCACTCATGAAGAGTTGGCCACACGGCTGCAACGCTTCCGCATAATAGTGCATATCCTGCAACAAAATGTTGCGATTGATATTGGCGAAAATCACCTCAAACGGGGCGAAAGCCGCAATACGTTCCGCACCGCCCAAGGCCACCTCAATCTCCTCCGTATGGTTGAGCCGGATATTCTCCAAGGCATTCTCGTAAGCCCATTCATCGATATCGATAGCCACCACCTTCTTAGCCCCCTTCATACGAGCTAAGATGGCTAACACCGCCGTGCCACACCCCATGTCCAGCAATCGTTTCCCAACCAGCGACTCTTCAAGCATCCAACTGATCATCAGATAGGTTGTTTCGTGATTGCCTGTGCCAAAAGCCATCTTGGGATCAATAATAATCGTGTAAGCATAGCCCTCTTCTGGCTCATGGAAGGAGGCACGGATCAAGCAGTCGTTGCCGATACGGATCGGTTTGAAGTAATTCTTCTCCCACTCCTCATTCCAATCCCTGCTCTCCACCGGCGTGCAAACATAGTGAATCGTGGTCTCCTCCAAGGGGAAGGTAGCAAGGGTATCCTTCAAAACGGCCTCATCAAACAGCTGATCGGAGATGTAGCCTTGCAGACCTTGCTCATCCTGCGTGAAACTCTCAAAACCAATCTCGCCCAACTCAGCCGCTAAGACATCGTTAAGAATCTCCGTCTCGATGGGAGATTGATAGGTGAAGCGAAGTTCGTAATAGTTCATCATTCGTTGTTTTTTAATAGGAGCAAAAACGGTGCCAATCAAGCACAGAATAGCCTCACTTGCTTGAGCCTTCCACCGAGAGGCAGCCCATCTTCGCTGTGTTATTGGGACAAAATTAAACAAAAAAACTATTTCTCAATGAGCACACGATAGGTTTTACCCTCCACATGTTCCACCGCCAAGACCTTAAAGCCCTGCTCTGACGCGCTGCGAGGCACATTATTCAACGGTTCGCCTTCACTCAATAACACCTCCAAGGTATCCCCCTTGGCCATCTGTGCCAATTTCAACTTCGTCCGTACGAAAGTCATCGGGCAATGCTCTTGCGTAATATCCAATTGATGCTTCATACTGATCGTTTTTATGATTATACAAATAGTGTCTGACCACCCTCTGAGAGGCGCAAGAAAGTTGCCACACCCAACACATCCTCCACCTCATGCACGAAATCGTCGGCTTGCAAGCCCAACACATGCATCGCCATCTCGCAGGCATAGAGATGAACCCCCAATGCCTTCGCTGCCTCGACCAACTCCTCTAACGTAGCCACCTGATTCTTCCGCATCAACCAACGGAACAGACGGGGGCCAAGGCCAAACAGGTTGAAACGACTGGTAGGCGTACATCGCAAGCCTCCCATCAAAAAACCGAACAGCTTTTGCATCGGGCTCTTGCCCAAAAAGGCACGCCCCTCTTTGCGCTTGATCGCGTCCAACCCCCAAAAGGTGAAGAAAATGTTTACCTCATAGCCTACGGCAGCCGCTCCCGTAGCTAACGTGAAGACAGCTGTCAATTTATCGAAATCGCCACTGAAGGCAATCAGGGAAAGTTTCTTAGGGCCTCCCTTCGCCTGTATCTCACTTAGTGTTTCCATATTTTTCCCTGTCTGTTTCCTAATCCCTAAAAAAGCCTACTACCTCAACGAGCAACTCACCTGTTCCTCCATCCGTAAAGTCGTGAGGGAAGGATGCTCGCCACAAAGAGGGCAATGATGATTTCGCGGAATCTGAATCTTCTGAAAATCCATCGTCTTGGCATCGAATGTCAACAGTTGATTGGTCAGCAACTCACCCACGCCCGTCAAAAATTTCAACGTCTCAGCCGCTTGGATTGTCCCCAGCATGCCTGCGATCGCACCCAAGACACCCGCTTGCGAACAGGCCGGCACCTCACCTGGAGGCGGCGGTGCCCCATATAGGCAACGATAACAGGCCGTGCCTGGCAAATGGGTGAAGGTCTGTCCCTCGAAACGTAGGATGCCCCCATGCGAGAAGGGCTTGCCCGCCATCACGCAAGCATCATTGATCAAGAATTTCACCGGGAAATTATCCGTCCCGTCCACGATGAAATCATACGGGCGAATCAATTCCAACGCATTCTCTGCCGACAAGAAATCGGCATGTACCTGTACCTGCACACCCGGATTCAGCCTCAACAACTTCCCACGGGCCGACTCCACCTTCAGCCGTCCGACATCGGGTGTTGAATGGATTACTTGCCGTTGTAAATTGGAGAGATCCACCGCATCACCATCCACCAAGCCAATGGTGCCGACACCTGCTGCTGCCAAATAAAGCGCAACGGGAGAGCCCAAACCTCCTAAACCAACAATCAACACCTTGCCTTGGCGGATGCGCTCCTGCCCTTCTACCCCCACCTCTTGCAACAAGATATGGCGGCTGTAGCGCAACAAATCCTCTTCACTATAATCGATCATGCCCATCCTTTCTTTCTAAATAATGGGCACAAATGTAAAGAAAAAAACAAAAGATTGCCCACCTAAACTTCGAGATGTCGGCACAAAAAGTAGGTGGATTCCCAACGTAAACTTAACAATGCACCCATAAAAACTCAAATCCAAGCTTTGGATTATACAGTTCAAAGCTTGGATTATACGATTCAAGCCTTGGATTACAAAATCCAAGACTTGAACTGAAGTTTATGAAGCCTATTCAACAAGTTTATGTCCTAACATTGGAAGTTTATGTACCGGCTCCACAAAGTTTTGTAGCTCGTCTGATAGACGAAATCAGCCGCACTTATTGTGTCCTCGTTAGGATTCTTGATTGTTTTCATTTTGTTCTCTATATAACTATGTATAGAGAGAACGGATTATGACGGTATTATAGTTCGTCAGAATAATAGGCAAAAGGTAACTTTCGGCAGTTGTACTGCGATGCCATCACCTCGCCATAGGCCCCGGCAGAGCGGAGGGCAAGGAAGTCACCCCGGTGTGCTTTGTTCAGCTCCACCTCTTTACCGAACACGTCGGAAGATTCGCAGATGGGACCTACCACATCATACAGTTCGACCGGCTCATCACTGCTGATGTTCTCGATGCGATGATAAGCATCATACATGGCCGGACGGATCAACTCCGTGAAGCCTGCATCGAGGATGGCGAACTTCTTAGTCTCTCCCTCTTTCACATAGAGCACACGGGAGATCAGTGTGCCGCACTGTGCGACGATAGAACGACCCGGCTCAAAGTGTACCTGTTGACCCGGACGTAGCTGCAGCAAACTGTGAACAGCAGCGAAATAATTGTCGAAAGAGGGGATGGAGAGGTGGTTGGGATGGTAGTAGTCGATGCCTAAGCCACCACCAAAGTTCAGGTTCTCCACAACGATGCCCTTAGCCGCCAAGTCGTCTTGGATCTCGTTGATGCGGATGGTCAAGTTGCGGAAAGCGGACATGTCGGTGATCTGTGAGCCGATGTGGCAATGGATGCCGATCAACCGCACATGCTTCATCTCGGCCAAGCGGTCGGTGACGCTCGCTAACTGGCTGAGATTGATACCAAATTTGTTCTCCTTCATGCCGGTCGTGATCTTGGCGTGGGTGTGCGCATCTACCTCCGGATTGATACGCAAAGCGATGGAGGCCACTTTTTGCTTGGCTGCCGCCAACTCGTTAATCACCTCCAATTCAGCCAATGACTCGACGTTAAAGCAGAAGATGTCGTTGTCTAACCCTAAGTTGATCTCCCAATCAGCCTTGCCTACACCAGCAAAGACAATCTTATTGGCAGGGAAACCGGCATCGAGCGCAGCACGCACCTCACCGCCACTAACGCAATCGGCTCCTAATCCGTTCTTTGCGATCAGGGCAAGCAGACGAGGATTGGCATTGGCCTTGATGGCGAAATGCACGTGATAACCATATTTACCGGATTCCGCTTTGACAACATCCAACGTCTGTTGCAACAGCTGCATGTCGTAGTAGTAGAAGGGAGTAGAAAGTTGCTTGAACTTCTCTACGGGGAATGTACCTTTAAGCATAGTAGTATGTGTATCTGTTTAAAAATAGGGGCAACCATTAGGCTGCCCCTATCCTAAAGAGTCTATTTATTGTTGAATAAATGATCGCTTAACGCTTGCAGTGCTCTTCTCTTATCGGCTGCTTTAACCAGCAGCGAGACGTTGAAGTTGCTACCACCGTAGGAGATCATGCGAACGGGCACATCTTTCATGGCTTGCACGATGCGCGCCTCGAAGCCGATGTTGTCCCACTCCAGATCGCCCACTACACAGACAATGACCATATCTTCGTCCACGGTTACCGTGCCATATTTCTTCAGGTCGTCCACGATCTCATCGAGATGCTTGCGGTTGTCGATCGTGACACTCACGCCAACCTCAGAGGTCGTGACCATGTCGATCGGGGTCTGATAGTTCTCGAAAGTCTCGAACACCTTGCGCAAGAACCCTGTCGCCAACAGCATACGTCCACTCTTGATCTTGATCGAGGTGATGTTGTCTTTTGCGGCTACAGCCTTAATGCGTCCCTTCTCCATAGCGTTGGAGATCAAGGTGCCCGGAGCCTCCGGCTGCATCGTGTTGAGCAAACGCACCGGGATGTTGTTCAACTTAGCCGGCAGGATGCAGGTAGGATGCAGGATCTTGGCACCGAAATAGGCCAGTTCTGCAGCCTCCTCGAAGTTCAATTGACGTACCGGAGAGGTACCTTCCACATAACGCGGGTCATTGTTGTGCATACCGTCGATGTCCGTCCAGATCTGGATCTCCTCGGCGTTGATCGCCGCGCCGATCAGCGACGCGCTGTAGTCGCTACCGCCACGCTGCAGGTTGTCGATCTCTCCGTACGCATTGCGGCAGATATAACCCTGCGTGATAAAGAGGTCTGCCTCCTTATGCTCCTCCAAGAGTTTCAGCAGGTGCTCCTTGATATAGACGGGATCGGGCTCTGCGTTCTTATCCGTACGCATATAATCCAACGCAGGAATCAACACGGAATTTACGCCGCACTCGTTGAGGTAAAGATTCATCATGCCGGTGGAGATCAACTCGCCCTGTGCCAAGACCACCTTCTCTTCGAAGAGGGTAAACAGATCCTTCGTGAAGGAACGAATATATTCGAAATGATGCTTGATGAGTTCTTTGGCCTTCTGCTTATACTCCTCTGTGCTATAGAGCTCTTCCACATGGGCCATGTATTTCATGGCCAACTGATTGATAATCTCGTTCGCACCGTCTGGATTCTTTTTGTAGAGGTAGTCGGAGATCTCTACCAACGAGTTGGTTGTCCCTGACATGGCTGACAATACAACGATCTTACGGTCTCCCTTGATGAGTTTCGCTACATCTTTCATTCTCTGTGCAGATCCCACAGAAGTACCGCCAAACTTTAAGACTTTCATTTTTCTTTCTATGCTACTGTAATTAATTGTTCTCGCTATCTTCAAAATATTGCGACCGCGAAGGTATAAAAAAATTATTCTCTCACATCACTTAACCCTGCATTCTCGCATTTTACGATGCGGGCAGGATAGTTGTGTACCAATGTATAATTGTGTGTGGTCATGATCACAGCGGTACCTTGCTGGCAGATGTCGTGCAGCAGTTGCACGATCTGTCCGCTGGTCTCCGGATCGAGGTTCCCGGTCGGCTCATCGGCTAAGATCAGCCTCGGATGGTTGAGTAGGGCACGGGCAATGGAGATGCGTTGTTGCTCACCTCCCGACAGCTCATGGGGCATTTTGTAGCCTTTGTCGGGCATGCCTACCTGACGCAATACCTCCTCAATACGTGCCCGGATCTCTGCCTGTTTCTTCCAGCCGGTTGCTTTGAGCACAAACTCCAGGTTCTTCCAGACAGAACGGTCGGTCAACAGTTGGAAATCTTGGAAGACGATACCTAATTTCCTCCGTAAGAAGGGGATGTGCTTGCGCTTGATCTTGCGCAGGTCATATTCCATCAGCTGTGCCTCCCCGGCCTGTATAGGTATCTCACAATAGAGCGATTTGAGGAGGCTGCTCTTGCCGGACCCTACCTTTCCAATCACATAGACAAACTCGCCATTGCGCAAGGTGAACGAGGCTTCATGCAGCACTCGGTTCTCCTCACGGCGGATCTCTACGTTCGTTAGTTGAAGGAGTATCTCTTCTTCCATGCTTTCCCGTCTGTTATGTTGCGATTTAACCTTTATGTCTCTTTTTCAACTCACGAGCCAAGTCGTCGATGCGCAAGCCTTTGCTGGTGAGCAGCACGATCAGGTGATAGATTAGGTCAGAGGCTTCATAGATCAAGCGATCTTCCGTGCCATTCGTTGCCTCGATCACGGTCTCAACAGCCTCCTCACCCACCTTCTGTGCCATACGGTTGATACCCTTCTGGAACAGGGTAGTGGTGTAGGAGCCTTCCGGCATCTCTTGACGACGGCGCTCGATGAAGTTCTGGAGATACTTCAAGAACATGATGTTCTCCTCATTCTTCTCACCAAAGCAGGTGTCTGTACCTTTGTGGCAAACAGGGCCGGCAGGAATGGCTTTGATCAACAATGTATCGTTATCACAATCCGGCGTGATGCTCACGACGCTCAATGTGTTGCCACTGGTCTCTCCTTTCATCCATAGACGGTTTTTCGTGCGACTAAAGAAGGTCACTTTGCCGCTGCTCAAGGTCTGCTCTAAGGCTTCCTCATTCATGAAGCCTAACATCAATACTTTATTCGTGTTGTTGTCTTGTATGATGGCAGGAATCAGTCCGCCCATTTTCTCGAAATCTAATGTCATAGTCTGTATGCTATATGTTTATAATCTTACGTTAATGCCCTCCTGACGAAGGTATTGCTTCAACTCACTGATACGTATCTCCCCAAAGTGGAAGACGCTGGCCGCCAAGGCGGCATCAGCTTTTCCTAAGGCGAAGGTATCTCTGAAATGCACGGGCTCGCCTGCACCACCTGAAGCAATGACGGGGATGTGCAATGCGTCGGCCAATGCGGCTAATGCCTCGTTGGCATAGCCCTGCTTCACGCCGTCGTGCGTCATGCTGGTGAAGAGGATCTCTCCCGCTCCCCGACTTTCTGCCTCAGCTGCCCATTGGAAAAGCGAACGTCCGGTAGGTACTCGCCCGCCATTGAGGTAGCAAAGCCAGTCGCCCTGCTCTTGATTGGCATCAATAGCGACCACGCAGACCTGACTGCCGAAATGCTTAGCGATTTGCTCGATCAGATCGGGGTTGCGCAGGGCTGCTGAGTTGATCGACACCTTGTCGGCTCCAGCGCTCAACAGGCGATCTACATCTTGTAGCTCATTGATCCCCCCGCCTACGGTGAAGGGAATGCTGATGTAAGCCGCCACTTTTTTCACCAATTCGGTAAAGGTCTTCCGTCCCTCATGCGATGCGGTAATATCTAAATAGACCAGTTCGTCGGCTCCCTCTCGGCTATAAAGCGCTCCCAGTTCCACAGGGTCGCCTGCGTCGCGGAAGTTAACGAAGTTGACACCCTTGACTGTCTTGCCGTCTTTGATGTCTAAACAGGGAATTATTCGCTTAGCTAACATATTGTTGTCGTTTATAGGAATGGAAGTAAATCTTTCAGCTTAATTCTTCCCTCGTAGAGGGCCTTGCCAAAGATAACAGCTGGAATACCGACCTCTTGCAGGCGCTCGATGTCAGCAACAGAGCTAACACCGCCACTGGCAATCAAAGTCAGATTGGGCACCGCATCAAGTATCTCTTGATAAAGCGCTATGGAGGGCCCTTGCAACATACCGTCACGGGCGATGTCGGTACAAATCACCTGGGTGATACCTTTATTATAATAGGATTCGATAAAAGGAATCAACTCCAAGTCTGTCGTCTCTTTCCAACCGTTAATCGCAATTTTCTTCTCCTTGGCATCTGCTCCCAAGATGATCCGCTCACTGCCGAATTTAGCTATCCATGCGGTGAAGGTCTCCGGATGCTTCACAGCGATGCTGCCTCCGGTTACCTTCTGTGCGCCGCTCTCAAAGGCGATTTCCAAGTCACCCTCCGCTTTTAGTCCACCTCCAAAATCAATCAGTAAGGAGGTACGAGTGGCTATTCGCTCCAAGATGCGGTAGTTGACGATGTGTCCCTCTCGTGCGCCATCTAAATCGACCACGTGCAAACGGTGTAGACCATTGTCTTCAAATTGTTTGGCTACCTCTAACGGATCCTCGTTATAGATCTTCTGTGTAGCATAGTCGCCTTGGGTAAGGCGCACGCATTTACCTTCGATCAGATCAATCGCTGGAACTAATTCAATCATAGCTGTAGGAAATTTTTGAGGATTTGCTCGCCTACGCTACCGCTCTTTTCAGGATGAAACTGCGTAGCGTAGAAATTATCTTTATGCAGTGAGGCACTGAATGGCAGGATATAGTCTGTCGTCGCTGCCGTATAGTCGTTGACCGGCACATAATAGCTGTGTACGAAATAGACAAACTGCCCTTCTAAGCCGCCCTCAAACAGGGCACTTCGTACGTTGGTCAACGTGTTCCAGCCCATGTGGGGCACCTTATCCTCATGCCGAGAAGGTTGAAAACGCTTCACTGTTGTTGGGAAAATACCTAAACAATCCGCATCTCCCTCCTCAGAATGTTGGCACATCAACTGCATGCCTAAGCAAATGCCCAAGACGGGCTGTTTCAAATCCTTGATTACTTGATCCAATCGATGCGTACGCAGGTGTTCCATTGTGGTGAAGGCCTCACCTACACCCGGGAAGATCACTTTGTCTGCCTTGCGCAGCCGTTCCGGATCAGCCGTGATAATCGGGGTCACGCCTAACCGCTTCAGTGCGTAATCTACGGAGTAGATATTTCCGGCATTATATTTGATAATCGCAACATCCATTGTTGTTTTGTTTTTATTTGAGCCGCAAATGTAGCAAATTATCATTACATAGCGGTTGTTTATCAATGAAATTACTATCGGCGACTTTGAAAGAAACGCCGCATTTCGTCAGCACATTCTGCTTCCATGATGCCTCGCTTGACTTTTGCTTTCGGATGAAAAGCCTGTGGAGCGAAGCGGGAATAACCTCTTTTCTCGTCGGCCGCACCATACACAATTGTGCCCACTTGTGCCCATCCGATCGCTCCAGCGCACATGATGCAAGGCTCTACGGTTACATACAGCGTGCAGTCTGTAAGATATTTAGCACCTAACGCCTCTGTGGCAGCCGTGATGGCCAACAGCTCAGCATGAGCCGTCACATCGTGCAGTCGCTCTGTTTGGTTATGCGCACGAGCGATGATCCTCCCTTGACAGGTGATAACCGCCCCTACAGGCACCTCACCTTCTTCAGCGGCGAGGTGTGCCTCATTGAGTGCCTGTCGCATAAAATAGGTATCATCAAATGGCTGGATCATCGGCGCATCTCATTTTCGTTGAATAGGGTGGGATAATCCTCATCCAGTACCTTTAAGACATGCGAAAGGATGGTCTCCCTATACCAACGAGATTTGTTGACAATCTTATATTTGGATAAGTAACGCTTCACCGCTTTATGCTCCTCATCGTTTAGCATAAAGGTGACTTTGTGAACCCGGGGATGGTTCGGCTGAGCAGGTGAATATTTGCGTACTAACTTCATGTGGACAAAAGTAGATAGGATTATGGAGATATGAAAGAAAATAACACTAATTTCGCGAGTAATGATAGAAAATCGGGTATAAACAGACGAAAGCATGTCAACCGCATTTGAAATTGGGCGTGAGGGTGAGCGCATTGCTCGCCAGTTCCTGGAACAGAATGGCTATCTGGTCTTGGAGCAGAACTGGCATTGGCATCACTACGAGCTGGATCTGGTCGCCCGCCAAGGCGAAGAGTTGGTGATCGTGGAGGTCAAGACCCGCGGTGTGGACTTTTTGGTCGATCCCGAAGAGGCGGTGGATCAAGGAAAAATCCGACGTATTGTGGCAGCAGCTGATGCTTATGTACGTTATAAAGATTACGACTTGCCTGTCCGTTTCGACCTGATTTTCGTGACCTTGACAAAGGAGCATTCAGAAGTTGAACATATAGAGGATGCCTTCATGGCTCCTTGTCGCTAAATAGAATAACAATATGAATATAGAGGATGTACGAAGCTATTGCCTGACCTTGTGCAACACAACGGAGTGCTTTCCATTCGATGATGTGTCATTAGTGTTTAAAGTAGAGAATAAAATGTTCCTGCTTCTCCCCTTGGATGTGGCGGAACCTTATGTGGCTGTAAAATGCAGCACGGATTATACGGATGAATTGCGTGATCGTTACCGGGCGGTAGAGCCGGCCTACCACTTTAATAAGAAGTATTGGAATATGATCTTCTTGGATCAAGACATGAATGACGAGGAGATCAAGCATTGGATTCACCATTCCTATCGGGAAGTGATAGCCAAGTTGCCTAAAAAAATCAGAGAACAATATGCAGATGCTTGATTCAGTCGTGGAAAAGCCGCGGATAATCCATGTGGAAGAGACCCTTTCCACCAATAGTTTGTTGCGGGAGTGGTTGAATAAAGAGGCATTACCGACTTATAGTGTGATTGTCGCTGATTTTCAGACGGCTGGTCGTGGACAGCTGGGCAATGTTTGGGAGTCGGAGAAAGGCAAAAATTTGACTTTTAGTTTGGTGCTTTACCCGGAAGCACTGCCGGCCAAACAACAATTCGTGATTTCGCAGATCGCAGCACTGAGTGTCAAGGAGACATTGGATGCTTATACAGAGGGAATCTCCATTAAATGGCCTAATGATGTCTATTGGCAAGATAAGAAAATCTGTGGAATGTTGATAGAGAATGATTTATCAGGCCATGACCTCTTTCGTTCAATCATCGGAATTGGCATCAACTTGAATCAAATGGTCTTTCGTGGGGATGCGCCTAACCCAGTCTCGTTGTGGCAAATTATCAAGCAAAAGGTGGATAAAGAGGTCGTGCTACGTCAGTTCTTAAGCCATATCGAGGCTTATAATCAAGCCTTGTTAGCGGGAGAGATGGCTTTGATTCATGCCCGTTATATGGAGGCACTCTATCGACGGGAGAGGTATTATCCTTATCTGGATGCGCAAGGTAAGTTCTCTGCACAGATCTACGGCATTGAGCCAACCGGCCATCTGTTGCTGCAGGATACGGATGGAACCATTCGCCGTTATGCCTTTAAGGAGGTATCATACTGCCTATCGAAATGATACGAATAGAAACAAAAACATCTCCCCATATTGAGGAGATGTTTTTGGTAGCTTGAAAAGCGATGCTTATCGCTTGTGCGCCTCGATCCACTTACGGGCATTAACGAAGCCCTCGATCCACGGAGTAACCTCGTCCGCTTGACGGTCAGCGGGATAGTAACCACACTGCCAGGGGAAGAGTGCACGTTCGGGGTGCGGCATCATCGCCAAATGACGGCCATCCTGTGAGCAAACACCGGCTACTGACCAGGGTGAACCATTCGGATTGGCGGGATAACCCTCGTAGTTATACTTCGCTACGATGTGGTAAGCCGACTCCTCATAGGGAAATTGGAACTTACCCTCTCCATGCGCTACCCATACACCTAACTTCGTGCCGCTCAGTGAGCCGAACATCACGGAGTGGTTCTTCGGAATCTCCAGAGTGACGAAGTTGGACTCGAACTTGTGGGAGTCGTTGTGTACCATCTTGTGCTTCTGCGCATGCTCCGGATAAACCAAGCCCAACTCTGCCATCAACTGACAGCCGTTGCAGATACCCATACTCAAGGTGTCAGGACGAGCGTAATAATTTTCGATAGCCTTCTTCGCCTTCTCATTGTAAAGGAAGCCACCTGCCCAACCTTTGGCAGAGCCTAATACGTCGGAGTTGGAGAAACCACCACAGAAAACGATCATGTTGACATCCTCTAAGGTCTCGCGGCCACTCGCCAAGTCGGTCATGTGTACGTCCTTCACATCAAAGCCGGCCAAATAGAGGGCGTAAGCGGTCTCACGCTCACACTGTGTACCCTTCTCGCGGATCACAGCCGCCTTCACGCCACTCGGTGTACGACGATCAGCGCTGACACCGTAGTCAGCCAACTTACCAGTGAATGACTTGTGGAACTTATACTCTAACGGTTGCATCTTGTAGTTCTCGAAACGATTGCCGGCACAGACGTTACCGCTCTGTTTTACATCCAGTTTATAAGAGGACTCATACCAAACATCACGCATGTAATCGATGCCAAAGTGATACTGAATGCCCTCCTTCGAAACTAAGATGTGGCGCTCCTCAGTCGGACGAGCGATAA
This sequence comes from Parabacteroides sp., assembly GCA_022775005.1. Taxonomy (GTDB): domain Bacteria; phylum Bacteroidota; class Bacteroidia; order Bacteroidales; family Tannerellaceae; genus Parabacteroides. The sequence goes on from JALFJR010000080.1 coordinate 20,589, forward strand.
GGGCGAAGCCTACGCCCGCCTCACGCATCAGATGCTCGAACGCCTTCTTTTCCTTCACCTGCAACAGGATACCCGGATTCTCGGCGAAGAGAATCTTCACGATGTCCGCCTCGTTGATGGCATCGAGATCGACCTCCAAACCGCCCTCTACGTTGGCGAAACACATCTCCAACAGGGCTGTGATCATACCACCGGCAGAAATATCGTGACCAGCCAATACCAGACGTTGCTCGATAGCGGACTGGACGGCATTGAATGCGTCTCGGAAATACTCGGCATCCTTCACGGTCGGAACCTCATCACCCAACTTGTTCAAGGCCTGCGCGAAGGCGGAACCTCCTAACTTCAACGTATCGAATGAGAAGTCTATATAATATAGGTAGCTGTTTTTGTCGTGTGCCAAGACCGGAGAAACGATCTTGCGGATGTCGCTTACCTCACCCGCCGCAGAGATAATCACCGTACCCGGAGCGATGACCTTATCCTCACCATACTTCTGCGTCATGGAGAGCGAATCCTTACCGGTCGGGATATTGATGCCTAAGCTGCAAGCGAAGTCAGAAGCGGCCTGCACAGCGGTGTAGAGACGTGCGTCCTCACCCTCGTTGCGGCAAGGCCACATCCAGTTGGCACTCAATGAAATACCGGCTAATTGATCGGTCAGCGGAGCGAAAACGATGTTGGTCAATGCCTCGGCGATAGCCATTACGGAACCGGCTGCCGGATCCACCATCGCTACCTGCGGAGCGTGACCGATAGAGGTGGCGATACCTGCCTTGCCTCTGTAATCCAAGGCCACAGCACCCAAATCGCTCAACGGCAACTGCAACTCACCTTGGCACTGCTGGCGAGCGATCTTACCCGTCACAGAGCGATCGACCTTATTGGTCAACCAGTCTTTACAAGCGACAGCCTCCAATTGGAGCACATTCTCCAAATAGTGGTGCAACTCAGACTCTTTATACACAACGGGTTGATAGGTTGTCTCTACCGTGTGGTCGGTCATGATCGTGCGAGGCGGCTTACCAAACATGTACTCCAACTTGATGTCAATCGGCTTCACCCCATCGGCCTGCTCGAAGACAAACTTCATGTCGTTGGTTGTCTCACCTACGACATACATCGGCGCACGCTCACGATCGGCGATGCGTTTCACGCGAGCCACATCCTCCTCCTTCATCAAGAGGCCCATACGCTCCTGGCTCTCGTTACCGATAATCTCCTTGGCGGAAAGTGTCGGGTCGCCAATCGGCAATTTGCTCATATCAATGTGGCCTCCGGTGGCCTCGACCAACTCTGAGAGACAGTTGAGGTGTCCGCCAGCGCCGTGATCGTGGATAGAAACAATCGGATTCTCATCGCTCTCCGCGATCGCACGGATCACGTTGGCCGCACGTTTCTGCATCTCCGGGTTGGCACGCTGCACGGCGTTCAACTCGATACCGCTGGTGTACTGACCGGTGTTCACAGAAGAGACGGCGCCACCGCCCATACCGATGCGATAGTTATCACCACCAATCACAACCACCTTCTCGCCCGGCTGCGGATCGCCCTTCAAGGCATCCCGTTTGTTGGCATAACCCACACCACCGGCCAACATAATCACTTTGTCATAGGCATATTTCTTGTCATTCTCCGCATGCTCAAAAGTCAGCAACGAACCGCAGATCAGCGGTTGACCAAACTTGTTGCCGAAATCGGAAGCACCGTTGGAAGCCTTGATCAAGATCTGCTCCGGTGTCTGGTAGAGCCAGGGGCGGGGGTCGAGGATCTTCTCCCAGCTACGTGCGCCCTCTGTGCGCGGATAGGCCGTCATGTAAACGGCGGTACCTGCGATTGGCAAAGAAGCCTTACCACCACCCAGACGGTCGCGAATCTCACCACCCGTACCGGTTGCCGCACCGTTGAAAGGCTCTACGGTTGTCGGGAAGTTGTGTGTCTCCGCTTTCAAGGAGATCACAGTGTCAATATCTTTAATGGCAAAGAAATCGGGTTTGTCTGCCGCTACGGGAGCGAATTGCTCCACTCTCGGACCCTCGTTGAAAGCTACGTTGTCTTTGTAAGCAGAAACCAACTTATTAGGATTCTCCGCTGAGGTCTTCTTGATCAAGCCAAAGAGCGAGCTCTCCTTCTCCTCTCCGTCGATGATGAAGGTACCGCCGAAGATCTTGTGACGGCAGTGCTCGGAGTTCACCTGTGAGAAACCAAACACCTCGCTGTCGGTCAGCTTGCGGCCTAACTTCTGGCTCACCTCGTTCAAGTAAGCGATCTCCTCCTGGCTCAAGGCCAAACCCTCTTGCTGGTTGTAGGCCTCCAAATCCTCGATATAGACGATGGGATCGGGTTGCTTGCTGATCGTAAAGATGGCTTGATCCAAGCCGTTGTAGATGCGTTGCAACATCGGGTCGTGCTCGGCCTCGCCGGATGCGACGGGGAAATACTCCTCGATGCGTGAGATACCCGTGAGACCCATGTTCTGGGTAATTTCCACGGCATTGGTACTCCACGGAGTGATCATCTCACGACGGGGTCCCACGAACCAGCCTTCCAGTTTCTCAGCCTCCAATGGGGAAGCCTCGCTGAAGAGCCATACCAATTTCTGCGTCTCCTCGGGGGAGAAGGCATGCTGCGCCTCTACGGCCAACACGGTCTTCGCTGAAGATTGAAAGAATTGAATCATATCGTTTTAGTTTGTATTATTCTCTGAATAACGAATCTCCTTATCTTAGAAAGCGCAAATTTAGGCAAAAATTCGATTCGCCCATTTAAAAATCATTTCTATATTTATAGGCATATCTTAAACTCTCGTTTCTATAGGTAAGCCATCGCCTTTCCTCCTTAAAATCATTGAATCAAGCGAATAACCATAGCCGTGAGCAGAGCCGTCGGGATGCTGTTGGGCTCGAGTCCAAGACGGGACAGCCTTGTATCAAAAAAAGCAGGAATCAGGAGTGAAAAACACTCAGTCCTAATTCCTGCTCCCTCATTTAGACTACATCAGGATTCTCCGGCTCTGCGGGAGGTTCCGGCTCAGGAGTCGGATCCGATTCCTCCGGTGTGGTTGGCTTGGCCTCCTCACTTGGATTCGGTTTTGCACCCGCTTTTACGCGCGACAAGGTCAGTTGCAACTGATAGATAATCGCATTCATCTCGTAGATAATCGCAGCTAATAACTGCTCCTTCTCCGTCGATTTCTCGATCAACGCATTCGTCTGGTAAAGCGCATTGAGCGCACTGGCCAGGTCCTTAAAGGCCTGATCCACAGACGGCCGTATTTGACTCATCGTCAGGGCTGTCCCCCTTTCGAGCCGACAGCGAGAGCGTTGGAGATACAAAGCGTTAAACGCTTGATTATAAAGCTCCAACTGATCGAGCGATGCGGTCAATCGCAAGGTCTCCAGATGAGGCGCACAATCCGCTTCACGCATACGCTCGATAAAATCCGTCAAAGCACCCGTCGTGTCCGCATAGCGCATACGCTTACACGCCCGATAGACATTCAACTCGAAAACCAGCTCCTTACTGGCTTCCATCATTGACGCATCGGGTGATTTCAACTCATTGTCAATCGCCGTTTCGATGTGCATAAATTGCCCAATCCGAGCCCGATGCAACGCCTCTATTTGGGGCGTATCTTTTAAGGAGTGATTATAGAGATAGACCTCTTTCTCCTGTTGATACAGAGCGGCATAGCTATCTCTCAGCTCCTGCACACCCAAACGTTCTGCCTGTTCCGCGGAGATCGCATTCAGCAAATCTCCATGAACCTGTATATGTCCGGCATTTAAAGCTCGCCGGTAGCTTGTACAAATTATTTTTTTCATATCAAAAAAAATAATTATGTTAAACAATACTGATCCTTAGGCAAGCATATACAATGCAAGACTTTCTACTCCATTTACCCCGACAAAACCGGGAGCAATATATCCAAATTTATGTAACCTGAAATTTAATGGCCTCTCTGAAGGGCTTCTCACCATTTATGAAGCTTGATGATGGTCATCAGCCTCTTTCGAAAAGAAATTTGTGGAAGTTTGCCTCGGTGTTGGTTTGCTCCTCCTGCTGGAGTGCTTCACCTTCTTATTTTCCGAGCGCAAACGTAGGAAAGTATTTCTAATCCACCAAATTTTTCCCTGTTTCTTCTGCGAAATCTTCCCGCAGCTCGCGAGAAGCATTTTCACCCCGAAAAAAGATCGCCGCGACTCGCAAGAAGAATTTTCACCCTGTAAAAAACGCACCGCGACTCGCAAGAAGAATTTTCACCCCTGAAAAATGCTCTCGCAGCTCGCGGGAAGAATTTACAAGTCCTATTTCAACGAGGGAGCGCGGTTAGAGAGCCGAATCGCCTCCCTCATTGAGCCTTCAATCGATTACCTAATCCTTTGCACATCCAAATAGACGGTTGAGAGGATACCCGCTTTCTTGGCATCAATGCCATAGATGCGATAAAAAGCATCGGCCACCGCCTGTCCGCCATTCGTAGTCAACGGATTAGACAAGGAGTTGGTTACCACCTCCACACTCATTCCTTTCTCTACCCGAATACCATTCGTATTCTTCATCTGCCTTACTGTTACTCTAAAAAGTGCCATAATATACTGTTTATAAGTTTTCTAAATCTTTTGCTCTACTATGGTCTAATAGACATTCATGAGAAGAAATCACGAATGACGCATTCTTTGACCACATTTGGGACATCGAAGAATAGCTTCATCATCCGTACCCGGTGGAAACACGACTAAATCATGACAGTTAGGACACCGAATATATTCCTTATTACAAAAAGGACACTTTCCCCAACTATCAGAAGATGGCACATCATCTATTAAACGCGGAATTAATCTGAATCCTTTCCATGGATGATTATAATTTTCTATTGCTTTTTCTGCCATGCCAGACAGAATTTCCTTCAATGAAGAGTGCTCTAATCCAACTATTTCGTCACATTCCTTACAAAATCCAAATAGACCTATTTTAAAATTTTCTCCACAATTATTACAATGATAGGTAACAATTTCATCCAAAAGATCCTCTTCTGGAACAACATAAATCTTGCCACAGTGAGGACATCTAATTTTCCCTTCTAATTTTTCTTCTTTCTCTTCTTGTTCCCAGTCTTCCCAGTCATAACCTGCTGCAATATCCGTAGTTGACAATATCAGCTGATCACCATTATCCTTAAAGGCATAAGCTTTATAGGGAAGTATGTCTTTTATCTCTTGTGCAGTTACGCCTTTCAAAAGAAGACCGACATTATCCCCTATCTCACCTTGATCCAATAGTTTTTTAAACATCTCAACACCAACGGCATACGCTGCTAATGTAACTTGAGGATCTTCAACAGCAGATATCAGGATCATATCTCCAACTACAACTTTTCCTGAATGAATAAGACCTGTTATAACAGCACCATGGCCGGTAATATCAAAAACTTCTTCAATTTTCATTGAAAAATCATCGTTTATAGTAAGTGTCTTTCTCATACTTTTATTTTTAAAGTTCTGTTATTCAATGCATATTAGTTCTCGTTCTTATAGTCCTTCTTTGCCTCTTTGATAAACTCCTTTATTTCAGACTTGTTGTTCTTCAAGAAATCATCAACAGAAGCCTTTAATTGATTTTCATCCACTACACCGCCCTTTCCAACCAGAGCTGTCAATGCTTTCAGATAAACATAGCCAGACGCCAATGTGACAGCATACAAAGCACCGCTCATAATGGCAGCACCACCAATCGATCCAATTCCCGGAATAAATTTCATGGCACCGCCTACAGCTAACACTGCCGCATAACTCGCCAAATTAGTAGCTACGGCAGAAGCAATGGTTTTCAATGCGCTTTCACCTAACTTCATACCCAACTTGCTGTTTATTCGGAGATACATTGTCCAAATATTCGCAGCTCCAGCTGCTACATCAGCTCCCGGCACAGGAATCCATGCCGATCCAACCGCTATTTTCGCATGCAATTTGACAACATCGGCAATTTCTTGAGGCAGAGCCTCTTCCTTCCCTTTATCCATTGCCTCGACCAACTTCACCGCAATGTGTAACAGATGTGCACTCATGATAGATTTGTTCTTTTCATCGCCTCCCCCTGTCCCCTCCGGCATCGGCATTATCTTTAAGTCTAACAAAAAACAAAGCGGGGAACTATCTTCATTATCGACTTGGGGGCTCTGGAATGCCTGCTATGCTATAATGAATAGATAGCTCCACGCTTGTAAAATGGTATATGAAACCCATCCCTCAGGAAAGGAATATGCACTTAAACAAGCGTAGAGGCTATTCTTCCATTATCTTGCATAGCGAAATTTTCCAGATTTCCAAGTCAAGATAATATCTGAACGCTTCTACGTTATGCCACTAATAAGTTAGTAGCCGTTGCTACACAGGAGCAAAAGTAATCGGTCTGACCGAGAATGCCAAACTTTTCTCCGGTTTGTTTTCATTTTTCTTTGAAATTTGCGATGGATTCTCCTCACCTACTGCTACCTATTTCCCCATTAATCCCTCAATGAGGGACGAAAACAATCAAAAATATCCCTCAATAAGGGACGTTTTTCAACAAATTAATCCCTCAATGAGGGATTTTGAGTATATTTGCTGCTCATTCATCCACATAATCGCTACATCCTATGATAGACAACAGACTATATGCATACATGTCGGAGCTACTGAAACAAACTCCGATGTCTTTAGTGAGATACAAATATGACCAAATCAACTGGGAAGGAAGGCTTGTCGGCATAGTAGGACCAAGAGGTGTCGGCAAATCGACCATGGTGTTACAACGCATTAAGCAAAGCCAAGGCGGTCACCATCTCTATGTCTCCGCAGACAATATGTATTTCTCAAACCATAATCTGGTGGATTTGGTCGATGACTTCGTGAAAGAGGGAGGCACACATATTTACATTGATGAAATCCACAAATATGCCGGCTGGAGCCGAGAATTGAAACAATCTTATGATATGCATCCTAATTTGCACATTGTGTTTACCGGTTCATCGGTGCTGGACATTAAGCAAGGAGAAATGGATCTCAACCGAAGGACAGTCATCTACGATATGCAAGGACTGTCCTTTCGAGAATACTTGCATCTCTTCCACCAAATCCAATGCCGTCCATACACGTTAGCAGAGATTCTGCATTGCCAAGTCAGTATCCCTGAGATCGATCACCCTCTACCGCTGTTTCGCGACTATTTGAACCGAGGTTATTATCCTTTTGCTCTGGAGAACGATTTTGTACCCAAAATGATTCAGGTCGTGGCACAAACCGTAGAGGTGGATATTCCTCAATATGCTGACATGAAAGCCTCTACAGCACGAAAGCTAAAAAGGATGCTTGCTATCTTAGCCACACTTGCTCCTTTCAAGCCCAGCATGAAGAGCTTAGCGAATGAGATAGGTGTGAGCAAAAATAACGTACCCGACTATTTGATTTATCTGGAACGAGCCGGCATGATCGGTCTTCTGCGAGATGACACTGGCGGCATCCGCAATTTAGGCAAAGTGGAAAAGGTGTATATTGACAATCCAAGCCTCATGTCCGCACTCACTTCGGAAGTCAACATCGGCAACTTGCGAGAGACCTTCTTCTACAACCAAATGCGTGTAAATCATGATGTCAGAGACTCTAAAGCTTCTGATTTTAGCATAGATGGCTACACGTTCGAAATCGGTGGACGCAAGAAAGGCAAACAACAAATCGAAGGCATTCCAAACAGTTTCATCGTCAAAGATGACATTGAAACAGGGCATGGCATTGTCATACCCTTGTGGACGTTTGGTATGAACTATTGAGGCAAGTGCATCATATATCCCTCGATCACGGCTGCGATTTGCGAGGGAGTCATACGAAAAAGCAAGCGGGCATGAGGGCCATTCACATCGGGTTGCCAGCCATTGCGACCTTCCTCATCCAAGACTTGGAAACGACCACGCTCAATCTCGAAATAGGGTGCATAGCCTTTAATGGCCACCAACACAGCGGTTTGATCCCAGCTCATGCGCCCATCGGGATCGCCTTCGGCAAAGCTCATCGCATAGGCCTCTTTGACAGGGCTATGCGCTGTGGACATAGAGACCAATTTCTTACCCGTCAGCACCTTATCGCCAATCTCAAAGCCACTAAACAGGATCTCGGTTGGCCATTCGGCGGCAACCTCACGGGATGCCTCTACATCGCAATAGACATTGAACTCCTTACCTTCAGGGAAGGCTCCGGCCATCGAAACCAAGCGCTTTACCTTACGAGCGACTAACTCTTTACCGGTCAACGGGCTATAAGCATCTGCCGGACTGTGCAACAACTCCTTGAGATTGGTGAAAAAGCCGACCGTGCAGATCACGACGCTACTATCAGGTTGCTGAGCCAGCAGCTGTCGATAGATGGCCACCGCATCCGGCGCATCGGAAGTCTTAATCGTGGGATGGGGATAATGCGCAGGCAACGCATCCGTCCATTTCTCTTTATGCCAGGTGGTTAAGTTTGCTGCCGTAGGACTTTTCGTCGCACCCACCGGTATTTCTGGTCGGTTGAAATAGCCATTGATCACCTCCATACAGGGCACTACTCGCTCGTCGGCATTGGAAGAAACTATGGCCAATATCTCTACCTGTCCGCTATCGGCCAAAGCATGCATCAAAGCCATCGCGCCTACGTCATCATAATCAGGACCTAAATCTGTATCCAGAATCAATCGTACACTTTCCGCCTCTTCCGATAAAGAGGCTGCAAGTTGGCCTTGACAGGCAACCAACAAGACCCAACCAATCAGCCATACTATCTTTTTCATCGTCAACCGCATCCTTTTATTTTGCGTCAGCCGGATAAACCACGCCAAGCTGACGACGAATTTCGTCGATAATCTCTATGGAAATCAATGAATTGGCATGACTATTAATCGTTGATTCCCGCTTGCCGGCCAGTACTAAATTGATAAACTCAGCCACCTCATAATAATACTCATCCTTTTCGGTCAAGGCTGAAATGTCCTCCGGAACAGGGTCAGGGCCCTTTCCCATCGCCGGAGCTAAACGAGACGTAAAAGTAACTTTCCGAATGATGTTGATGCGATCGAGCGTCAGGTTTCCACTCTCGCCTTGGATCTCCGTAGGCAACGCCGAATTAGCGATCTTCGAATAGAGGATGGTCGCATTCATGTCATCATAAGTGAAATTAACGGCTCCTTGCCCATCCACCCCGGTAGAAAGCAAAATACCAGAAGCGTCGATTTTTTTCGGTTTGCCAAACAGCACGACCATCGGATAGAGCGTATAAACACCAATATCCATCATGGCTCCATTGGAATATTCTGGCTTAAAGGCATTCAGCACGATACCCTCCTTGAACTTATCGTAACGAGAGGAATATTGGCAATAGCAAGCAAAATAGCGACGAACCTGGCCAATCCTTTCCAGATTGTTTCGCACAGCCAAGAAATTAGGCGTTAAAGTAGGCTTCATGGCTTCCATCAAGGTAACCCCATACCGCTCAGAGGCCTCAATCATGGCTTTAGCCTCTTTTGCGTTGGAAGCCAACGGTTTCTCGCACAGCACATGTTTACCATGACTCATGCAAAGAATGCTCTGCTCCGCATGTTTAAAGTTTGGCGAAGCGATATAGACCGCATCAATCAGCGGACTCTTCGCCATCTCCTCTAAAGAGGTAAAGGTATAAGGTATCTGATGTTTGGCTGCAAACGTATCCGCAGTCTCCTGCTTACGCGAACAAACCGCCACCAACTCAAACCGTTCATCCTGACGAGCACCCGCAATCACCCAGTCGGTAATAAAATTGGTGCCGACCACACCAAAACGCACTTTATTCATTGACTCTAACAAAGAGGAATTATAAATTATAGGTTATGAATTATGAATTATAGATTAAGAATTAGAGAGATTCTCAGTTTAATCCATAATTCATAATTCAAAATTCTTTATCTATTTCCGGAACGGAGCCTTTACTACATTGGCTTTCAGGCTCTTGTTGCGCACCTTGATATAGATCTCGCTGCCCACCTTCGAAAACTCGGTCTTGACATAACCCATACCGATGCCCTTCTTCAAGACAGGAGACATCGTACCCGAGGTAACCACACCGATCACATAGCCTTCCGCATCAGCGATCTCATAGCCATGACGGGGGATTCCCTTCTCTGCCAGCTCAAAAGCGCAAAGCTTACGGGTAACGCCCTCTTTTTTTTGACGCTCCAGCTCAGCACGGTTGGTGAACTCCTTACCATCCACAAACTTCGTGATCCAGCCCAAGCCAGCCTCAATCGGAGAGGTGGTATCATCAAGGTCATTGCCATAGAGACAGAAGCCCATCTCCAAACGCAAGGTATCACGTGCGCCCAAACCAATCGGCTTAATACCCTCGGGCTTACCAGCCTCGAAAATCGCATTCCAGATGGTCATTGCATCTTCTAAATGGAAATAGAGCTCAAAACCTCCCGCTCCGGTATAACCTGTGTTAGAGATGATCACCTCCTTGCAGCCCGCAAACTCACCGGTCGTGAAGGCATAGTAGGGAATCGCAGAGAGATCTACCGGAGTAAGACGTTGCAACACTTCGATGGCCTTCGGACCCTGAATAGCCAACTGGCCTGTCTTGTCGGAAGAGTTCTCCAACTCAGCTCCCATCGGATTGTGGCTGTTGCACCATGCCCAGTCTTTATCGATATTACCAGCATTGACCACCAACAGGTATTTCTCCGGCTCGTAGTGATAAACTAACAAGTCATCGACAATTCCCCCCTGCTCATTGGGGAAGCAGGTATATTGTGCCTTACCCAAGGGCAATTTGGAGGCATCATTCGAGGTAATGCTCTGGATAAAAGCCAACGCATTCGGGCCCTTTACCCAAAACTCACCCATGTGAGAGACATCAAACACGCCCACGCCATTAACAACGGTCATGTGCTCATCAATAATTCCTGAATACTCGATCGGCATGTTAAAGCCGGCGAACTCATGCATCTTCGCCCCTAAAGCGATGTGCAAGTCAGTAAACGGAGTCGTTTTCATGAATAGAAATAATTTGTATTAATGGTTATTATATGTTTTACTTTTGTACTGTTAACTCGATGATCTTCAGAACAGTTTGCATACTCTTCTCCAAAGAGGGAACCGGCAGGAACTCATAACGCCCATGGAAATTCAGCCCACCCGCAAAGATATTGGGACAAGGCAAGCCCATGAACGAAAGACGGGCACCATCCGTACCTCCACGGATCGGCTTCACCAAAGGCTGCACACCAACCGCCTGCATCGCCTCGAACGCCAAATCCACCACCTGTTTCTGCGGTTCTACTACCTCACGCATATTGTAGTATTGATCACGCATCTCCAATGTAGCGCATTCCGGATAAGCCGCATTCATTCGCACTACCAACTGCTGGATCAGCTGTTTCTTCTCCTCAAACAATTTCCGATCGTGATCGCGGATGATATAGGAGAGCGTCGCCTCCTCCACCGATCCGGTCATGCCGATCAAATGGAAGAAACCTTCATATCCTTCTGTCGTCTCCGGGCGCATGCTCTCCGGCAACCAAGCCGCAAATTCTGTCGCACGCAACGAGGCATTCAACATCTTGTTCTTCGCATAACCGGGATGTACGTTCAATCCCTTGAAAGTGACCTTAGCGACCGCCGCATTGAAGTTCTCATACTCCAACTCGCCGACCTGTCCGCCATCGATAGTATAACCCCAAGCACAGCCAAATTTCTCTACATCGAAATGATCTGCACCCGCACCAATCTCCTCATCAGGAGTAAAGGCAATACGTACCTTGCCATGCTTCAACTCCGGGTGCTCCTTGAGGTAATGCATAGCCTCGATAATCGCTGCTACACCCGCTTTGTCATCTGCGCCCAACAGTGTCGTTCCATCCGTCACGACCAGCTCCTGCCCCACATAGTCATTCAATTCAGGGAACATACCCGGAGATAAAACGATCCGTTGTGCCTCGTTCAGCACAATATCACCACCTTCGTAAGAAACGATACGAGGCTTCACCTCCATGCCCGACAGATCTGGGCTGGTATCTAAATGCGCAATGAAGCCAATCGCAGGCACCTCCTTCTCAGTATTGGCTGGCAAGGTAGCCATCAAATAGCTATTCTCGTCTAAGGAGATCTCCTCCAAGCCGATAGCTTGAAGCTCAGCGACCAATGCCTCCGCAAAACGACGTTGGCCAGGCGTACTGGGTGTGACTCCGGTGGTCTCACTCGACTGTGTATCGAAGGTCACGTAGTGTAAGAAACGATCTAAAACTGCCATATCGGTATCTCTTTATTTACGTTGTTGATTTTCGCGTAAAAGTAGGCAATGCCCGCTAAACCACAAAAAAAATAGCGAGACAAAACGCCTCGCTATTCGTTATATTTAAAAAAAGCGGTATCAATAATGGCTGCTACCATCAAAACAATGGGTGCAGACCTTACATTTCGGCAATCCGATCGCCTCCACTAATGTCTCCAGCGTATTAAACTTCAATGAGCTGAGACCGAAACGTTCGGCAATGATGCTGACCATTTTCTTGTATTCCGGCGAGTCTGTCTTCGCATACTTCTCTAAGTTCTTGTTCTCATCACCCTCTAACTCCTTGATGATCCGACGGGTGATCAACTCCAACGGACTCTTCGAAGAGGTGAAGCCAATAAAGGGACAGGCATAGATCAACGGCGGACAAGCGATACGCATGTGTACCTCTTTTGCACCATAATCATACAAGATCTTCACGTTATCACGCAACTGCGTTCCTCGCACGATGGAGTCATCACAGAACAGGATACGCTTACCCTCCAACATGGCACGGTTCGGGATCAGCTTCATCTTGGCCACCAACGAGCGCATCTCTTGGTTAGCCGGCGTGAAACTACGTGGCCATGTCGGGGTATATTTCGCGATAGCCCGGTGATAAGGCACACCCTTACCCTCGGCATAACCCAAAGCCATACCTACACCGGAATCAGGAATACCACAAGCGCAATCCACCTCCGACTCATCCTTCTGTCCCATCTTGAAGCCGCTCATGAAGCGAACCTCCTCTACGTTTTTACCCTCGTAGCAAGAGACAGGGAAACCGTAATAAACCCAGAGGAAAGAGCATATCTGCATTCCCTCTTGCGGCTTACGCATCTGCTCCATGCCATCGGCCCGCAAGCGGATGATCTCACCCGGGCCCACATATTTTTCAATCTCATAATCCAAGTTGGGCAAACTGCTCGACTCGCTGGTAGCCGCATAAGCGCCCTCCTTCTTACCAATCACGATCGGTGTACGTCCCCACTTATCACGAGCTACGATGATGCCGTCTTCGGTCAACAGCAGCATGGAACAAGAGCCCTTAACCTTCTCATAGACATTCTCAATGCCCTCCACGAAGTCCTTGCCCTGCGTGATCAGTAAAGCAACCAGCTCCGTTTGGTTCGTCTTGCCTGAGCTCAACTCTGAGAAGTGCATGTTAGCCGCAAGCAAATCCTGTTCCAACTCATTGATGTTATTGATCTTAGCTACTGTGACAATCGCAAACTTACCTAAATGAGAATTGATCACAATCGGCTGTGCATCCGTGTCGCTGATGATACCTACACCGGCGTTTCCCTTGAACTTGCCTAACTGTGCCTCAAACTTTGTCCGGAAATAGGAACTCTCCAAATTGTGGATGGAGCGCATGAAACCCTCTTCCTTGTCGTATGTAGCCATACCACCCCTGCGGGTACCGAGATGGGAATTGTAGTCCGTTCCGTAAAACAGATCCGTCACACAAGCCCCTTTAGAAATAGTGCCAAAAAAGCCACCCATTGTTGTTCTGTTTGATTATTATTTATTTGGACGCAAAGTTACTACAAAAAAGTGAAATGCGGAAAGATATAGTGATAGAATTGAGTTACAAGGGTTTTAGTTAAAGTGGCGATAATTCGTGAAGCCATTACAATCCTTGCCGAAGCCAAATCTTGACGCCGCAACGTTACTTGTTCGTAACCATGTCCGAAAATGCGACAAACGGGTACGAATGGCGAAACAAGACACTATGTTATAGTGAGTTACCCACAACTCACGTAACAAATACGGTTACGGAAAAAAGATTGCGCCGTTCCTCCCCGTTTTGCGTACCGACACCGGACTCTTCACCAACTAATTTTGAAATCCAAAAATTAAGAACGATGAAGAGTACATTTTCAGTAATCTACTACCTCAAGCGTCAGGTAGTGAAAAAGGACGGGACGGTTCCCGTCATGGGACGCATCACGGTGGACGGCAGCCAGACGCAGTTCAGTTGCAAGTTGAGTGTCGATCCGAAGCTGTGGGACACCAAAGGGGGACGTGTCACGGGCAGAAGCGCGGCGGCACTCGAAACGAACCGTATGCTTGACAAGATGCGGGTGCGCATCAACAGACACTATCAGGAAATCATGGAGCGTGACAACTTCGTCACGGCGGAGAAGGTAAAGAACGCCTTTCTCGGACTGGAACACCGCTACCACACGCTGATGCAGGTGTTCCGTCGGCACAACGAGAACTATGAGAAACAGGTGGAAGCAGGCATGAAAGCAAAAGGTACACTGGAAAAGTACCGTGTCGTTTACAAGCACCTGCAAGAGTTCCTCGACATCCGCTACCATGTGAAGGACATCGCCCTAAAAGAGCTTACTCCCGCTTTCATCTCCGACTTCGAGATGTTCCTGCGCACGGACAAGCACTGCTGCACCAATACCGTGTGGCTGTACGTCTGCCCGCTACGGACAATGGTGTTCATAGCCATCAACAACGAGTGGCTGACACGCGACCCGTTCCGCGAGTATGAAATCAAGAAGGAGGAAACGACACGCAGTTTCCTGACCAAAGACGAAATACGCCTGCTGATGGAGGGGAAACTGAAAAACGCC
>JALFJR010000102.1 GCA_022775005.1 Parabacteroides sp.
TGTATGTTGGAGCCGATTACATTGTGGCTCTGCATCTTTAGTCGTTCCATATTGTTGGTTTATTTGTTTCATTCTAACGCAACACGTTGCGTCCCTACCAATTTCTTTATCTCTTCATAGATGGCTCTTTTCTTTCGGGGTTGCCGTTCATTCGCCATCTTCCGTTTGAGGGTGGCAATTTGAGCGAATAGCTTGGCTTGTTGCTCGTTCATAGCAATCTGCTCAGCCAAGGTATGACCGGCTTCCACCGTGATCTGCCCGATGCTTTTGACCAGATTCTCCCAAGCGGTGTCTATGTTCAACCCCGACAGCGGGAGACGTGCCTCTTCTGTAGGAAACCAAGCGGAGGTAATTAGTTGCGTATGCTCGATGGCAAACTGTGTCTCTTGCTCAAACTGCAAGGCTAACACTAACCGTTGCGGAATGAGCTGAAAGAGCAACGACAGGTTCTTCACCTCATAGTCCTTGCGCTTCAGCTGCACCGCTACGATATAAAACTCCTTTACCTCCGTGCCTGCACCCAAAGCTGGCACGGTGCTCGGCGAGACAACCGCCACAATGTCCATACGAGACACGTCAGTATCAAAGCTTTCCCGTTGCGAAGGCTTCAAGGCGAACTTGGCATAGATGGCCTTCTTGGGCAGTTGCCTCTTTACGATAGCTGATTCAGGTAGTCCGAACATCTTCAATTACCATGTCCGGTTAATTCCTTCCACACAAAAATTACTATCCAAATCATCACTGCGACGTAAAACATGATATACCTCCTTTTCTTATTTGATTACTAAAAAACAGATCAACTCGAAATCATCCAACCCTCGGATCTCCTCCGTGAAGAGCGACCCTTGCACCCCACTGAGGAAACTCTCTATGTCGCTCTCCTCCTTGACATGAATGATCGAGGAGATGGCCTCGCTCAATAACTCCGAACAGACTTGCATCCGTTTGCCATCCTGCGTAAGGCGATTGAACAGCCGGCAAGCCTCCGCATCCGGCTGGCTCTTCCCTTTGCAGAGCAGACGCATCCGATCGAGCAGCTCTTTCGGCGCAAGATGGTTGACGATCACCTCCTTCTCCTGCGAGATATAGACCATGTAGAAGGGATGGAGACGATTCTGATGGTCGATGTTCACTGAGTTGTTGCGATTCTTCAAGACAAACAGTACACCCGCAGGACATTCAGCGGTGGCAGGCACCACGGCATGAAGCCCAAAAGGCGTGTGCTCCACATCGGGATGCTCCTTCAAGTAGGCCAACAGGTCGAGCCGGAACTCGTTCAAACCCAGATCCATGATATTGATGCCACTATTCATCTCCTCTAAATCCACTACCTCATCCTGCAACCGCTTCAGCTGTTCACGTCGATAGGCCAAGTCGCCCTGCTCCTCCGGAGAGATGGGGTTGTCATCACCCGTACCGGTCATCACCGAGACCTTCATGCGTGCCTCGACTCGCCCCTTCAAATGGATATACTCGTCTAACGAGACATTCGGCCAGTAGTTCACCAACTGAATTACCGGATTGCGACTGCCGATACGGTCGATACGTCCAAACCGCTGGATGATGCGCACGGGATTCCAATGGATGTCGTAGTTGATCAGGTAGTCACAATCCTGCAGGTTCTGTCCCTCGCTGATGCAATCGGTAGCGATCAGCACATCAATCTCCTCCTGGATATGCGGATAGAGGGCGGCTTTCTCTTTCGAGACAGGCGAGAAGAGCGTCAATACCTTATTGAAATCCAACAGTTCACGCTTGGGCAAGCGCAACGTGCTGCGTGCCTCCACACTGCCCGTCACCAAAGCGGTATGCAAACCATAGTGTGCTTGCAACCAAGGTGCCAAGTGGGCATAAAGGTATTCGGCGGTATCGGAGAAGGCCGTAAAGATCAACACCTTTCGGTTGCCCGGGTTGATGGGATGGGCGAACTTCTGCCGCAAGTCGGCTTTCAGCTGTTGCAGCTTGCTGTCATGTTCGGGCGTGATGTCCGCCAACAGCCGAAGCAGTTGTTGCAGGATTGCCAAGTCCTCCTCCAAATAGTTACGCCAAGAGATATGATCCAAATCTTGCAAGGCAATCCGAGTCTGCTTGTCGCCTAAGGTCAAAGCCACCTCGCTGTCGTCACTATCCAAACTCTCCTCGATCGCTTGCGGCTCCATCAGTAGCTCTGCTGTTTGGGGTCGCAAAGTATCTATCTGCTCCAAGGTCTTCTCAATTAAAGTGGCAATCCGTTGCAGCGTCAGCCGGAAGGAGTTGACCGAGCTTTCCAATCGCTTCAGCAGGTTGATGCTCATCAACTGGCGAATACCCTTCTCTCGTCCGCTTCGTGTCAAGCCGGTATAGCCCGCTTGCTCGCTATATTTCTCCATGCAACTGGGCAAGAGGAAGTCTGAGGGGGTATAGATCGCCAAGTTCAGCTGACTGACCAATGCGTAGATCTGCTTGAAGCAGACCGCTTGGCTCAGATCGGTTAAATCCGGTCGGCGTGAAAGGGGTGCCAAACGAGTGGGGAACTGACCGATGTCGGTCGTATCGTAATAGTGCTCGATATGCTTACGGCTGCGGGCGATCGTGACGCTATCCAGCACCTCGAAGAAGTCAAAACTCAGCCGATCGAGCAACGCTTTCGTGGTCCGTTGCTCTGCGGGTAGCTTCGCCCAGGTGTTGTAGGCGGCTTGTGCCTGTCGGAAAATATCGTCGATGCTCGTCGAGGTATTGAGCAACGCATCCAATCGCTCACTCTCGCCTTCATAAGCCAATTGCAGCTGGTTCTTCAAGTCATTGAAACGGGTATTGACGGGCGTAGCGGAAAGCATCAGCACCTTGGTGCGTACGCCTGAGCGGATCACCCGATTCATCAGTTGCAAGTAGCGGTTCTCCCGGGGACTGTCCTCCTGCCCACGGGCCGTGACCTTGCCCCCATTGCGGAAGTTGTGACTCTCATCAATCACCACCAAATCATAGTTTCCCCAATTGATGTGTGAAAGCTCCTTGCCATTGGTCTTGCCCTCCCGGCGTGAGAGGTCGCTATGAAAAAAGACATCGTAGCGCAGACGATCTTTAGCAAGGGGATTGGTGAGGTAGTTGCTGTTGTAGGTTTGCCAGTTATCGTTGAGCTTCTTCGGGCAGAGCACCAGCACCGACTTGTTGCGGTTCTCATAATATTTAATGACCGCTAAGGCGGTGAAGGTCTTTCCCAAGCCCACGCTGTCTGCCAAGATACAACCGTTGTATTTCTCCAACTTGTTGATGATGGCTAAGGCCGCATCCTTTTGGAAGTTGTAGAGTTTCTGCCACACGACGCTCTGCTTGAATCCTGTCGCCTCGTTGGGCAGGTCATCCTCAGAAAGATCCTCCAAGAACTCCCGGAAGAGGTGATAGAGCGTCACGAAATAGATATACTCCGGGGCATTCTCCCGATAGACATCCTCGATATGCGCAATGATCGTATCCGTCACCTCCTGAAACTTCTCGCTGTCTTGCCATAGCTCATTGAAGTTCTGCAAATATTGCTCGACGAAAGGCGAAGGCATACACCAAATACCTGGACAGAGGTT
The DNA here is from genome assembly GCA_022775005.1 of Parabacteroides sp. Classification (GTDB taxonomy): domain Bacteria; phylum Bacteroidota; class Bacteroidia; order Bacteroidales; family Tannerellaceae; genus Parabacteroides. Next base: position 3,558 of record JALFJR010000102.1, read on the forward strand.
GTTGCCCGACTCGCAGCCTAACTCCGTGGTCGTAAATTCATTGAAGGGGAAAAAGACGCTCTGCTCTCCAGCTCCATCACAGAGATGCAAGAAGCCATTCAGTACCCCTTGCGAGACGTTGCTCTTGAAATGCGCTTTCCGACGGATCCAGTCGGCACACTCCCGGGCAATGGCTCGTTGCGACAGTTGATTGCGCAAGCGAATCTCGAAGTCGGAACCATAGAGGTTGCGCTCTCGATGCAATTTGGGTATATAAAACTCTCGTTGTTGCTTGGGGGCACTGCTTTGGGCAAAGGCGGGCGAGGTGAAAAGGAAACGTAGCTCTTGCACAGCGGATAGCTCCGCCTTTAAGGCCTCATAGGCATAGATGGAGAAACTGGCGGCTGCGATCGAGACCTTGCTCCCGGCGGTCAGCTGGCTTTTCAGTTCATCAATGACCCGTGTATGTAGATTGTCAATCAGCTTGGGCTGTTTCATGGCATACGTTCCTTCCTGTTGCCTCCAAACCGCTCCAAGCCTGGGTATTTCTATCGTTTACAGATTCATGATCTTGTTATACCATTATATATAAAAAGCGGGAGCTCTTCCATTACTCGTTCCACTCCTTGAGGCCCTGGATTGCCTTTATCCGTCAAACGAGTAACTTCCAAGCCCCACGCTGATGAGTATATATACACCATCCCTGCGCTCTCCTGACGGCAGGGTATTAAATCTGCGTCAGGACAGCACAAAGACTGGGATACAATACATCCCCGAAGGACGTTGACCGTTACTTTTGTTTAAGACGGATTTGAAATTTTCCAGGTTTCAAGGAGTCAAAAACAAAGCGTAGTAAACGCCTTTTATATAACTATGTAGGGACTCTCCTCGCCTTTCAGTTCAGAGCATCCCGTTATCATCTCCCTCCCTCCTTTGCTTCACGAACAAAGCCGCCTCAGCGTGGGGTTTGGAATTTGACGGTTCAAAAGTAATCATTTCTTGGGAAAGAGGAACATAGAGAAGATAAAACATCAAATATATTTCATACCTTCGTGCCAGAAATAATCAAAATGTGGTGAGTTATGATATTTGTAGTAATCATGATCATAGTGCTCTTCTTCGCTATTTGCCTTGCAATAAGCGATATCAGTGGTTCGGATAACAAAGAACATAAGAAGTCTTCTCGACGATCAACACCGAGAGCAAATCGCAGCAATCCAGACAGAGGTTTTACCTCGGAGGAGTTTGCGCTCTACAAAGACATCCATGAGCGTCGGCAACAACATCGCTCAACACCTCCGCAGGCATCCCAACCATTTTATAGTGGCGATGCCGGTGATTTCGCTGCCTTTGAGAATGGTGCCGCCGATGCGGGCATGGTTGACAGCGAAAGATGCTGGTAAACTTCAAGTAGTATAGTGCAATACCCATCGCCTCGACGGCATCCTTCATCATGTTCTTCTTCTGAACCAATCTGAACTTTACAGACATAAGGAGGGGATGCGAGGGGATAGGCGCAATTACACGGATCTATCCGGTTTATTCTATCTCGAAAGAAGGTAATTCTCCATTGGTCAATCGGTCAAAATCCGACTGGAAAAGTTTGTCTTGAATGATGCGGTACTTCTCAAATTCCGACTCGGCAAACCGCTTGGCGAACTCTGCTGTAATCTTTCCGGCATCCTGTAGAATGGCATCGCCCCCGGCTTCCAATATGATGTCAATGCGTTTGGCCCAATCCTCCATTGTCATGGGGATATGGCGTTTAGCCATACGCTCGGCCATATCCAGCACACTGTTCACAAGCCGACCCATATCTTCCAGCTCGACACTCTTCAGGTAATTCTTGGCTATGCTGACATCCGTTTTCACGATCTTCCCATCGGGGGCGTTCTCCCAAGAGGTAAGTCCCATGTGCTCCTTCTCGGCAAGAACTGCGTCTGGTAAGTCTTGCCATCCTCAGCAGTATGTGCAAATTTTGCACATACTTGCTCCATCGTCAATTCACTCGAATCAAAGATGTTCTTCAAATGTTTGGTTATCACACTTCTGTCCACGTCAAACAACGTCGCCATCGCCTTCTGCGTGGCCCAAATCGTCTCATCCTTGTAGAGCACCTGTATGCCCTCCTCCTTGCCTGTGGCCACAAAGGTCAGGAACTCTGCCGTGCTGTTGCGTATCTCAAGTTTCTTCGCCATCTTTTTTCCTCCTTTCGCTATCCTTAGCCATGTCATCATAGCTCGTCGAGCATGGCGATAAGCTCCTTGGTCGTGATGGCACCCTCCACCTCCTTGTTTGGGAAGACCATAAAATAGCTATAGTCGTTACCGGCAAGATCTGCCCACTTGTTGCCGAGCCAAATCTTATCGCCCACTTGTCGTGTCGAGTGAGGTCTTCGCCCTCAGCGCCTACCACCTCTTTCAACCACTTGCGGATATGCGGATCGTTCACGTTGTCATTATAGACCCATCCCTCGTTGCCTGCATTGTAAGGCGGATCAATGTAGATGCAATCTATCTTGCCCTCGTATTCCGGGAGCAACGCTTTCAGGGCCTCCAGATTGTCACCATGGATGATCTTGTTGCCACTGTGGGTCTCCGCTCGGTCATCGGGATTGTCTCCCCGAAAACCATATTGATGCTCCAGCACACGGAATGGCACTTCCGCATGATGATTCACTATCCGCTCTTTTCCGATCCAATGAAGTGTAGGCATAATCCGTTTGTCTCTTATCTCGTCAGTCGCAAAGGTAACAAAAAATGCAGCTATCCCTGCTTGTCTTTTCCTGATTTCACTGGTTCTTCTTCATTAGCTGAAACAGTAGACAATGCATTTATTCCTGAAAATGCAGACGGCACATTCTTTTTAGTGTCAAATAAATCTTGTATGATAAATTATTCATAGCTTTGCGGAAAAATATTGCAATGTTTGACTACTTATTACACATAGCATGGATTATCTTCGGCAGACTGATCGGTGTGCTGATGATCGCTGGTGTAATATTGTTTCTGGTTAAGTCGGCTAAGTCGGCCATCTGGCACGGCTGTAAACCTGATAATATTTTCTGAAACCAAAACTCCCTTTCCATGTTAGCATCCATTTTATACACCATATTCTCGTTTTTGGCTAAGGCGGCTTGTGCACTCTTTGTTGTAGGCGTCTATGCCGCCTTGTATAAAGCAATCAAGGATTGATCATCCAAACATCTCCAAAATCCTCTTAAAGCAACACCACCATTATTCGTTATGTTGTAATTCACATTTTGTTACTTACATCAAAAGAACTGATCTGAGGAAAGCTGACGCATGTGCAGTTTGCCGCTTCGAACAGCGTAGAGCGTCAATGTATTCGAGGCTGTTTCCGGCATAGGGAGTTCATTATTCATGCTGCAATACATCAAGGATCTACTTTTGCAGCATCAATCTCATCTGCATGAGCCTGCAGCCGCTTGGCTATATCCCTAAATGCTTCCGCCAATTGATGATACTCCTCCTCCTTGAAAGCCATGGACTTGCTAAGAACTGTGCAGCCATTAACACGTTGGGAGAACCAGCTTTGGGATTTACCGAAATACTGCTTCGCTAACTGCGATTTATTAATGATGTCCTCCAGTTCACTAAATGCCGTCGCAGTAGCATCCGACTTGAACTCTATACAGTTCTTTCTTCTGCACTCGTATTCCTCTTTGTTTAGAATTTCTCTTTTTCCTAAATACATAATTCAATTTGTAGTATATTTATATGACTTCTCACAGCAACACGCAGAACAAGATGACGATGATTATAAAGATAAGGAAAATCTTGACAAAGAAAGCGATACAGCCAGCCATACCTCCTTCTATCTTAGCCTTTTTCAAGGCTAAGAGTAACGCCAGAGAAGCTGTTAAACCTATCCAATATATTGACATAGCATAAATCATCATTTTGTTGCTACGACCTCAGAAACACATCCAAGAGGGATTGGGCATCTTGGGGCTCCAAGGCTTGTAGTTCTTTGCTGATCTGCTCGATGCGGTTGATGAGGAAGAGCAACATATCGTATGTCAAGGGGATGGACTTCGTGTGGTTGAGGAGTGCCAACAGGATGACTAACCGATCGGTCTTCAGAACCCGCTCGGCTACCTCAGGATGCTGACGCAGGAAGTCGCTCACCGCCTCAGAGAAATCCTCTCCTTGAAGACGCAAATGCATCTTGTTGCGCAACATAGCCCGATAGTTTTTTGTTTGCATATTGGTATGCGCCATCTGGTCGAAGAGCATCTTCATGTTCCACTCTGCAGTCTCCAAGGTGGCGATCAGCCCATTCAACACACGGGAATAGGGCTCACACTGCTCCCAATCCGCCTTGCATTTATAGCGCAAATCATGCTCTACCTCATGCCACCCTTCAGAGAAGACCGTACGGATCTGGATCTCATAGGTGTTATCAATGTAGGGCGCATACTCAGCTGGTAATGCCTGCCTGAAATCGGAGACCAACGCTTCCGGTATTGGACAGGTTAAGTTCAATCGCTGTGGGCAGAAGGTAGAGGAGTTGAGCTCATCAATCGAGGAGCCAACCGCCTCTCCATAACTGAAATAGGTAGCTAACGCTTCCACATCATCCTGAAAATAGGCGACGATGCGCAAACCGATCATATCTTGTATCAACGACTTACCCGATCGGTATTTCTCCCCCTTAATGCGCATCTTGTGCGCCAGCGAACTTGTTGTCTTCACCCGTGAGAAGAGGCGAAACATCAATCCACAATTGTTCAATTGCCTCGTTAACAGCGAGTCCAATTGCTGTGCTATCCCATCCAATATCTTTACTGATTCGTTCATCGTCCTCCCTCATCCATTTCTATTCAAATACCCAATGCAAAAATAGGCATTTTCTGCTGTTTAACAGTAAAAGAGGCTCAATAAGTTACTGAGGTTGTCGCCTCACATAGACCTTATGACTTCCGTAGCCGGTATGATCAAGGCCGCTTTGGGGATCACTGCAGAAATGACGCAGCTCCTGCGTGGCCTTCGTCTGCCCTAAACCGGTGAGCTCCACATAATCTTTCACCCGGAGAAATCGGTGGGTGTCAATAAACTGCAAAGCGAGTGCCAAACGCTCCTGCTCACTATACGGTGATTGACGCACCCGACTAATACCGCCCCGGTGCAGGTAACACCGTTGATCAATGGCACGCACCAACTGCTTATCGACCTTGAAATTGACATCCTTCACCTCGATGCTACGGGCATTGCGCTTCGGCTCCTTGCCATCTAAGGTATCGACCTCCTTGTCGGGAGTGACACCTAAGGCCGGCTTGAATGTTCCCACGCCATCCAAGGTGACCGACTGCCCCTCAGCCATTACGGATGCCATCCGCTCGGCGAGTGTAGTCAGCACATGCCATACCGTGCCCTCGCTCAATCCCGAACCCGGACGTGCGATTTGCTTCACTAACTCATCCATACCGACATTCCTGTAGATCCGCATGCGGTAGTAAACCTTCTTTTCGCCCTTGCCTTGCGGGTCGTTCATCTCTTGCTTGATATACTCTGCCATCCTTACTAAATGTATGTTGCTGTTCTTACTTGACGTATGCTACCCTGCTTGGTAACTAAAACGAGACTTTACGCAATAGAAAACGTTTTTCTATGCAACAACAAAGGTATGAAGACTTCTATAACTTCTCAAAACATCAGCGCTGTTTTTATAAATGGCAACGCTATTCTTATAAACACCGACGGTGTTTATAGAAACAGCGACTATATTTTAGGAAGAAAATGTAGTGTCAAGCGGTTTGGAGCTATCTCATTGGCTGTTTATAGCTATATGCCTGACGTTTTCTGTCGCAAGTATCGGGCGAAGAAACGGTCATAAATCTCGTATACACCCTCTGATTCCAACAGCAGTTCTTTCTCGACCAGTGCCTTAACGGCAGTCTTTACGGAACTGGCAGCTCCCAAACCATAACGCGAAAGGAACGATTTTCCTTGAATCTCTTTTACGGTTCCCTCTTGCGCAATGGCTTTAAGCACTCTCGCTTGCAAAGGCGAAATCAATCGCAGAAAGGTTTGGAAGGTTACCTCATTCTCCTCAATGATCTCCTCCAAAGTCTCATTCACGAACGGCTGGGAGAGAACGGGATGAGCCGTCTCATACAACCGATTCAGCAAGGACTGCACATACCATGTATGCGCAGAAAGATCTGTGAATAACCACTCAAATACCTCCTGGGGTATGGATTGCCCATGTCCTTGCAAATGCGCGCTCGCAAAGGCATAATAGGCGGTTGAATCAATAGGCCTTAACGTAAGCATCTGTGTGCTTTGATAGAAAGGGCGGGATGCCGCTACAAACATGTTCTCCAGCACATGCCGTTGGCTACCTGAATAGATAAAATTGACGTTAGTCAGGTGCTGGATATGGGCTCGTAACAATGCTTCCACCTGCTTGTCCGCATAACTGGCTACCGTTTGGAACTCATCAAAAGCCACATAACAACGCTGTTCTGATTGCTCCATATAGGCAAAAATCTCAGCTAACGAATGTTCGGCTGACTCCGGCTGCACCTCAACTGAAAAGTTCGGTTCACCGGTCACCGTATCAAACGAAAGTGTGGGACGGAGCGATTTAAAGAAGGTGGATATGCGTTTGATCAGTTTCTCTTCCGCTGTATCGAGCGTACCTAACACTGTCTCTCCTAATTTCTTGACCAGCATGGCAAGACTATCCGTTTGGTAAAGATCCACATAATAGCACTTGGCTATGCCTGAAGCCTCCACTTGGTGAAACAGATGTCGGATCAGTCCTGTCTTACCCATACGTCGAGGACTGATCAAAGTAATGTTCCTGCCATTTTGCAAAGCAGATGCCATCTTTTGCGCCTCTTTCTCTCGGTCGCAAAAATACTCCGGCGATACATACCCTGTGAGTACAAACGGATTGAACGGTCGTCTAATGTCTTTCATACCATCGCATATTTTACGTCACGCATTTTACGTGATGCAAAGATACGTCTTAGTTTCATATCACCAATTCTTTTCACTACTTTTGCATGAGTATGGAAGAACATTATCAAGAAGAGCGTGGCAATAGTGTCACCCATCTCATAGGTTAGCCGGGGTTATCTCAACAGAAACAGTCTCGGCTTTCTGACCAGTTTGTTTCTTTCGTCCAACAAGGAACCGTTAGAGAAAATCGTACAGTCTTCTTTCAGTGTACCGAAGCTCTCGTGAGCATGGCCAAAGAGATGGTATCGGGGTTTTATCGCCATCAACCGATTCCTCAAAGGTGCATTCCCCCAGTGGGTTCCAGCCGATTTGTCGAGAATCATAACAGGTGGCTCGTGGGTGACAACGACGTCTGTATCATCAGGAATCAGTTCTTCCGGATGGTTATAGGCCAGTCCGAAGAACTTCACTCCGCTTATCTCACTCCGCTATCCTGAAGGAAATAGACATTGGCTGGCAAGTCTTCAATGGCTTCTGCGTCCCACAGACACAGGTCATGATTGCCTGTGACGAAGATTTTGTGAGGATATGGTAGTCCTATGAACCAATTCAGGAAATCAAGCACCTCGCTCTCTGTACCACTATGGCTGATGTCTCCGCTATGAACGATGACATCAGCCTCTGGTAAGTCACGGATTTGATGATGCAGTCCGTGCGTGTCAGATAGATGTAGGATCCTCATCTTTTATCTCGTACTTTTGGTATGGAGAATCCTTGGGACAACTCTCCAAGACGAACTTGACAGCTTCTAAGCCCCTGAAAGGACCAATGTGTTTTGCATCAAGCCCGTAAGCTTCTTCTCCGTCCTCTCTGCTTTCACAGGTAGTTCCATCTTTGAGTTTCTTGGTACAGAAAATTTCTAACCAGCATGAATCTGCTGTCGATGAAGATATGGGCATGATAGACTCTCCGTCATGGAGTCTGATTACCGGCCATTCCTCACAGAATCGTTCTGCAAACTTGTCGGGGCTGTCTGTATGGATGGGGATTATGGCCTTAGGATGAAGCAACTGAAAGAGATTTTTCATACTGCTCATGTCGCAGTGTCCACTGGTATGTAGGTACTCATAACCACCTTCCAATGCTGTTGCCAACGCTGCATGGTAGGCCTCTTTTCTCTCGTCAAGATACCCTTGCCACATGGATAGATATTTTTTCTTCTCGCCGGGAAGCTCCTGGATGAGTTTGTCAAACCTGGGATTAGCGCGTGCTATCAGCACATATCCTTTGTCCCTTATTGTTTCTACGAACTTGTCGTTAAAGGTAAAGTCATTTCCTTCTCTGAAAAGAGTCAATGGCTCATATTCCCCATATCGATACAGTCTGGACTTACTCCACAGTGAACCACTTTTTGCCACGATGTCCATCACCTGCTTCTGATAAGCATCCACAATGAACGGCATACCAGCCCTTAAAGCAGCGTGATAGAATGAAAACAAACGGTCGATATTTGTTGACGAGAGATAGACAATATGACCAATCTTCTGAGCAAGCGCATTTTCAAATGCTTTTTGAAGTTCCGCTTCGGAGCATGATATTGAATCAGGACGTGTCACGTTGGTGCCCTCGCAAACCACATAATCTACTTTCCCCACATATTGTTCAAGCATTTTCCTCAATTTTTTGCTCCTAAAACCATGGGTACGAAAATCTCCTGTATGGAATACGCTTACCCCATCAGCTTCTATCTTGAAAGCATAGGCATCAAAGGCGGAATGATCAATGGTGACAGGCATCACATTGAAAGGACCAATAGAAAATGACTGACCAGGACTAAACTCCCTTGAGGTGTTCAATCGCTCAATAATCATATACTGGCTCTCATCCACGTAAGACAGATATTCAGAAAGAGCCAGTTGTATATCTCTTCCAAGCTTACCTATATATAAGGGAAGTTCCTTGGGTAATTCCTTAATGCAACCTATATGATCACCATGATAATGAGTGATGAGCAGCGCACTCTTTGTCAGGTCGCCTTTGGTCAATCCCTCAATCTCTAAAGGTTTCGACTTTTGGGAACCAGGCAGTTGCTCTCCATAATCAACGAAGAGTTTCCATCCTTTATGTTCATACTCTGTGACACAGCCGCCAATTTGGTCAGTGCCACGATGGATTGTAATCTTCATTAGTCAATGACTTTGTGTTTATATGATATATTTTTATATTTCCAACGGGGAGAATCGTTAATAAAATCTATTAGTCCATTAGATAAGAGAGGATGAAGATTATTTGCCAGGAAAATGGATTCAATCTTATTAATAGTTCCTTTTTCATATGCTTCATGAAACTTCTTAAACCCACGTATATCATGTTTTACAGCGTATTCCACATTCTTACTTTCTTCGTACATGATGCGATGAGATAAAATATCGTCCAATATGTTTGTGTAAAACATAAGCTCTGAGATTATTCCCAAAGGTTTGTTTTTGGGTTCCTTTAATTCAAAAATTGATAGGCAGTCATTCTTTATAGCCCAAATGTCTATTGCACTTTTACCTCCTGTGGTATAATGAGTAGTTCGACTTACCTTTTCATGGAAAATTCCTACGGGGAACTGATGGTTGATGACATCATATTCCATGGAATGATCCATCACATACTTACATTCGAGCCATCCCTCTGACTCTGGTGAATGCTTATCAATACTAGCCGCTTTTTCTCTGCCGATGTTACAATATAGCGTTGTGGGGATTACAGGAATAGGTTTTGCCGAATGTGCCCAGGAATATGTTTGGACAAACTTGGCAAGTCTATAAACGAATCTATTATAATGTAAAATTCCATCTTCGCCATTGGAGAAATCTCGCTCCCAATCTATTGTAATAGTCTCTATATATTCTCTTAGGTGATACTTAAGAGCAATAGCCCAACTGTCAAAAGAGGCCTCGTCATCTTGCATATTAGCCTTTAGCCCTTTTATTTTCACTAAAAGAGTAAGGTTTTTAATCTCCTTATCATAGATATATCCATAAGAAGATGGAATATCTGCATTTGGCATAACCTTCGTAAGAAGTTCTTTAATTAGTTTTTTGTTCATTTTCAATAGTGTTAATACCGAAACTATTTGATTAAAATTTAAACTCGTCCAATTTGTATTGGATACAAGTGATATTTACTATATACGAATGAGCTTTGATACCAAAAGGATTTTGCCCAAATATATGCAGGATTTAGAATTTCTTATCTGATTTTAAGGTCTTGTATCTTCTCAGAGAACCCTTCCTTACAGCAACAACTCGTAATCGACGACATCGAGCCAGCGATTGAACTTCTGGCCGACCTGTTCGAAATGGGAGACCTTGCGAAAACCTAATTGCTCATGTAGGTGGCAACTGCCCACGTTGTCTGCTGTGATACAGGCCACCAAGGCATGAAAGCCTTTCTCTCGGCAATCAGCAATCAGGTGTTCCATCATACGCCGACCGATGCCTTTGCCGGTATGTTCGGGGAATAAATAGATGGTGGTTTCCAACGTCGTTTGATAGGCGGCTTTCTCTTTCCAAGGATGGGCGTAGCAATAGCCGATCACCTCTCCTGCCTCTTCTTCTATCCAGCAAGGATAATTCGCAGCTATCCCACTTACCTTTTCCCACATGGCCGATTCACTAACCGGGTCGGTATCGAAGGTGGCCACGCTGTGCAATACATATTCATTATATATAGCGGTAATGGCAGCCGCATCCGTAGGTTGTAATTCTCGCATCATAACACATTCGTATCAAAAAAAACGGGGCAAATGTACATAAAACACATTTGCCCCGTATATGGATAAAAAAGTTTTTTACTCGTTCATGGAACGAATGACCTCCTGATTGATGGCACGCACCTGTGCCTCGTTGATCTTGATCACTTTACGATCGTAGGTCATCAATCCGTTGACCTCGCCTTCCACATCGGTTGTCTGCGTATAGACCGCTGCGGAGAAGCCCTTCTTCACAAAGCTCTTCAGCATCTTGGCGTACTTCACATACTCCGCTGTCACCTCGTCGCTATTCTTGAACTGGATATAGCCCCAGTTGCGCTTATTCCACCACAAGTGATCCTCCACGGCCAAGCCGATACCGCCATACTCGCCCAATACATTCACACGAACCGGATCGAAAAGGAACATGTCCGGACCGGGATAGTTGTGCAGGTCAAGGATGTCGCCACAAGGACGGTGGTTACCACCGCTGGCCGGGTTGACCAAACGAGAGGGATCGTAAGCCTTTGTCCAAGCCACCACCTTCTCGGTATCAAACTGGCCCCAAGCCTCATTGAAAGGTACCCAAACAACCACGCTGGGATTGGAGACGCACAGATCCATGATCTCTTTCCACTCCTGATAATAGTTGGCGATGGAAGCCTCCGTACGTTGACGATCCGTTCCACCATTATATACACGAGGTTTCCATTGGTTATCCATGTCGCCACTTGGCATATCCTGCCAAACCAAGATACCCTCCTTGTCGCAATGGTAATACCAACGTGCCGGCTCAACCTTCACATGCTTGCGAATCATATTGAAACCCCACTCTTTCGTCTTCTTAATATCGTAAAGCAACGCTTCATCGGTCGGTGCGGTGTAAAGTCCGTCTGGCCACCAACCTTGATCCAACGGGCCATACTGGAAGAGCGGTTTATCATTCAAGCACATACGCATCAATCCCTGCGCATCACGCACCGTTGAGATCTTGCGGAAAGCCGTATAAGACTTCACCTCATCCACGGAACGACCATTCTTGGTCAGACGCACCTTCATGTCGTACAGATAGGGATTGGAGGGTTCCCACAGCGTCGGTTGCTTCACCGCCAAACGAAGCTCCTTGCCCTGTACGCCCTTGGCAGATGCGATCACCTGCCCTTTATCTAACAGCTCCACCTCGACAATGTCGCTGGCCAAAGAGGGAGAACAGGTGCTAACCGTTACGTGCATCACCTGCTTATCCACATCGGGAATCGCCTTGATAGCCGTGATGTGCGAAGCGTTCACCGGCTCCAACCAAACGGTCTGCCAAATGCCAGTCACCGGGGTGTACCAAATACCCTCCGGGTTTGAGACCTGCTTACCTCTTGGCTGATAGCCTTTATCGCTTGGATCCCAAACACGAACCACCAACTTGTGGGTGGCACTTTTAGCGGAAAGATAGGGAGTAACATTCAAGGAGAAGGGCGTATAGCCACCCACGTGCGAACCGATCAGCACATCGTCCACGAACACGTCGGCCTGCCAATCCACGGCACCGAAGTGCAGCAGGATTTCCTTGCCTTTCCAGGCGGAAGGCACTTGGAAGGTACGCTTATACCAGAGCTCATTCGCCTCGCCGACCATCTGCTGCACGCCTGAGAGCGACGACTCCACCGCAAAGGGTACCAAGATCTTGCCATCAAACGTAGCGGGCTCCACTTCTCCTTTCGGACGAATCGCATAGTCCCACTCCCCATTGAGGTTCTGCCAATCCGCACGCTCCATGATCGGACGCGGGTACTCCGGTAATACTTGTTGAGGATTAACTTGTTCTGCCCAAGCTGTCTTGATTTTGTCTCCTGCAGGCTTCCACTGCGCATAGGCCTGCACCACCAATAAAGAAGCGCATATAGCGCCCAAAACTTTTCTCATGATATTCCTTTTTTGATCAATAAACATCGAAAACTGTTACGCCGACAAATATACGGTAAAACTTGCACACGCAGAAATATTATCCTACTTTTGCGACACATTTAATTAAATCTGTATCTTAATGAGAACTCATTTATTTGTAAGCTTTTGGGTAATTTTTGCGTTCCTTTTGAGCACGATAGGCTGTAGCCATGGCGATTCAAAGGGGCAAAAAAATGACGTGGCGTTTGACTCTATAGACATAGAGGAGACCTATCATTTGCTGAACAACCCAGAAAACCCGAATTGCAACTTAGAGATCAAGTTCATCTACCCGACGCATTTAGGAGATCCTTCGCTGTTGGCTGAATTACAAAAACAATTCGTTTCCACCTATTTTGGCGAGAACTACGAGGCCTATTCACCTGAGGAGGCCGTAAAGCGATATACCGAGGATTACCTTGCGGCATACAAGGATTTGGAGAGCGACTTCCAGGAGGACTTGAGCAAGGCTGACGAACGACCTGTAGGCGCTTGGTACTCCTATTATGAGATGTCGCAGAATGAGATTGACTTCAACGAGCAAGGCATCCTTTGCTACACGGTCAGCTTCGAGAATTACACCGGTGGCGCACATGGCGCACATTCTTATAACCACCATGTGATCGACCTCAAGACCGCAAAGCCACTCACGGAGGCAGACATTTTCGTGGATGACTATGAGGAGAAGTTGGCACAAATCCTGGTGGATCAAATCGCCAAGCAGAACAATGTAGCGAACAACAAGGAGCTGGAGAATATCGGCTTCTTTAGCATCGACGAGATCTTCCCCAATGGCAACTTTAGGGTGGATGAGACGGGCATCACCTACTCGTTCAATGAGTATGAGATCGCTGCCTATGTGGTAGGCGCGACGCATGTGCAACTCCCCTACAAGGAGATTCGCCACCTGTTGCGCGACGACAGCCCTATCTCTTCGTTAATTGATTAATGTTGAACTGTTTTTATGGATTCAAAGAGCAACATCATCACACACTATTTCCCTGAGTTAACGGCGCAGCAGCAACAGCAGTTTGATGCGCTCTATGACCTCTATCTGGATTGGAACGCAAAAATCAACGTGATCTCGCGCAAGGACATCGAGAATCTTTATCCGCACCATGTGCTGCACTCTTTGGGTATCACTAAGATGCTGCATTTCAAGGAGGGATCGAGCATCATGGACTTGGGCACGGGAGGCGGTTTTCCCGGTATTCCTTTGGCTATCTTATACCCTGAGTGCCATTTCCATTTGGTCGATAGTATCGGTAAGAAGATCAAGGTGGGGCAAGCCGTAGCTGAGGCTATTGGTTTAAGCAACGTATCCTTTCTTCATGCGCGTGCCGAAGAGGAGAAACAGCAGTTTGATTTTGTCGTGAGCCGTGCGGTCATGCCACTCAGCGACTTGGTGAAGATCGTGCGCAAGAACATCCGGAAGGAGCAGCGCAACGCACTCCCCAACGGATTGATATGCCTGAAAGGAGGCGAGCTGGAGCGAGAGATCGGTCCTTTCCTCAAACAGTCGATAACCATAGCGTTATCTGACCATTTTAAAGAGCCTTATTTTGAAACTAAAAAAGTAGTGTACGTACCATTATGATTTCAATCAAATCTTTTGAGGTAAATTATTTCTCCGAAAACACCTACTTGCTGTACGACGAGACCAAGGAGGCCGTTTTGATTGATTGTGGTTGTTTGCGCATGGAGGAGCAAGTAGAGTTGAGCGATTTTATCACCGCTAACGGATTGACCCTCAAACGCTATCTCTGCACGCATCTGCACTTGGATCATGTATTCGGCAATGAGTTTGTACTCAAGACCTACGGGCTGAGCCCGGAGGCGCATAAGGCGGATGAGGAGAAACTGCCTTCACCCGCAGAACAGGCGAGAGCCTTCGGCGTGCCTATCAAAATCAAGGAGGTGCCCGTGCAGCACTATTTAGTGAATGGTGAACGCATCAAATTCGGTAACTCCGAGTTGGAGGTGCTGACCGTTCCCGGTCATTCGCCGGGTGGCTTGGCCTTCTACAACGCCAAGAATGGTTTCGTCATCGTAGGCGATTCCATCTTTGCAAGAAGCATCGGGCGTACCGACTTGTGGGGAGGCAACCAAGATGTGCTGTTGGCTGCTTTACAAAACAAGATCCTCTCCCTGCCTGACGAGACGATTATTTACCCTGGTCACGGCCCGGAGACCCGCGTTATTGATGAGAAATTAGAGAATCCCTATTTATAATCATAGTATATATGGACACAAATAAATTCGTAAACCGCCACGTCGGCATCGCAGAGGAGGAGATTCCCGTTATGCTGGATGCGATTGGCGTCAAGTCGTTGGACGAGTTGATCGATCAGACTATTCCGGCCAACATTCGTTTAAAGGAGCCGCTCAACCTGCCAGAGGCAATGACTGAGCGCGAGTTTGCGGAGCATATCGCTGAGTTGGCCTCAAAGAATGAGGTCTTCACCTCTTACATTGGTATGGGTTGGTACGACACCGTATGTCCCGCCCCCATCCAACGTAACGTCTTCGAGAACCCGATCTGGTACACCTCCTACACCCCTTATCAGGCAGAGGTTTCACAGGGTCGTTTGGAGGCGTTGTTGAACTTCCAGACCGTGATCGCTGAGATCACCGGATTGCCTTTGGCTAACTGTTCGTTGCTCGACGAGGCAACAGCCGCAGCGGAGGCCGTGACCATGTTCCATGGCGCACGCAGTCGCCAACAGGTGAAGGCAGGTGCGAACACGATCTTCGTGGATGAGAAGATTTTCCCCTCTACATTGGCTGTGATTCACACCCGCATGATTCCGCAAGGCATCCAGATCGTGACAGGCGACTATCGCCAGTTTACCTTCACGCCGGATGTATTCGGTGCGATCGTGCAATTCCCGAACAGCGATGGATCCATCGAGGATTACAAAGCCTTTATTGAGACCGCTCACGCTGCAGGTGTCAAGGTAGGTGTTGCAGCCGACTTGATGAGCTTGGTATTATTGACTCCTCCGGGCGAGTGGGGTGCGGATGTCGTCTTCGGTAGCAGCCAGCGTTTCGGTATCCCGATGTTCTACGGTGGTCCTTCTGCCGCTTACTTCGCAACAAAGGATGAGTACAAGCGTACGATCCCCGGACGTATCATCGGTATCTCTAAGGACGCATACGGTCATCCGGCCTTCCGCTTGGCTTTGCAGACCCGCGAGCAACACATCAAGCGTGAAAAAGCAACTTCTAATATCTGTACCGCCCAGGCCCTCTTGGCAACCATGGCCGGCTTCTATGCGGTCTATCACGGTGCGGATGGTTTGAGAGACATCGCCGGACGCATCCATGCGCAAGCCGGATTCTTGGCACAAGAGTTGGAGAAGTTGGGCTACAAGCAGTTGAACGCTGACTTCTTCGACACGTTGAAGATTCAGTTGCCCTCTAATGTCTCGATCGAGGCGTTGCGTGAGATCGCCTTGGAGTGCCGTGTCAACCTGCGCTATTTCGAGAGCGGTCAGGTAGGTATCAGCTTGGATGAGACCACACAGACCTCTGACATTGGCGTATTGCTCTATATCTTTGCCGGTGCCGCAGGCATGGACTACATGTTGAGCGAGGCCATCCCGACAAAGACCTATTTCGATGCGAAGTTCGCACGCACCTCAGATTTCTTGCAGGAGGATGTATTCAAGAAATATCATACTGAGACGGAGTTGATGCGCTACATCACCCGTTTAGGTCGTCGTGATGTCTCCTTGGCACACTCCATGATCTCATTGGGCTCTTGTACGATGAAATTGAACCCGGCCTCTACGATGCTGCCTTTGAGCCGTCCGGAGTTCATGAATATCCACCCCTACGCCCCCGAGGAGCAAGTGGAGGGTTATTGCGAGTTGATCGAGAACCTATCTAAGGATCTCTGCACCATCACCGGTTTCGCAGGTTGCACCTTACAGCCTAACTCCGGAGCGGCTGGTGAATATACCGGTCTGCGTGTGATCCGTGCTTACTTAGAGAGCATCGGTCAGGGTCATCGCGACATCGTCCTCTTGCCAGCTTCCGCACACGGAACCAATCCGGCTTCTGCCGTACAGTGTGGTTTCAAGACCGTAACCGTGAAATGCGATGAGCGAGGCAATATCGACTTGGCTGATTTCCGTCAGAAAGCAGAAGAGAACAAGGAGCACTTGGCAGCCAGCATGATCACCTACCCCTCTACCCACGGTATCTTCGAGGCAGACATCAAGGAAATGGGCGAGATCATCCATGCGTGCGGTGGCCAGTTCTATATGGACGGTGCCAACATGAACGCACAGGTAGGCTTGACCAATCCGGGTACAATTGGTGCGGACGTATGCCACTTGAACCTGCACAAGACCTTCTCCTCTCCTCACGGTGGTGGTGGTCCTGGTGTAGGCCCGATCTGTGTTGCACAACATTTGGTACCCTTCTTGCCGCAGCATCCAGTGCTTTGGGGTAGCGATCTCAATACCGTAGCCGCAGCACCCTTCGGTAGTGCAGGCATCTTGCCGATCACTTACGCTTACATCCGTATGTTGGGCACAGAGGGATTGGAGAAGGTCACGAAGTTGGCTATCTTGAACGCCAACTATTTGGCCGCACGCTTCAAGGATACATACGGCATTGTTTATACCGGAGCGACAGGCCGTGTGGGTCATGAGTTGATTTTGGAGTGCCGCACCGTGAAAGAGCGTTCAGGCATCGACGAGAGCGACATCGCTAAACGTTTGATGGACTTTGGCTATCACGCACCGACACTCTCCTTCCCGGTACACGGCACCTTGATGGTTGAGCCGACCGAGAGTGAGAGCAAAGCCGAGTTGGATCGTTTCGTGGAGATCATGGAATGTATCTGGAACGAGATCAAGGAGGTAGAGAATGGTGAGGCCGACAAGACCGATAACGTCTTGAAGAATGCACCACACCCAGAGTATGAGGTAACAGCCGATGAGTGGAATCACTCCTACCCGCGTAGCAAGGCTGCCTTCCCGTTGGATTGGTTGCATGAGAGCAAGTTCTGGGTGAACGTCGCTCGTGTGGACAACGCATACGGCGATCGTAACCTGATCCCGACTTTGTGCGCTTGCCAAGCTGAATAAGCCGTCATTTAATTTTACATAGAAACGGGAGCTACCGCAATTTGTGGGGCTCCCGTTTTACTTTTACCTATATATTATATTATAACTATTTTTATCGAGCGACCTGCTTGATCCAACGGAACAGTTCGTCTAACGCATAGTCTCCTGAGTGCGGACGGTTCCAAGGCAATTTGAAATCTACATCCTTATCCACAGATCGAAGCATCAACGCAAGATTGATGGGCACGGGAAAAGCGGTGTCTCTATCACGTGCACCATGGCGAATATACCAGTGAGGCGCAACCGACGATTGGCTATCCCGAATGAAATTCATCGGATTCATGATGCGTACCCGCTCACGAGTCTCCTCATCAATGGTAGCAGAGGCATTGCTCGTGGCTTGGCTCAACGAATAGTCCGTAAAGTTCACACTACTCCCCTGAGCATCACCGAACTCCTCATTCTCAGGACTGGGCCTTGCACCAGCAACACCTTGGCTATCAAATGCAGGTGGTGTCTTCAATGCAATAGTAGAAACCACATAGTTCAAATAACGAGGCAGATCCACATCCAGCACATACTCACCTACCTCTCTCGACGGCATACGCATCGGACGAGCCGCTGCACCTTCCGGTTGTGGTTTAGGCTGACGCTGCACCCCATCTACGGGCGCTTGAAAACGCTTGGTGCCACTAAAGGTGAATCCTAAACTATCAGGAATGGTCGCCCCGGCATCTTTCGCCTCCTGCGCTGAGCGAATCAATAGTTTCTTCAGATAATCCAAGTAGTTATCCGCATTCAGCGTATGTCCCTCCTCATCCTTTAAATTTAAGCTGGCTAAATAATCTGGATAAAGGGCGGCTAACTGCTTAGAGACCGCTACCTGTGCATCCGTCAGCGGACGGCTCACGTTGTTGGTACAGCCATACAACCACTCATAAGCCATATCGGCATGATCAAGGTCGATAATCGGACAGTAGCAAACCGCCGCATAGATGTCATCGCGGGTATCCGCCGCACCCATCTCCTTCAGATAGTTCGCATAAGCCGGGTGATTGCCGGTCGCGCCCAAAAGGGAAGACATCGCTCCGCCTGCACTGGTGCCATCGGTAATGATGCGTTCCGCATCACCCGGCATCTCCTTGTCGAACAGCCTTAGATAACGAACAGCCGCCTTCAAGTCTAACAAACCTCGAGGGGCACGTCCGGCGTACACCTTGTTCCCTTTGGCATCTGTCACCGCTGAGTTACGGCCACGGGCACCCGGAATCACAACCACATAGCCCTCTGCCAACGCACGCCCGGAAGCATCCGTGGCATCAATGTTTTGCGGTTTTGACGCCATGTAGCCACCGACATAGTTGCGCATGAAGATCGGCGTGTGCTGATCAGCGCCCTGAGGCACAAACACATTCATGTACTGATAAGTGGAATCCTCAATATGCGTAACATAATAGAGGTTTGTGTAAGCAGTATAGTGCACGATTTGGCCCTGAGGCATCGTGACAGACCCCGCCACGCCTTTTGAAGCATAGAATGTCAGTTTCGGCATCGGCTTCGTCGCTGCCACAGCAGATATACAAGCTACCATAGCGAGCGCAGTTACGAAATGTTTACGCATTATAATAATATTAATATTGTCGTAGCAAAAGTAAGCAATTTTCTTTTCCTCCAATGCAGGCATCCTCATCTTTTTCCCGAAATCACTGGTCAATCTTTCACCATATAGCGCAATGAGAGCCTTTTTTAGTACATTTGTTGGTCAATTGAAAAATAAGCGAGATATGATGACCAGTAACAACCTTCCGTTGCTTGACCTGCCCGTCGGGTTTGTGGTGAGTACCGCCGTAACGGAACAAATCTTGGGTTTCTATAAACAGACCTGCCGTTTGAAGGCGGGTATCTTTGCCCTGTGCGTCTCAGGCACACTGAAAGCCTCCATCAATCTGAAAGAATACACCTTGCAACCTGGCGATCTGGTGACCCTTATCCCAGGCAGCATCATCCAGTTTTGCGAGGAGAGCGAGGCTGTGCAACTCTCGTTCATCGGCTTCTCCTCCTCGTTCATGGAGGGAGTCAACCTGATCCAATCCACAACCGACAATGTGACCACAATCTATGAGCACCCGGTCCTCCCGTTAGATATCAAGAAAACCCAACAGCTAAACGATTTCTTGAAACTGCTGGAACGCATCGTCATGGAGGAGGGAAAGATCAATCCGGAAATCGTGAAGCATATCCTACACGGCCTCATGATTGGCATTGGCGACCTGTATCGAGGCAAGCAATGGCCCAGCCAAACAATGACCCGCAGCGACGAGATCCAGAAGAAGTTCTTGAGTTTGGTGATGAAGCATTACATCTCCAACCGGCAAACTGCCTTTTATGCCAGCCACCTCAGCATCTCGCCCCAGCATCTCTGCATGATCGTGAAGCAAAAAACAGGCCGCTCCGTGTCTGACATCATCGCCGACATGGTGATCATGGATGCGAAGTCGCAACTCAAATCCACCGACCTGACCATTCAGGAGATCGCCTACTCGCTCAACTTCCCAAATGTCTCGTTTTTTGGGAAATACTTCAAGCGTTATGTAGGCATATCGCCCCAGAAGTTCCGGAACAGTTAATCAGAAAAAACGTATTAAAAGAAAAAAAACATCACAAATCATTTATGTTTTCCAAAAAAGCGTTACTTTTGTGGCGTAATTAAAAACGAATAGACAATGCATCGATTTAGCTTTACATATTACTTTTATTACTTTTACTTTAGCAAGGTGAAGGCAGGAGTTTGTATGTAAAGCATTCAAAACAGAATTTGTAAGTGAATAAATGATATAAAGTCCTGCCGTATAAACGGTGGGACTTTTTTCGTAAATAGCAGTAGAGCAAAAACAGAGAAAGATGAAAAAGAAAGTAGCCATACAAGGTATAGCGGGTTGTTTTCACGACATCGCAGCCCGGAATTATTACGAGGGAGAAGAGATTGAGATCATTCCATGCATCACCTTCCCGGATGTGATAGCGGCTGTTAAGCGAGACCCCTCTGTTGTCGGAATGATGGCCATCGAAAATACGATCGCCGGCAGTTTGCTGCAGAATCACGAGCTGATTCGTGAGAGCGGACTAAAGGTGACGGGCGAATACAAGTTACGCATCTCCCATTCCTTGGTTGCCCTGCCAGGCTCCTCGATCCACGACATCACTGAGGTCAACTCCCACCCGATTGCCTTGATGCAATGCATGGAATTCCTCAATACGCTCCCCAACGCCAAAGTGGTGGAGAAAGAGGATACCGCATTGAGTGCCAAATGGATCGCTGATAACAAGCTCGAAGGCCATGCTGCCATCTGCGGCAAACTGGCAGCAGAGATCTACGGCATGGAGGTCTTGGCAGAGGGCATCGAGACCAACAAACGCAACTTCACCCGTTTCCTGTCCATCGCCGACCGTTGGGTAGCCGACGAAATCATGCGTGGAGTCGATAAGAACAAGTCATCGCTGGTGTTCGCCGTGCCCCACAGCTCAGGCAGTCTCTCTAAAGTGTTGGCCGTGCTCTCTTTCTACGACATGAACCTCACCAAGATCCAATCCCTGCCCATCATCGGTCGCGAGTGGGAATACCTCTTCTATGTCGATCTGACATTCACCGATTTCGCACGCTACCAAAAGGCATTGGATGCGATTCTTCCATTGACAAAAGACTTAAAAATATTAGGCGAATATGCAGAAGGAAAACAAAGTGTGTAAGATTACACCCGCTGACCGTGTAGGCAGCATTCAGGAATACTACTTCTCCAAGAAATTGAAAGAGGTAGCCGAGATGAACGCTCAAGGCAAGAACGTCATCAGCTTAGGCATTGGCAGCCCCGACCTCCCTCCTTCCGAGGAGACCATCGAGACCCTATGTGAACATGCGCACCAAGCGAATGAGCATGGCTATCAACCCCATATCGGTATCCCCGAGTTACGTCAAGGATTCGCTGACTGGTATCGGACGTGGTACGGTGTGGAGCTGGATCCGAAGTCGGAGATCCAACCGTTGATTGGCTCCAAAGAGGGTATCCTGCATATCTCGCTTGCCTTCTTGAACCCTGGCGATGGCGTGCTGATCCCCAATCCGGGTTATCCCACCTATAGCTCTGTCAGCAAATTAGTAGGTGCCAAACTGATCTACTACGATCTGTTGGAAGACAAAGGCTGGCAGCCTGACTTCGATGCCTTGGAACAGATGGATCTGAGCGGCGTGAAGATGATGTGGACCAACTACCCCAACATGCCGACCGGAGGCAACGCCACTCCTGAGCTTTATGAGCGCATCGTGGATTTCGGTCGCCGACATGGCATCTTGATCTGCAACGATAACCCCTACAGCTTTATCCTCAACGAACATCCGCTGAGCATCTTAGCCGTTCCGGGTGCGAAGGAGACCTGCATCGAGCTGAACTCCATGAGCAAAGCGCATAACATGCCAGGCTGGCGTATGGCTATGCTCGCCTCCAACGCCCAGTTCGTGCAATGGATCTTGAAGGTGAACAGCAACATTGAGTCAGGCCAATTCAAGCCGATGCAGTATGCAGCCGCCAAGGCTTTGCAAGCAGATAAGAGCTGGTATGACGGCATGAATCGGGTCTATCGCAGTCGCCGAGACCTGGCTGGCCAGATCATGGAGGCTTTGGGTTGCACCTACGATGAGCAACAGGTCGGCATGTTTCTCTGGGGACGCATTCCCGACTCCGCCGAGAGCGCAGAGGCCATTGCCAACAAGGTGCTCTATGAGGCACGGGTATTTCTTACGCCGGGATTCATCTTCGGTAGCCGAGGCGAACGCTACATCCGCATCTCCCTCTGTTGTAAGAGCAAGGCCCTGCAGGAGGCATTGAATCGAATAAAAACATTGAACAAATAATACAACAAATAAAAAATCAACAATATGGAAATGAAAATTGAACCGTTAGCGTTGCCGGGTATCGACACCCAGCGTCCGATTGTTATCGCCGGACCGTGCAGCGCAGAGTCAGAAGAGCAAGTGATGGAAACAGCCAAAGGTTTGGCAGAGAAAGGCGTGAAAATCTTCCGTGCAGGTATCTGGAAACCCCGTACGAAACCAGGAGGATTCGAGGGCATCGGCACATTAGGCTTGCCTTGGCTGAAACGAGTAAAACAGGAAACAGGTATGCTGGTCGCTACGGAGGTAGCTACGAAGGATCATGTCTTTGAGGCCCTGAAAGCAGGCATCGACATCCTGTGGATTGGTGCGCGCACCACGGTGAACCCCTTCGCTGTACAGGAGATCGCTGACGCCTTGAAGGGTGTGGACATCCCCGTATTGATCAAGAATCCGGTGAGCCCCGACTTGGAATTGTGGATCGGCGCTTTCCAACGTCTCTATGGAGCAGGCATCCATCGTTTGGGTGCGATCCATCGAGGATTTAGCTCTGACGATAAGAAAATCTACCGCAACCTCCCGCTCTGGCACATCCCCATCGAGTTGCGTCGCCGTTTGCCGGAGTTGCCTATCTTCTGTGACCCCAGCCATATCGGTGGTAAGCGTGAGTTGGTAGCTCCCCTCTGCCAGCAGGCAATGGACTTGAGCTTCGACGGCTTGATCGTAGAGTCGCACTGCACCCCCGATTGCGCATGGAGCGACGCCGCACAGCAGGTAACGCCCGA
Organism: Parabacteroides sp.; assembly: GCA_022775005.1. Classification (GTDB taxonomy): domain Bacteria; phylum Bacteroidota; class Bacteroidia; order Bacteroidales; family Tannerellaceae; genus Parabacteroides. The sequence goes on from JALFJR010000102.1 coordinate 26,897, forward strand.
CGTGCTCGACTATGTCTTGAATCTCCTGGTGATCCGTGATAGCTCACAGACAACGGAGAACTTGACAGCCCTGCGTCGCCAGATCGACGGCATCGACGAGCAGCTCCTCACGCTGCTGGCCAAACGTATGCGCATATCCAGAGAGATCGGTGTTTATAAGAAAGAGCACAACATGCCGATCCTTCAGTCCCCGCGCTACAGCGAGATCCTGGAGAAACGCTCCAGCATGGGCTCACAGATGGATCTGAACCCGGACTTCGTGAAGGAGGTCTTGAAGAGCATCCACGAGGAGTCTGTCCGTCAGCAGATGATTGTCATGAACGAGGAACAAAAGTAAGCAAGCACCGATGAAGATATTGATTTTAGGCGCAGGCAAAATGGGTTCGTTCTTCACCGACCTCCTCAGTTTCGACCATGAGGTGGCCGTCTTGGAGAGCGATCCCAAGCGGATGCGCTTCATCTACAATGCCCTCCGCTTGCAAAAGCCGGAGGAGGTGGCTGAGTTCAAACCGGAATTGGTCATTAACTGCGTGACGTTGAGCTACACGATTGAGGCCTTTAAGTCGGTGATCCCCTACCTACCCGAGACCTGTATTCTGTCGGATATTGCCTCGGTGAAGACCCACCTGAAGGAGTTCTATGAGGAGAGTGGCTTCCGTTACGTCTCCACCCACCCGATGTTCGGTCCTACCTTTGCCAACCTCGGCCAGTTGGAGAACGAGAACACAATCATCATCTCTGAAGGTGACCATCTCGGCAAGATCTTCTTCAAGGATGTCTATGCCAACTTGCGGTTGCACATCTGCGAATACACCTTCGAGGAGCACGACCAAGTGGTGGCCTACTCTTTGGGTATTCCTTTCGCCTCAACGATGGTCTTCGCAGCCACGATGAAACATCAAGATGCCCCGGGTACCACCTTCAAGCGTCACATGAGCATCGCCCGCGGCCTGCTCTCTGAGGATGACTACCTTTTGACAGAGATCCTCTTCAACCCGCGCACACCGCATCAGATCGAGCGCATTCAAGAGGAATTAGCGATCTTGCAAGAGATTATCAAGGAGAAGGATTCCGCCAAGATGAAAGAATATCTGACGAAGATTCGCAAGCATATCGAGTGATCGAGATGCTATTGTTGATCCTTTCAGAAATACAGGAGGCTGTGTCGTAATGACTATTTATGGCACAGCCTTTATGTTACACTATATGATACACATATAGGAAATCCCAGTCTCATGGCCTCACAATTTTCTGTCCTTTGATAACATAAATACCCTTAGGCAATGACTTGTAAGCCTCATTCAGTGTGGTCTGCCGGAAAAGTAAGCGCCCGTCCAGACTGTATATGTCGTGTTTTTGTTCAGCGGGGGACTCACGAAACAACTCCTCCACTCCAGTGGGAACAAAACTACTTAGCAGAGAGATAGCCTTCAGTACAAAATAGATGCCCGTATCTTTGTGGCCTCCTTCGCTACTGTCATCCACATCAAAGGCTTCATAACCGTTGGCAAGCAAGTGGGTCGCCATGTGCTCCAGATTGATGAAGGGCACTACCTCGTCGTTCCTCGCATGCACAAAGGTAATACGGCCTGTTTTCTCAGGTTTCCAAGAGTCATAAACGAGCGAATTCTGTTTCAGATAATAGACGATCTCCTTCATCACGGCACTTTTCTCATCGAAGAAGGAGGGCTTCACCCATTGATCCAGCGGCAATTCTCGGTCGTCAGCATGCCCATACCGCTCATATATGAAAGTATTGATATAGCCTTCACTATGTCGCTTGGAGTCGAACAGTTCAGGAAAACACGCTACCAAATCGTCTGAAAAGATGTCTTCATTCTTGACCTTGTACCCTCCCGCATCGATCATGCTGCTTAGAATAAGCGCCAAAGCCGCAGGGTTCGGCGACTGATTATCCAAGACCAGTTGTTGATAGTGCGCATACAGGTCATACGGGCCTCCACCGATGATGCAATAGTCTATCTTAGGCAGTTCATCGCTACGATACTCTTCAGCCACCAGTCGGTTTACCCACATTCCTGAGTGTCCACCCTGTGAATAGCCTATATTGACCGTCACATCGCCCCAGGTGTAGCCCTCTTTTTCCAACAGTTTCCGACCAGCCAGAAAGGCATCTATGTTTACCCGTGCCGTGGCCCTACCCTGTAAATACTTTTGGTTGCGTTCCACATCAATCCCGAATCCAAAACCATCTGACTCGATCAGTATATAGTTTGTACTCGCAAGCGCACCTTCTAATGTCAACACGCTCGACACATGTGTGGGGCATTGGTCGTCTGCCGTGATCGTGAAGTGATTAATCAAGCCGCATCCCTTGGCCTTAACCTTTCTGTCATGCACATTGGCAGACAAAAAGATAGCTGCAGACAGCACGATCGGACTTACCTCATCTACATCGACAGTCTCATAGTTGAAATCATACCGCCAGAAGCCTCCACAATCCGTACGGTTGACGATTCCAATAGTCGGCTCAATGGTTTGGGCCACGACAACGGTTGAAATCAACCCAAACACCACATACAATAACACTGACCTAACTTGCATAATTCCAGGTATTTTTCACGTTTATAAACCTATCTTTTTCATTCTAAAGATAACGGAATATGCATAGCGCATCAATCGCGGACGATTGTACCGTTGCAACAGTACCAATAGGAGATCGCAGGTAGCCGCTCCGATAGAAGTCAGTACAAAAACAGGCAACGCACCAAACCAATGCGAAAAAGCAATGGGAACAAAACTCAGCGGAATAATCACCTCATGCACCACCTCCGCCTGGCACATCACCCCCAACACATCCGAAGGAGTATGTTTGCTTAAATCAAAAAGCTCAGGCGCATAGGTCGGTACCCAGACCTTCCATTGGCGAATCTTCAACCAGCGGAAAAATCGAGCCTCGAAGCGTCGTTCTCTAAACCATGAGTTATGGGGATTTGCCTGATTGTGCATCACAAGCGTCACTACGATAGAGACCAATGCCCGCATCAGTAAGTGATAGGCGATCGTCCCAAATGTAATGGCCAACGAAAGAAAGATCAGTCCATCCACCCGTGCCGCCCACACTGCTAACCCAATAGCCAGCACTATGAACAACACTGTGCTTCCGCAGAACAACACACGAGCCGAAAGAAAAGATCGAGGGGTATCAGGCACACCCTGCCTCAAGTGACAATCATCCATCTCAACATGTTTCCATATCTGTTCCATAAAACCACACAAGTCACCAATAAAACATGAAAAATCCCACCGTTGAAGGACGATGGGACGGGACCTGATGTTTTCACAACGGAATAATCCTTATTGTGATTTGCTAGAAATTACTGCAAAGATAGCCATTGTTTCTAAATCAACATGACAAAAATCACTACATTTGCCCAAAAATATTTCTTTAATAGGACTACCATGGATGAAAAATACATTTTAGGTCTCGACCTGGGCACAAACAGCATCGGTTGGGCTGTCATCAAACAAATCATGCAGGAGAATGGTATAAGTTCGCTGAGCGGCATCATCGATGCAGGAAGCCGAATTATTCCTATGGATGCGGCCATGCAAAGTGATTTTGCCAAAGGCAATTCCATTTCTCAAACCGCTGACCGTACACGCTACCGTGGGGTTAGACGTTTGCGAGAACGACAACTTTTAAGACGTGAACGTTTGCATCGAATGCTTGATATAATGGGATTTCTACCTCTCCATTATCAAAACGCACTCACCCGATATGGTAAGTTCAAAGAGCAAACAGAATGCCTATTGCCTTGGACAAAAGACGCATTAGGAAATGCGATTTTCCTCTTCAAAAACAGCTATGAGGAGATGTTGCGCCTTTTTTGGCAAGCTCATCCCGAACTCATGCAGCAACAATTAAAAGTTCCCTATGATTGGACGATATATTATTTACGTAAAAAAGCCTTGACTGAAGCGATCACAGGACAAGAGTTAGCTTGGATATTGCTTCACTTCAATCAGAAACGAGGATACTACCAAACACGAGGAGAGGAACAAGAAGAAGACAAAAGCAAAAAAGAGGAATATTATGCCTTAAAAGTGATAGATATACAGGATAGTGGCGACAAGAAAGGAAAAGACATTTGGTGGAATGTGCTTTTGGAAAACGGAATGGTGTATCGTCGCCCATCTAAAGAGAAACCCGATTGGATCGGAAAAATCAAGGAATTTATTGTCACCACACAACTTAATCCTGACGGTACTCCAAAAGCAGATGCCAAAGGAGAGATCAAACAATCTTTCCGCATGCCGAATGAGAATGACTGGAGTCTTGTCAAAATCAAGACACAAGCCGACATACAGCAATCACACCTAACCGTAGGAACATATATCTTCCAAGCGTTGCTTGCCAATCCGAAACAAAAAATCAAAGGGAAGCTGGTGCGCACCATCGAGCGTGACTTCTATAAAGAGGAACTTCGACAAATACTCGAAGCACAGAAACAATTCATTCCTCAATTGAACGATCGGGAGCTTTATACCCGTTGCATACAGGAGCTCTATCCACAAAATGAAGCCTACCGCTCATCCATTGCGAATCGAGACTTCACCTATCTATTGATGGATGATATTCTTTTTTATCAACGTCCGTTGAAGAGCAAGAAATCATTGATCAGCGAATGCCCCTACGAACGGCACGCTTTTATCAATGAACAAGGAGAGCCAGCCACCAAAGCATTGAAATGCATAGCCAAGTCACATCCGCTCTATCAAGAGTTCCGTCTTTGGCAATGGATTTATAACCTGCGTATCTTCAAATCACAGAGGGATGCGCAGGGCCGTGCACTCGATGATGTGGATGTCACTGAGCAATTCCTGCCAGACGAAGAATCAAAAGCAATCCTATTCGACTACCTCAACAATTTATCCACAATCACTCAGAAAGAGCTCTTTGAAAAATATTTCAAGTTGAAAAAGCCCGCAGGGAAGAATGCCGAGCTCCCCTACAGGTGGAACTATGTGCAAGACAAAGCTTATCCATGCAACACGACACGTGGTGATATCCGTAGCAGACTGCTCAAGAAGGGCATTGACAGCACATTCCTTACCGGCTCTATCGAGCAACATCTTTGGGAAATACTGTTTAGCGTGAGCGACCGGCAAGAGTTACGCAAAGCATTGGCCAAGTTCGCAATGCGCTACCAGTTAGATGAAGCTTTTGTCGAAGCGATGGCCAAGTTTCCTCCTTTTGAGCCAGACTATGGAGCCTATTCAGCCAAGGCCATTAAAAAGCTATTGCCCTTGATGCGCATGGGACACCATTGGCATTCAGAAGACATAGATGAGGCTACCCAACAACGCATGCAGAAAATCATCGACGGAGAGGTAGATGAAGGCATACGCCAACGGGTAAGAGAGAAGGCGATCCATCTCTCTTCCATCGAGCAATGCCATGGCCTTCCACTGTGGTTGGCTTGCTATTTGGTTTATGACCGGCATAGTGAAGCGAGCGACACGAACAAATGGAACAATCCGGCTGATATAGATCACTATCTGCAACAATTCCGTCAGCACTCACTGCGAAATCCGATTGTGGAACAGATTATCATGGAAACCTTACGCACGGTTAGGGATATTTGGACCAAAGTGGGGCATATTGATGAGATTCACATTGAGATGGGCCGTGAATTAAAGAACCCAGCCGACAAAAGAGCAAAGATGACAGAGCGGGCGCTGCAAAATGAAAACGCAAACCTCCGCATCAAAGCCTTATTAACCGAGTTCATGAATCCAGCATTTGAGATTGAGAACGTGCGTCCCTTCTCTCCCAGTCAACAAGAACTATTGCGCATTTACGAAGACACCGCCTTGAATAGCGTAGAAACATTGGAAGAGGACATCGCTGATATCATTAAGAAATTCGCTCAGGCAGACGTGGCTAAACGGCCAACACATTCCGAAGTGATGCGTTACAAGCTATGGCTCGAACAGCATTACTTGTCTCCTTATACCGGGCAGCCTATCCCCTTGTCCAGACTCTTCACGACTGATTATGAGATAGAACATGTTATCCCGCAATCACGCTACTTTGATGATTCGCTATCCAACAAGGTCATTTGTGAAGCAGCGGTCAACAAGTTGAAAGATAATGCACTTGGCTATGAGTTTATTAAACAGCATCATGGCCAAATGGTACCGATAGGCGGAGGTCGCACTGTCCCAATTTTAGAGACTGACAGCTATTGTCACCTCGTGGAGCAGACCTACAAGAACAATCGTGCCAAGATGAAGAAGTTGCTCATGGAAGATATACCCGCTGAATTCATTGAACGGCAACTCAACGACAGCCGCTATATCAGTAAACTGGTGAAGGGGCTACTTTCCAACATCGTGAGAGAACCTGATGAGCAAGAAGCCACTTCCAAGCATGTCATTGTCTGCACAGGTAGCGTAACTGATCGTCTAAAACAGGACTGGGGGATTCATGACGTGTGGAATCACCTCATCCTGCCTCGTTTCGAACGTATGAATGCATTGACTGGGACAACCATGTTTACCACCCTAAGTGCGGCTGGACATTGCATTCCCGACATGCCTTTAGCGTTGCAAAAAGGATTCAACAAAAAGCGTATCGACCATCGTCATCACGCCATGGATGCGATTGTCATTGCTTGCACCACCCGCGATCATGTCAATTTACTGAGTAACGAAGCAGCTTCACCCAAGAGTAACCAAAATCGCCATCAACTCTCGCACAAGTTACGTAGATACGAAGAGGTTACTACTATCCAAAATGGACAACCTAAGAAACTAATGGTTGCCAAGGAGTTTGTAATGCCTTGGCCATCCTTCCCCGAAGATGTAGCAAAAGCACTGGGCGATATTATTATTAGCTTCAAACAAAACCTAAGGGTCATTAATAAAACGTCCAACCATGCTTTACGTTTTGTAGAAGGCAAGAAAAAGCCTATAGCGCAAACAATGGGCGATAGTTGGGCTATTCGTAAGTCGATGCATAAAGAAACGGTTTTCGGCGAGGTCAATCTGCGTAGGATAAAGACAGTGGCATTAAAAGAGGCCCTACTTCAACCTCAGCGAATCGTGGATCGTGACCTAAAAGAAAAAATCAAGGCTATGCTGGCCTTAGGCTATAACGAGAAACAAATGAAAGCCTACTTCGCAGAAAATGCCGATACTTGGCAAGATGTAAACTTGAAGAAGATTGAGGTCTATTATTTCACGAAAGAGACTTCTGATCGCTATTTTGCGACTCGAAAGGCCATTGATACCTCCTTTACAAAGGATTTCATTCAAACAAAAATTACGGACACCGGCATTCAACAAATCTTGCTGCGCCATTTGGAGCGATACGACAATAACGCCGAGTTGGCCTTCTCGCCCGATGGTATTGACGAGATGAACCGAAATATCCGAGAACTGAACAAGGGGCATAACCATCAGCCTATTTTCTCTGTCAGAGTGTACGAGAAAGCGGATAAGTTCACGGTTGGACAAACCGGAAACAAATCCAAGAAATTCGTAGAGGCCGCCAAAGGGACCAATCTATTCTTTGCGGTCTATGAAACGACTATCGAAGATAAAAAAACAGGCAAAACGGAAAAGAAACGTAGCTTCCGCACCATTCCTTTGCATGAAGCCATCTCGAAGATGAAACAGGGTTTGCCACTCGACGAGCAAGCACTCTTTATCCTTTCGCCCAATGATTTGGTGTATCTGCCAACGGAGGAGGAGATCATGAAGGGAGAAATACAAATGCCTTTAGACAAAAGCAGGATTTACAAAATGGTATCTTCCAATAAATTTCAGGCTTTCTTCATAAACGAAAGAGTAGCCGCAATGATTCAAGATAAATTTGAATATTCGCCTCTTAATAAAATGGAACGAGCCATCACGGGTGAAATGATAAAAGAGACCTGTATTCCTCTAAAAGTCGATCGATTAGGCAACATTATTCACATAGGAGTATAACGTTATGATCAAGAAGACCTTGTATTTTGGTAATCCCGCCTATCTGTCGCTCCGAATGGGGCAACTGGTCATCAAGCTGCCTGAAGTAGAGAAAGCGACTTCACTTCCAGAAAGTATGAAAGTACAATCGGTGGTGACCCGTCCTATTGAAGACATCGGTATCGTGCTACTTGACAACAAACAGATCACCATCACGCAAGGTCTTCTTGAAGCATTACTTGAAAACAATTGTGCCGTCATCACCTGTGACAGCCACTGTATGCCCGTGGGATTGATGCTTCCGCTATGTGGCAACAGCATCCAAAGCGAGCGATTCCAAGACCAAATTTCCGCCTCCCTTCCTTTGCGTAAACAGCTTTGGCAACAAACGGTCAAAGCTAAAATCGACAATCAAGCCAAAGTACTTTTTCATTGTACACATGCGGAAATAGGCTGTATGCAGAAGTGGAGCAACGACGTGAAAAGTGGAGATACCGACAACATGGAAGCACGGGCAGCCGCCTATTACTGGCGTAATCTGTTTGCTTCGCAACCCGGCTTGGAGCATTTCTCTCGCTATCGAGAAGGCACCGAACCCAACAACCTGCTCAATTATGGATATGCCATCCTGCGGGCTGTGGTTGCCAGAGCTTTGGTTTGCAGCGGGATGCTTCCCACATTAGGCATTCATCATCATAATCGCTACAATGCCTATTGCTTAGCGGATGACATCATGGAACCCTACCGGCCTTATGTGGATGAATTAGTCTATCAAATCGTCAACGAAAGGGGAGCAGATAGCCTTCAACTGACCAAAGAAATAAAAGCTCGCTTGCTATCCATACCTACGATTGAAATTGTGATTGGGGGTAAGCGAAGCCCCCTCATGGTAGGCGTTTCACAAACCACTGCCTCACTCTATAAATGTTTCAGAGGGGAATTACGACGCATTGCCTATCCAGAGTATGCTGTCCCACAGTAAAAAAAGATTCTTCCATGGATAGATTTAGTGAGTATCGAATCATGTGGGTACTTGTATTCTTTGATCTACCAACAGAGACTAAGAAAGACAAACGGGAGTATGCGCTCTTTCGAAAACGGCTGCAAATGGATGGATTCAGTATGTTTCAGTTTTCCATCTATGTGCGGCATTGTGCCAGCATGGATAATGCCGTTGTACACATCAAACGGGTCAAAAGCTTTCTGCCCAAGTTCGGGCATGTGGCTGTGATGTGCATAACCGACAAACAATTTGCCAACATTGAGGTATTTCACGGAACCAAGGAGGTAAAAGGTCCTTCACAGCCTACACAATTGGAACTTTTTTGATCAGATTTTTAATCCTAATTTCCATTATAAACAACAGGATATTAGCTAAATACCAATATCCTGTTGTTAATCACCTTTCAAAGGTAAGAATTTCTAAGCAAATCACAACAATATGGTTGGTCTTTTTGTAACTTATGTGGTTGTTAATCACCTTTCAAAGGTAAGAATTTCTAAGCAAATCACAACTGAGCTCACCCTTGCCCTTGAATGTCACGGTTGTTAATCACCTTTCAAAGGTAAGAATTTCTAAGCAAATCACAACCTTGAGCAAAAGATTGCAGAGTATGAAAAGTTGTTAATCACCTTTCAAAGGTAAGAATTTCTAAGCAAATCACAACTAGTAGTGATTCGCTTAGCTTCATTAAAAGTTGTTAATCACCTTTCAAAGGTAAGAATTTCTAAGCAAATCACAACACCGTTTGCCCTATTTCGTGCGCTTATGTAGTTGTTAATCACCTTTCAAAGGTAAGAATTTCTAAGCAAATCACAACATTATTTTTTCATCTAATTTTGTCGGGTGCGTTGTTAATCACCTTTCAAAGGTAAGAATTTCTAAGCAAATCACAACACGCTTATTATCCCTTATCAACTTACCAAAGTTGTTAATCACCTTTCAAAGGTAAGAATTTCTAAGCAAATCACAACAAGTTTCAAGGCCGTCAGCTACAGTTTAATGTTGTTAATCACCTTTCAAAGGTAAGAATTTCTAAGCAAATCACAACAACAAAGCTAACAGAGGCACAGCACCGAAGTTGTTAATCACCTTTCAAAGGTAAGAATTTCTAAGCAAATCACAACTCTGAGGTGAGTGAGCTTGGTCTGACGGTTGTTGTTAATCACCTTTCAAAGGTAAGAATTTCTAAGCAAATCACAACAAATTGACGATGAGCATTTTATCGTGACTCGTTGTTAATCACCTTTCAAAGGTAAGAATTTCTAAGCAAATCACAACAAATTGACGATGAGCATTTTATCGTGACTCGTTGTTAATCACCTTTCAAAGGTAAGAATTTCTAA
>JALFJR010000009.1 GCA_022775005.1 Parabacteroides sp.
CTCCGTCATTACTAATGATCAGGCTTAGGGATTGGTAATGACTGCGACTATCATAAGAAACAACGTCTTGTGAAAGCTACTTCTCGATTATTTTATTTACCTTTGCGCACAAACATCATTTATACTATAATATGGAGTCTCTGAATCTGATTAAGAATGACCCTTGGCTGGCCCCCTATGAGGCCGCTATCCAAGGACGGTATGACTATGCGGTTGCAAAAGAAAAAAGCTTGACTAACAATGGTAAGATCTCCTTGTCGGATATGGCTTCCGGTTATCTCTATTTTGGCTTGCACAAGGCAGAGAAGGGCTGGGTCTTTCGGGAGTGGGCACCCAATGCGACTGCAATCTATCTGATTGGTACCTTCAACGATTGGCAGAAAAATACGAAATATAAGCTGAAGAAGAAGGCTAATGGCGTATGGGAGGGCTCTTTCCCGGAGGATCGTTTGCATCATGGTGATTTGTTCAAACTGTTGGTGGAGTGGGATGGAGGCGCTGGTGAGCGTATCCCCGCATGGATTCGCCGCGTGGTGCAGGATGAGGAGACGAAGATTTTCAGTGCGCAGGTTTGGGAGCCGGAGAAGCCATATAAATTTAAGGTGAAGAAATTCAAGCCCAATACCAGTCCGTTGATGATCTATGAGTGCCATATCGGTATGGGCTCTAATGAGGAGAAGGTGGGGACCTATAATGAGTTTCGTGAGAAGGTGTTGCCTCGTGTGGCGAAGGATGGTTACAACGCGATTCAGATTATGGCGATCCAGGAGCATCCCTACTACGGTTCTTTCGGTTACCATGTAAGTAGTTTCTTTGCGGCTTCTTCCCGTTTTGGTACACCTGATGAGTTGAAGCAGTTAATCGACGAGGCACACAAGTTGGGTATTGCTGTGATCATGGACATCGTGCATAGTCACGCCGTGAAGAATGAGTTAGAGGGGCTGGGCCGTTTCGATGGTTCTTACGATCAATATTTCCATAATAACGAGCGTCGTGAGCATCCGGCGTGGGATTCGCTTTGCTTCGATTATGGCAAGAACGAGGTGCTTCACTTCTTGCTGTCCAACTGCAAGTTCTGGATGGAGGAATATAAGTTTGATGGCTTCCGTTTCGACGGTGTGACTTCAATGCTCTATTTCAGCCACGGCTTGGGAGAGGCTTTCTGCAATTATGGCGACTATTTCAACGGTCATCAGGATGGTGATGCGATCGCTTACCTGACGTTGGCGAATAAATTGATTCATCAGGTAAATCCGTTGGCGATCACTATCGCCGAGGAGGTGAGCGGTATGCCGGGTTTGGCAGCTAAGATTGAGGATGGCGGCTATGGCTTTGATTACCGTATGGCCATGAATATCCCTGACTATTGGATCAAGACAATCAAGGAGAAGAAAGACGAGGATTGGCATCCTTCTTCCATTTGGTGGGAGACAACCAACCGCCGTGCAGACGAGAAGACGATTTCTTATGCGGAAAGTCATGACCAGGCATTAGTGGGTGACAAGACAATCATTTTCCGTTTGATCGATGCGGAGATGTATTGGCACATGCAGAAAGATGATCACAATTTCATGGTGGAGCGTGGCATTGCGTTGCATAAGATGATCCGTTTGGTGACCGCTTCAACCATCAATGGTGGCTATCTGAACTTCATGGGTAATGAGTTTGGTCATCCGGAATGGATTGATTTCCCTCGCGAAGGTAATGGCTGGTCGTATAAATATGCCCGTCGCCAGTGGGATCTGGTTGATAACATGGACTTGAAGTATCACTTCCTGGGTGATTTCGATGAGGCGATGATTAAATTGATTCGCAGCGTGCGCAACTTCCAGGCGACACCGCTCTTGAAAGTGTGGGATAACGATGGCGATCAGATCCTGGCTTACCGTCGTAAGGATTTGGTGTTCGTTTTCAACTTCAGCCCGACGAAGTCTTACACGGATTATGGTTTCTTGGTGCCAGCTGGCGAGTATGAGGTAGCGCTTAATACTGATGCAAAGCAATTTGGTGGTTTTGGCTTGAACGATGACAGTGTGCATCATTTAACCCAGTTCGATCCTTTATATAAAAAGGAGAAGAAGGAATGGTTGAAGCTGTATGTGCCCGCTCGTTCGGCGATGGTTTTACGAAAAATCAAAAAGTAACAAAGCTATACATTTAAACACAATGTTGTATCCATTTACATTTAAACCGATCCTCAAGAAGGTGATTTGGGGTGGTTCGGCGATCTGTCCCTTTAAGGGAATTACTCCGGTGGAGAATGGCGTAGGCGAAAGCTGGGAGCTCTCTCACGTGGAGGGTAATTATTCAGTCGTTGCAAACGGCGAGTTGGAAGGAAAGTCATTGGATGACTTGATTCAGTCCTACGGCAAGCAGCTGTTGGGCGAGAAGGTAGTTGAGCGTTTTGGCACGACTTTCCCGCTGTTGATCAAGTTTATCGACGCACGAGATAACCTCTCTATCCAGGTGCACCCGGATGATGAGTTGGCGAAGAAACGTCACAACTCTTTCGGTAAGACGGAGATGTGGTATGTGATCAAGGCCGAGAAGGATGCCGGCCTCTATTCTGGTTTCTCGCAGCAGATTGATGCGGATGAGTATGTGAAGCGTGTGGAGAACAATACGATCATGGATGTGTTGCAACGCTATGACGTGCATGAGGGTGATGTCTTCTTCTTGCCGGCAGGTCGTGTGCACGCTATCGGTGCGGGTTGCTTCATCGCAGAGATTCAACAGACCAGCAACATCACCTATCGTATTTACGACTATAACCGTAAGGATGCGCAGGGTAACGGGCGTGAGTTGCATACGGAGTTGGCTAAGGATGCGATCGACTATACGCTCTATCCCGACTACCGCACGCATTACAAGGCTCGTACCAACTCGACAGTTGCTTTGGCTGATTGCAAATATTTTACCACAAACTTGTTGGATCTTGACACCATTATGGTGCGTGACTTCTCCAACTTAGATTCTTTCGTGGTGTATATCTGCATGGAGGGTAAGGCGTCGATGCGAGACAATAAGGGCAATGAGTTGTTCGTTCAGCAGGGGCAGACAGTGCTGATCCCGGCAGATACGGAGGTGGTTACGATCTCTCCGGCGCCGGGTGCGAAGTTCATGGAGACCTTTATCGGGCAATGAGCGAGCAGAGTCGTGTAGCGCAACGGTTGGCCGCTTTGCCGGAAGAGAAGAAAGCGCTCTTTGGACCGCTGTTTGGCAGCGTGGAGCGTTTTTACACGGTGGTCTATTTAGTGGCACGCAACGAACATCTGACTGATCTAGACAAGCCTGATCGTTATCAAGATCGGTTGCAAGTGATCCGCCAGGTGAAAACGAAGATTGAACGGTTGGTGGATGCTTTTGGCCTGCCCGGAGAGGAGATCGTGGCCGACATCACCAGCGACTACTTGGAGGATTTCGTGGCCTATCGGGAGCGAACCTTCGACATAACAAATGATGCTTTTCTGTCTATTTTACAAAAAATAGCCCGGTAAAACGAGCTAAAAGCTATATAAAGGCAACTATCCGGAGCAAAAAGCGAAATAATTGCACTTGGATAGTTGCTTTTTGCTTTTTTATGCCTACCTTGCGCCATCAAATAACAAACGGATAGTAATGATGCAAACAGTAAACGATTTTCTTGCCCTTGTGGATGCCCATTTTGGAGGGGCGCAATGGTTTGTGTTTCTGTTGTTGGGCACGGGGCTTTTCTTTACCATTTATCTGCGTTTTCCACAGGTACGATTCTTTAAACATGCGTTGAAAGTAGTCTCTGGGCGTTATGATCGCCATCAAGAGGTGGGTGATACTTCCCATTTCCAAGCTTTGGCTACAGCGCTTTCTGGAACAGTTGGTACTGGTAACATTGCAGGAGTAGCTTTGGCAATCCATTTAGGAGGTCCGGCTGCGCTATTTTGGATGTTAGTCACTGCCTTTTTCGGTATGACGACTAAAATGGTAGAGGTAACGCTGTCGCATAAGTACCGGGAGCAGACAGAGACGGGTGCTATCTCAGGTGGACCCATGTATTACATGCGTAACCGGTTGCATTGTCCTTGGCTGGCGGCTATTTTTGCGATAGCTACAATCTTCTCTGCGTTTGGAACAGGGTGTTTGCCCCAGATCAACAGTATCTCCAACGCTATGTTCTCGGCTTTTGGCATACAGCAGTATATTACGGGTGCAATCTTGGCTGTTGTATTAGGACTGATTATTCTTGGTGGCATCAAACGCATTGCACAGGTGACAGAGAAGTTAGTACCTTTTATGGCGGTTATTTATCTGTTGGGTGCGTTCAGCGTCTTGATTTACAATTATGATCGGGTTATACCCTCGATCATGGCCGTCTTTACGGATGTCTTTACGGGTTCGGCCGCATCCGGAGGTTTCTTGGGCGCTACCTTCGTATGGGCATTCAATCGAGGGGTGAATCGAGGGCTCTTCTCTAATGAGGCTGGTCAAGGTTCCGCTTCGATTGCCCATGCGGCCGCTCGCACGGAGGAACCAGTATCGGAGGGTATGGTCGCTCTGTTGGAACCTTTTATTGATACAATCGTGATTTGCTCGTTGACCGGATTGGTGTTGCTCTCTTCCGGTGCCTGGAATCAGAAGTTTGAGAATCGTTTTCAACAGGCCGATACGGTCTTGTTAGCGGGTCATTATGATGAGGATCAGGCGGAGGATAGAGCGAAAGTGTCTCGTTATGTGTTGGGAGAGGAGTTACTTCCGTTATATACAGGTGAGTTGCGTGTGGAGGCGGGTCGGATCGTGAATGAAGATCTCACGGTGCTTCATGCCCGCTCCTTTGCGGATGAGGTGACTGTGCATGAGGAGAAACAACCTTTCACGGGAGTGCTTCCCGTACGACAAGGAAAGATAGTGTTACCTCCTGTCGAGGAGCAGGTAGTCTATTTGCAAGGAAAGTCCTTGCTCCATTCTGCTCCACTTTCCACAGAGGCCTTCAAGATGGGTTGGCTGGGCGATTGGGGTAAATATATCATTCCTTTCTCACTGTTGCTTTTCGCTTTCAGCACAACGATCGCTTGGTCTTACTATGGCGATCGGGCAGTGACCTATTTGTGGGGTACAAGATATGTCCGCTTGTTCCATATCATCTATATTATCGGTTTTTTCTTTGCTTCTTTCACCGATACAACCATTGTTTGGACGCTTTCGGGCATTACGGTGGCTATGATGACGTTGCCCAACTTGATCGGTATTTTGTTGTTGCATAAGGAAGTAAAAAGTTCGGTGTCGGCCTATTGCCAGAAGATGAAAGCGTATCTTTAAGCGTATCTTTCGTTAAATGAAAGACGATTTTAAGAGGAATAATGTTTGATATGCGTGTAATGTCTTATCTTTGTCGCTTCCATTTCATAGAAATGTAACCAGCGAAAAGAATACATGAAGTGAAGATACAAGAAGCATTACATCGGTTGATCGTTTGGACCCATGCGCAAGTACGAATCTATTTCCTGTTCGCCTTGTTGTTCATGGTGCCCAATGCGGTCTTTTTTGTCACGGAGCCCTTGGAGCTTCCGGTACGTGTGGCTGCTTTCTTGATACCTTTGGGGGTTTGGTTCGTGCTTTTGGCAGCTGCACGCAAACCAGGAATAGTGGCTTGGTGCCTTTTCCCGAAGCTGATTTTGGATGGCGGGCAATTGATTGCTTTGTCGGTCTTTGGCGAATCAGTCATCGCCGTTGATATGCTCTTGAACCTGACCAGTTCTAATGCATCTGAGGCCAGTGAGTTACTGGCTAATATCCTCATGGTATTGGCGTGTGTATTCTTTTGCTATACAGTGCCTACGCTTTGGTTGGCCTATCGCTCCGTGAGAGGAAGAGATCAGCTGAGTATTTCTTTCCGGAAACGGTGGGCATGGATCGGAGTGGTGCTTTTCGTAATTGGATGGGGATTGGGCAAGGTGCCCACTAATCCGTATGATCGTCTTTCTTGGCGTTACGATGTCTATCCACTTAATGCGGTTTATAACATCGGTTTTGCCGTACGCAAGGCAGAACGCAACAGCAACTATGCCCAGACCTCGGCCAATTTCCGCTATGAGGCAACAAAGCCAATTTCTACAACGGGAAAGCGGGAAATCTATGTGTTGGTGGTGGGAGAGACTTCCCGGGCGATGGAGTGGAGCCTCTACGGCTATGAGCGTCCGACAACACCTCGCATGGAAGCTACCGAAGGCTTGGTCTATTTTAGAGATGCGGTCACGCAGTCAAACAATACCCATAAGAGTGTACCCATTATTCTCTCGCCCGCTTGTGCGGAGGAATACAATGTGCTTTATCGTACGAAAAGCATTGTCACGGCTTTTAAGGAGGCAGGTTTCCATACGTTAGTAATCGCAAATCAGAAGTTGACCACCTCCATGATTGGAGCCTACTATCGTGAGGCCGATCGGTTTATCGACCTCAGTGCGATTCCTACAGGTTCTTTGCTCACCTCCCACCATGATGGTGAGATTATTCCTTTTTTGCGAGAGCAGTTGGAGCAAACATCTGGTAATCTCTTCGTTGTGCTACATACCTATGGTTCACATTTCAATTACCGAGAGCGTTATCCTGAGGCTTTTCGCATCTATACGCCAGATAAAGCTGAGGGCATACGGCAGGCCTATAGAGAGCAGTTGCGTAATGCATACGATAATTCTATCGCATATACCGATCAAGTGTTGGGTGAGGTGGTGGAGCTGTTGCGTCAGCAAGAGGCCTGTTCAGCGATGCTTTATTTAAGCGATCATGGAGAGGATATTTTCGATGACGCACGGGCTCGTTACCTCCATGCTTCACCGATCCCGACCTATTATCAGTTGCACATTCCCTATTTGATTTGGTTCTCGGAGCCCTATCGGCAAATCTTCCCGCAGAAATACGCAGAGGCACAGGCCCATGCAACGGCTCCGATCAGTACAAATACCGTGTTTCATACGATGCTCGACATCGCCTCTGTACGGACAAACTTGAGCGATTCGACCAAGGCTGTGACGAATGAGGCCTATCAGGTATGCGACCGGATGTATCTTGGGGATCACGACGATCCTATTCCCTTTTGGGAGTTGGGCTTGAAGAAACAGGATTTTGAGATGCTGGATCGCTGGGGGATAGCGTATCGTGAATAAATCCGGGTGAGGCCATGAAGGAGCGAAGTCGTTTCATAACCGGTAAGGTAGTGGTGGGTTATCTGTTGCTGATAGCCATTGCGGTCTATGCCGTCTCTTATATATATAATATAGTAGAGCAGGTCGCTGTGGAGGACTTTTCCGACAATCAAAACCGCACAAAGATTTATCTGGTGACCAATACCCTCTCTTTGCTTTATGAGAGTGAAGCGTTAGGACAGCTAATCGTGATGCAGCAGGGTGAGATCACCCATTTCAATCGTGCGCTCAACAAGGCCCGCCATAATCTGGACTCGTTGCGTACCTATATTACCGACTCTGTGCAGTTGCACAAGATTGATACCATTGAGTTGCTTCTGGAGCGCAAACGCTGGAATGCTCGCCGACTACTGGATACCTGGCGAGAGGCGAATACAGATAGTCTCTATATCGTAAACTTTGAGCGCATCATGGCTGTTCCGGACACAGTGATCAACGAGATTCAGGTGCAGGAGCGAATCGAAGTGAAGCAAGATACGGTGGTCGTTCCTCGACGTAAACGAGGATTCTTTCGCCGTTTGGCAGAAGCTTTTGTGCCTGCGAAAGAGGATACCTCTATCGTGGTAAACTCTACCTATCAGGTGATAAAAGACACATTGGTGAATGCCTACAACCCGACAGATACAATTGTCAGTGTCCTTAGGAGCATACAAGACAGTGTGACTTGGCAACGAAAGCGACTAATGGAGTTATTAGTGGAGCGTGCGGCTAACTTGCGTTACAATAATAGCGTTATCACGCAAGAAATCAACCAGATGTTGCGGGACATTGAGGAGGAGGAGGTTAATGCGTCGTTAGCTCGACTCTATAAGAAACAGACATTGGTCCATGCGGCTTCCCGTAAGATCGGTACTATTGCGGTTTCATCGGTCTTGGTGGCGCTCTTGTTCTTGGCTTTGATCTCGCATGACATCTCAAGAGGTAAATTCTATCGCAAGCAGTTGGAGAAGGCTAAGTTGATGGCAGAGAATCTTCTGCACAGTCGAGAGAAGCTAATATTGACGATCAGTCATGATGTTCGTGCGCCACTTTCCTCCATCATGGGGTATATTGAGTTGCTTCAACGGCGTCATCCAGATGCTCGCCAGCAATATTATTTGGAGAACATGCGTTCTTCCTCAGATCATGTCTTGTCGTTAATTAACGATCTGTTGGATTATCAGCGATTAGAGTCGGGTGAGATAGAGCTTCATCGATTGCCTTTTCGTGTGCCCAGCTTGTTTCAAGAGATTGGTGTAAGTTTTCGTCCATTGGCAGAGGCTAAAAACTTACGATTAGAATGGGTGTTGCTGCCGGAGGGAATGGAGCAGGTCTATTTAGGAGATACGATTCGTCTGCGTCAGGTGGTTAGCAATTTGCTTTCCAATGCCATTAAGTTTACGGATGAGGGTCAGGTATCGCTGATTGTCTCGATCGAACAGGTGGAATCCTATCAGTATGCGCTCGTGGTTGTGGTGCGTGATTCAGGACCAGGTATTCCCTATGAGGAGCAGGAACGTATTTTCGGTGAGTTTGCTCGCGTCTATGGAACGGATCGAGTGGAAGGTTTTGGTTTGGGATTATCTATTACGCGAAAACTGGTGCAGTTAATGCACGGAAAACTGACATTAGATAGTGTTGTGGGGCAAGGTTGTAGTTTTAAGGTGCGTGTGCCGCTGTCGTTGGCGGGTAATCAGTTCTTGGTGGAAGATGTGCCGACTACGGACGAGGCAACGGATGAAACCGTACCTTTGTTAGATCCCGCATTAGCGGCTCATGAAATCACCTGTCTTTTGGTGGATGATGATCCTATGCAGTTGGCGTTGACAGAGGAGCTTTTGAAGCAGAGTCGGGTTGAGGTGGTCTGTTGTACGAATCCCCGTAAGGTGTGTGAATGGTTGCGTAGTCGCTCCTTTGCTGTGGTGATTACTGATATACAGATGCCTCAAATGGATGGCTATCAGTTGTTGCGGCTGATTAGAGAATCAGGAATAGAAGGATCGGATCGTCTTCCTGTTGTGGCTTTGTCGGCGAATGTGGGCAAGGAGCAAGCGCATTACCAAGAGGCTGGCTTCACGGCATTTCTCAATAAGCCATTCACGGCGGCGCAATTGATCTCGCTGTTAAACGATCTGCTTAAACTTCGTCTTGAGCCTCATGCAGGCTTTGATTTCTCCTCGCTCACTGCTTTTGCCGGAGAGGATAGCGAAGCCTCAATGGGCATCCTTCGCACTTTCATCGAGGAGACACATAAAAGCATAGAAGGCCTGACGACGGCTCGGACCTTGGCCGATCGGGTAGAGGCAGGACGTATTGCCCATAAGCTTATCCCACTCTTTGCCATGTTAGGGGCAAACACCTTGGTGCAGCATCTCCGTTTGTTAGAGAAGCAGGATCCGGAGCTTCCCTCAGCCACTTGGCTGCAATTGTTGGATGAGGTGGTTGCCCAAGCGCAAGCACTTGTCGAAGAGGCAGAAAACCATACTGTTAAAGATGATATAAGTTAAAAGAGTATAATTGCAAGCATAATTTCTATGTTGTAGAGCATACTTTTGAGAAAAAGATGTATATTTGCACTCGAAAAGAAAAGAGATTTACAGTTTAGGTTATTAATCGATCCTCAAAGGGAGGGTCACAAAAAAGGAGATTTATGATGTTAAGAGAGAATGAAAAAGAGCTCAGAGAGCTTGCGATGTTACGTTATCAGGCTGACCGCTATCAGGCAGCAGGCAATGGTGCTATGAGTCAGCAGTTGAATGCGGAGATTCGTCGGTTGTTAGCGGCGATCGAAGAGATGAGCGATGCAGAAAAGAATTGATGCCGCTGCGTCTCTTCTTAGAAAATAGAAAGTGTGTTAGGTAAATGATAAGTCTATAAAGCGGGAGGCTTCGGGTAATGCTGAGGTCTCCCGCTTGTTTTTTGTTCTAATAGGTAGCCTACTATGTGCCAGAACTCAGTCTTTTATTGTACTTTCGTAGCCATAATCTTTAAGAATAATTACTATGAGAAAATGGACGTTGGTGTTATGGGCTTGTTTGTGTGTAGTTAGCTTGATGGCGCAAGCCCCGATTAAGACCTTGTTGATCACAGGGCAGAACAATCACAATTGGCAAGTGAGTCATGTCGTTTTGAAACGTATATTGGAGAATTCCGGACGTTTCACGGTTGATTTTGCTATTTCGCCCGCTGCGGGAGAGGACATGTCTGGCTTTGTGCTCGATTTCAAGCCTTATGCATTGGTCGTGTTGGATTACAACGGCGACGCTTGGCCAGAGGAGACCAACCGCCGTTTTTTGGAGTATGTGGCGCAAGGAGGTGGTGTAGTGGTTTATCATGCAGCGGATAATGCTTTTGCGGGGTGGCCTGCTTATAATCAACTCTGTGCGTTAGGTGGCTGGGAGAATCGCAATGAGAATGCGGGCCCTTATGTCTATTGGCAAGATGGTCGGCTGGTGAAGGATTATTCATTAGGTGTGGGCGGATCGCATGGCAAGCAGCATGAGTATGTGTTGCAGCTGCGTGATGCGGAGCATCCTGTGACGAAGGGCTTGCCCGCTCAATGGAAACATGGGCAGGACGAGCTATATGATCGGATGCGTGGCCCAGGCAATATTCAAGATTGTCTTTTCACGGCCTTCTCTACCAAGGAGACCGGTGGATCCGGACGGGAAGAACCCCTGATTTTCACGGTTGATTATGGGAAGGCACGCATTTTCCATACCATGTTAGGCCATGCGGGTGAGTCCGTAGAGCACTCTCCAGCTATGCAATGCACTGGTTTTCAAGTAACTTTGTTGCGTGGAGCAGAATGGGCTGCAACGGGTGAGGTGACGCAACCTGTTCCTGCTGATTTCCCGACAGCACAACAAGCCACTTTCCGTATGGAGTACAAGATTCCCTAAGCAGCATGCTATCGAAAATTTATCTATCTTCGCAGCTGTCTAAACTAAAAAAGATTGAACCTGAAATGAAACATTTATTGACCTGTATTGCCTTGAGCTTAGCAGCCTCAGGCTCTGCGGCCACCCCTTTGTGGCTGCGTGATGTGCAGATTTCTCCGTCGGGAGAGGAGATCGCCTTTTGTTATAAAGGGGATATATATAAGGTAGCCGCAGCCGGTGGGCAAGCACGCCAGCTGACCACGACTCCCAGTTATGAATGTACGCCCATTTGGTCGCCTGATGGCAAGCAGATCGCTTTCGCCAGCGACCGTAATGGCAACATGGATGTGTTTGTGATGCCTGCCGATGGAGGCACGGCTAAACGATTGACCTACAATTCAGCCTCCGAGATTCCCTCGGCCTTTACGCCCGATGGCAAGGAGGTGCTTTTCGGTGCGGCCCTGCAAGATCCCGCTACCAGTGTGTTGTTCCCTACTTCTGCTATGACGGAACTCTATGCGGTTCCTGTGGCGGGCGGACAGGTGCGCCAAGTATTGGGTACACCGGCTGAGATGGTCTCGTTCGATAAGAGCGGCAAGCGTTTCCTCTACCAAGATCGGAAAGGTTTCGAGGATGAATGGCGTAAGCACCACACCTCCAGTGTGACGCGGGATATTTGGCTTTATAATGCGGCTACGGGTAAGCATACCAACTTGACGGATCGTCCCGGTGAGGATCGCAATGCGGTGTTTGCTCCGGATGGGGAGACGGTCTATTTCCTCAGCGAGCGAGAGACGAAATCAATCAATGTGTATAGCTTCCCGTTGAACGCTCCGCAACAGGTGAAGGCGGTGACCCGTTTCAAGACGCATCCGGTGCGTTTCCTCTCGCAGGCTACGAATCAGACTTTGTGCTTTACCTATGATGGAGAGAT
Organism: Parabacteroides sp.; assembly: GCA_022775005.1. Lineage (GTDB taxonomy): Bacteria > Bacteroidota > Bacteroidia > Bacteroidales > Tannerellaceae > Parabacteroides. Next base: position 11,970 of record JALFJR010000009.1, read on the forward strand.
CTATACCCAGCAGCCAAATGGCAAGCCTGCGAAGGTGAAGATTGACTTGGTGCACGACGATAGCGATCAAGTGGTGGATCTGCGCTTCTCGCAAGGAGCCACCTCGGCTATCTCGTCGCAGGATGGCAAGCAAGTGGCCTTTATCGTGCGGGGTGAGGTGTTTGCGACCTCCACGGATTATGCCACTACGAAGCAGATCACCCATACGGCGGCGGCTGAAAACTCGTTGAGCTTCTCGCCCGATGGACGTACGTTGGCTTATGCCAGCGAGCGTACAGGTAATTGGCAACTCTACTTGGCGAAGATCGCTCGTGAGGAGGAGGCCAACTTCTCCAACGCCACGGTGATCAACGAGGAGGTGCTGCTGCCCAGCGCTACTGTGGAGCGCACAATGCCCCAGTTCTCGCCCGATGGGAAGGAATTGGCTTTCATCGAGGAACGCACGAAGCTGATGGTGGTAAACTTGGAAACGAAGAAGGTGCGTCAGGTGACGGATGGCTCTACGTGGTATAGCACCGCTGGCGGCTTCACCTATAAGTGGTCGCCTGATGGCAAGTGGTTCACGCTCTGTTTCATTGGGAATAAGCATGACCCCTATGCCGATATAGGTTTGGTCAGTGCGGAGGGTGGCAAGATCACCAACCTGACCAACAGTGGCTATACCAGTGGATCGCCCCGTTGGGTGCTCGACGGCAATGCGATTTTGTTCATTACCGAGCGTTACGGTATGCGTGCGCACGCCTCCTGGGGCTCGCTCAACGACGTGATGCTGGTCTTCATGAACCAGGATGCCTATGACAAATACCGCCTCAGCAAGGAGGATTATGAGTTGCAGAAGGAGTTAGAGAAGGAGCAAAAGAAGA